>DAIPIQ010000063.1:17867-20059 GCA_036770745.1 Opitutaceae bacterium | reverse complement strand
GCGTGATCCGCTCGACGAGGCGACCATCCGGGAGCCGGCCAAAGGGCTCGCGTGCGATCATGACGCGCGGCGGCTCAGAGCCCGAAAACGCCCGGGAGCCAGAGCGAGATCGCGGGGACGTAGGTGATGAGCATCAGCGCGACCACCATCGCGACGAAGAGCGGGATCATCGGCGCCGCGACGCGGGCGATCGTGGTCTTGCCGACGCCGCAGCCGACGAAGAGGCAGGTGCCCACGGGTGGCGTGCACAGGCCGATGCAGAGGTTGGCGATCATCACGATCCCGAAGTGGACCGGATCCATCCCGAGCTTCACCACGACGGGAAGGAAGATCGGGGTGAAGATCAGGACCGCGGGCGTCATGTCCATGAACGTGCCGACCGCGAGGAGGAGCACGTTGATGAGCAGGAGCACCACCAGCGGATTCTGCGAAAGCGCGAGGAGGGCGTCGCTCACCGTCTGGGGGATGTTCTCGTAGGTGAGGATCCAGCTCATCGCCTGGCTGGCCCCGATGAGGAGCATCACGACCGAGGTCGTCTTCGCGGACTTGAGGAAGATCTCCGGCACGCGGCTCAACTTCAGTTCCCGATAGAAGACGCAGCCCAGGACGAGCGCGTAGGCGACGGCGAAGGCGGAGGCCTCGGTCGGGGAGAACACGCCGCCGAGGATCCCGCCCATCACGATCACGATCAGGAGAACGCCCGGCAGCGCCCCGAAGAGCGAAGGCCAGAAGCGCGGCAGCTCCAGCGCGTCCGCGCCCTTCCGGCGACCGCCCAGCCGCATCATCACCACGCTCGCGGCCATGATGAGCAGGCCGACGAGCAGGCCGGGCACCACGCCGGCGACGAAGAGGCCCGCGACCGAGACGCCGCCGGAGACCACGGCGTAGACGATCATGATGTTGCTCGGCGGGATGAGCAGCCCGGTCGTGGCCGAGGTCGCGGTGAGGGCGACGGCGAACTCCCGGGTGTAGCCCTTCTGCTCCATCTGCGGGATCATGAAGCCGCCGATCGACGAGACCGCCGCCGCGGCGGAACCGGAGACGGCGCCGAAGAGCATGCAGGAGACCGTATTCACAAAAGCGAGACCGCCCGGGAGGCGGCCGACGAGCGCGGCGGCGAAGTCCATCAGCCGTCGCGCCATCCCGCCCTCGCCCATGAGGACGCCCGAGAGCACGAAGAACGGGATCGCGAGCAGGGGAAAGCTGTTGATCCCGTTGGTCATCCGCTCGCCGACGAGGAACGCGGTGGGCACCTGGCCGAGGGTGGCGATCATCCCGGCGGCGGCGACGCCGATGCAGACCGCCACGGGGACGTTGAGGACGAGCAGGCCGAGGAAGAGGACGAGGAGGACGAGGATCTCGGCGGTCATTTCACGGCACCTCCCGTCGGGTCGGTCGCGGGCAGGTTGAGCCGTCGCTGCAAGACGTGCTCGATCGCGAACGCCACGAAGAAGAACCCGCTCACCGGGGTCGCGAGGTGGAGCCACCAGACCTCGATCCCGAGGGCGGAGGTCATCTCGGAGGCGTTGAACGCGTCCCGCACGAGCCGGCCCCCGCCGACGACGAGGACGACGAGGGCGAAGCCGCCGACGACCACCTCGCCGAGGATGGCGTTGATCCGCTGCACGTCGGGGTGGAGCTTGCCCACGAAGTAGTCGATGCCGAGGTGTCCATGTTCCCGATACATGATGGCCGCTCCGAAGAGCGAGACCCAGACGAGGAGGTAACGGGCGAGCTCGTCGGTCCAGGTCGCCTGGGCCCCGAGGACGTAGCGGGAGAACACGCCCCAGAGCACGTCGAGGGTCAGGGCGATGAAGAGCAGGATGGTGAACCACTCGAGCGCGCGGACGAACAGACCCCACGTCCGATCGATGGGCGAAGGTGCGGCGCTCATCACTCCACCTCGCGGATGCGCCGGGCGAGTTCGCCCAGCATCCCGCCTTCGAACTCGGCGTACATCGGGGCCGAGGCCTCGACGAAGGGGGCCTTGTCGGGCCGGTGGATCGAGACGCCCGCGGCCTCGAGGCGCTTCAGGGTCTCGCCGGTGCTCTCGGCCCAGAGTTCGCGCTGGAACTCCGACGACTCGTCGGCGGCCTGCTGGATCCATTTCTGCACGTGCGCCGGGAGCCGCTCCCAGACCTGTCGGCTGAAGAGCACCACGTCGGGGATGCGCCGATTGTGGCTTTGGGTGA
>DAIPIQ010000063.1:0-17857 GCA_036770745.1 Opitutaceae bacterium | reverse complement strand
GATGCTCGTGTGTTCGTCGAGCGAGTAGTGGCGCGCGACCTCGAAGTGCCGGCTGGTCTCGTAGCTCGGCTCGTTGTTCTCCGCGCCGTCGACCATGCCCTGCTGGAGGGCGGTGTAGAGCTCGCCGAAGGCCACCGGGGTCGGCGCGCCGCCGAGCGTGCGGATGAGCTGCATCGCCATCGGGCTCTGCATCACGCGGATCTTCTTGCCGCGCACGTCCTCGGGGGTGAGCACGGGCTTGCCGATGGTGTAGAAGCTGCGGCTGCCGGAGTCGTAGTAACACAGGCCGTGGACGCCGACGCGGGCGCCGGCGGCGAGGATCTCGTCGCCGATCGGGCCGTCGAGGACGCGCCAGAAGTGCCCGTGGTCGCGGAAGAGGTAGGGCAGGCTGAAGACCGCCATCTCGGGCACGAAGGTCTCGAGGGCGGCGGCCGAGACCTTGGTCATCTCCAGCGCGCCGCTGCGCACCTGCGAGAGGCACTCGGTCTCGGAGCCGAGCGGGCTGTTCGGGATGATCAACAGCTCGACCGTGCCGCCGGAGAGTTCGCGGAGGCGGCGGTCCATGAACTCCATCGCGACGTGCACCGGATGCGCGCGATCGAGCACGTGGGCGAGTTTGATGACGGTCCGATCGCCGCCACCCGAACCGCCGCGGATCAACGGGATGAAGAACGCGGCGCAGAGCAGGCAGCCGACCACGAGGCCGAAGGCGAAGAGGGACCAGGCTCGTTTATCCATGAAGAGGGCAGTCGAGGGTGAAGCGCGCCCGGAAGGCGACGGCCCCGCGGCGCGGGGAAACCGGGGTTGTAGCCCCGTCGACCGGGGGGCCAAGGATTTTCGGGCGGGCCGCCGGGCGAACGTCGTCCGATCTGTTGCGCAAAAAAAGCGCCCGATGGTTCGGGCGCTTGCGTGGCGGAGGGTGTCGGCCGGTGTCAGTTGCGCCGCAACAGCAGCAGGTAGACGAGGTGCATGAGCGACGAGAGGAACGCCGCCACGTAGGTCAGCGCCGCGGCGTTGAGGGTCTGGGTGACGCCGGGCATCTCGTCGCGGTCGATGATGCCGAGGCCGACCAATTCGACGCGGGCCCGCTTGCTGGCGTCGAACTCGACCGGGAGCGTCACGAGGTGGAACACCGTCAACACCAGGTAACAGATGATGCCGATCTCGATGAAGATCCCGCCCATGCCCGCGAAGAAGAAGCCGCCGAGCATCACGAAAGGCAGGACCTTGGAGGCGAACATCGTGACCGGAACGAGGGCCATGCGGGCCTTGAGGGCGCCGTAGCCGACCTTGTGCTGGATCGCGTGCCCGGCCTCGTGGGCCGCGACGCCGAGGGCGGCGAGGCTCGTGCCGTGGTAGTTCTCCTCGGAAAGGGCGAGCCGCTTGTTCGTCGGATCGTAGTGGTCGGTGAGATGACCGGGCACCTGGACGATCTCGACGTCGCGGATCCCCGCGCGCGCCATCACCGAGTTCGCCGCCTCCGCGCCGGTGATCCGGCCCCGGGAGGGGATGCGGGCGTTCTTGTTGTAGGCGCTGGAGACGCGCATCTGGGCGTAGAGCGCGAAGAGGATGGTGGGGACGAGCAGGACGAGGAAAAGGGACGTGTTCATTTTGTGGATTCGGGTTGCGCGCGGAATGTAGCACGCGGCCTTCCTTCGTCCACCGAATGCGGCCGGCGGTTCATGGATTTTCGCAAGATCGTCGGCCCGAGCCGCTTGTCGGATGCACGGCGACGGAGGACGCGATGCGTTTCGTCCGCGGACCGCCGGGCGGAGGCGCACCGTGTCCCACCCGTGGGACGCAGGCGCGACGAAAACGTCCCACTCGTGACGCCTACGCCGCCGGTTCGGCGAGGCCGCTGCGCACGAGCAGCGCGGTGGGATCGGGCTCGCGGCCCATGAACCGGGTGAAGAGCACCATCGGCTCCTCGCTGTTGCCGCGGCTCAGGATGGCTTCGCGAAAGGCGCGACCGGTGGCGGCGTTGAAGACGCCCTCTCGTTGGAAGCGGGTGAAGGCGTCGGCGTCGAGCACCTCGGCCCACTTGTAGGAGTAGTAGCCCGCGGCATATCCGACCGGGCTGGAGAAGAGGTGGCCGAACCGCCGGATGATGCTGGGTGAAGGCGTGCGCGTCGGGATCATGTGGTCGGCGAGCAGCGACCGGACCTCCGCCTCGAGATCGGGCGCGTCGAGGAAGCGCCGCGGATCCATGTGCATCAGCAGATCGATCCGGCAGAAGGCGAGCTGGCGCATCGCGGCCACGCCGGCCCGGAAGTTGCGCGCCGCCTTCATGCGGGTGAAGAGCGCCTCGGGGATCGTCGCACCCGTCTCGTGATGGCGGGCGAAGAGGTCGAGGCTCTCGCGCTCCCAGGTCCAGTTCTCCAGGATCTGCGAGGGGAGCTCGACGAAGTCCCAGGCGACATTGACGCCGTTGAGCGACTTGACCGGCACCTCGCCGAGGAGGTGGTGCAGGAGGTGGCCGAACTCGTGGAAAACCGTCTCGACCTCCCGGTGGTTGAGAAGGGCCGGGGCGCCGCCGACGGGCGCGGTGAGGTTGCCGCAAACGAGGCCGAGGTGGGGCAGGCGGGAACCGTCGGGCTGCGGCCCCCCGGTGACGAGGTGGTTCATCCACGCGCCGCCGCGCTTGGGCTCGCGCGGATGCCAGTCGGTGTAGAACGAGCCGAGGAGCGTCGCCCCGTCGGCATCGAAGCAATCGTAGACCTTCACCTCGGAGTGCCAGGTCTCGGCGGAGCCTTCGTGGGCCCGGATCCGCAGGTCGAAGAGCCGCTCGCAGATGCGGAAGAGTCCGTCGATCACGCGATCGATCGGGAAATAGGGGCGGAGTTGTTCCTCGTCGAAATCGTAGCGTTCGCGGCGGAGCCGCTCCGCCCAGAACGCGATCTCCCAGGGCTCGAGCGGGCCGGAGGCGTCCCCGGTGCGCGCGGCCTTGAACTCCTCCAGCTCGCGGCAGTCGCGGAGGAACGCCTCGCGCACCCGGGCGTGCATCCCGTCGACGAACTTCGCGGCGGTCGCGCCGTCGCGCGCCATCCGCCGCTCCAGCACGAGGTCGGCGAAATGCGCCCGGCCCAGCAACCCGGCCCGTTCGTGGCGCAAGGCGAGGATGCGACCGATCAATGGCGTGTTGTCGTGCGGGGCCTGCGCCCCGACGGCGGCGGCGCCCTCCCACATGCGACGGCGCAGGGAATCGTCCTCGAGGTAGGTCAGGAACGACTCGAGCGACGGATGGTGCAGGGTGAAACGCCAGACCGGGCGGGCGTCATCGCCGAGCCCCCGGGCGAGGGCGTTGCGGCGCGCGGCCTCGCGGGCCGAGGCGGGCAATCCCGCGAGCCGGGCCTCGTCCTCGACGACGAGCTCCCAGGCGTTGGTCGCATCGAGGGTGTTTTCCGCATACTTCTGGGTGAGCGTCGCGAGCTCGCCCTCGATCGCCTCGAGCCGCGCCTTCTTCTCCACGGGCAGATCCGCGCCGGCCTGCCGGAAGTCCGCCAGCGTCTCCTCCAAGAGCCGCCGGTGGGCGCCGGTCAGGGAGGCGGCCGCGGGCTTCGCGGCGAAGGCGCGAAGGGCGGCCCACAGGCCGGGGTCGAGCGGGATCCGCGCGAAGAACCCGCTCACCGCGGCGAGCATCGCGTTGTGGGCGTCGCGCAGCGGTTTCGAGTCGCAGACCGAGGCGAGGTGCGCGACGGCGCCCCAGGCGCGGTTGAGCGATTCCGTCGCCGCTTCGAGGGCGAGGAACGTGTTCTCGAAGGTGGCCGACTCCGGGGCGACCGCGCTCACGGCCGCCAGCCGCGCGCACGCCTCGTCGAGGGCGCGGGTGATGTCGGGCACGACGTACTCCGGGGTGAGCGCGGACCAGCGGATGAGGAAATCCTGGGAAAGAAAGGGATGCTCGGACATGAGAGGGTGGAAGCGGAGGGGAATCGGCGCCCGCCGCTTTCGCAACCCCGCTCTGCGCCCGGGGCGTCGTCACAACCGGCTGGTGCTTGCCTCGCCCCGGAGTTCCGCCTCCATACCGGGCCTCGATGCGTCCCGCCTCCAAGAGCCGTCCGCCCGCCTCCGCGCGCCGCGCCGGGATCCTTCCCTACTTCAACCGCGAGCTGAGCTGGCTCGCCTTCAACCGGCGCGTGCTCGACATCGCGCGCTCGCCCCGCACGCCCCTGCTCGAGCGCCTGAAGTTCCTCGCGATCGTCAGCTCCAACCTCGACGAGTTCTTCGAGATCCGCGTCGCCGGCCTGATCCAACAGGTCGACTCCGACCTCCACGAGACGACCCACGACGGCCTCGGTCCGCAGGAGGTGCTGCGACGTATCCACTCCGTGGTGGCGTCGCTGGTGGACGACCAGTACCGCTGCTGGAACTCCGAGGTGAAGCCCGCGCTCGCCCGCGAGCGGATCCGCTTCAAGACCGCCCCCGAGCTCGGGGACGCCGAGCTCGCCTGGTGCCGGCACTTCTTCGAGAAGGAGGTCTTCCCGCTCCTCACGCCGCTGGCGATCGACCCCTCGCACCCGTTTCCGCACATCGGCAACAAGACGCTCAACCTCGTCGTCTCGATCGACTACCCCGACACGTCGCACAACGAGGCCCTGCTCGCGCTCGTCCCCATCCCGCGCACGCTCCCCAACGTCGTCCGCATCGCCGGCGGGGACGACGGGGCCACGGTCATGATCTTCATCGGCGAGATCGTGAAGCTCTGTGTCGACCGGCTCTTCCCGGGCTGCCGCGTGACCCACGCCCGCGTCTTCCGCCTCACCCGCAACAGCGACCTCTACATCGAGGAGGAGGAGGCGGAAAACCTCCTCAAGAAGATCGAGAACGAACTGCGCAACCTCCGTCGCGGTGCCGCGGTGCGCCTCGAGGTCGAGGAAGGGGTCGACGCGACGCTCTTCCAGACGCTCCTCGACCACGTCAACCTGCCCAACGAGTACGTCTTCCGCATCGACGGCCCGATCAACCTCGTGCGCCTGCTTTCGATCTACGACGAGATCGACCGTCCCGAACTGAAGTTCGCCCCGTTCACCCCCGCGCCGCTCGCCGACCACGCCGCCGAGGGCGGCCTCTGGCGCCGCATCGCCGCCGGCGACCTGCTCCTCCACCACCCCTACGAATCGTTCGACCCGGTGGTGGAGTTCATCGAGACCGCCGCGAGCGACCCCGGCGTCCTCGCGATCAAGCAGACGCTCTACCGCACGAGCGGCGATTCGCCGATCGTCAAGGCGCTCATCGAGGCCTCGCGGCGCGGCAAACAAGTCACCGCGCTCATCGAGTTGAAGGCCCGCTTCGACGAGGCCAACAACATCCAATGGGCCCGCCGGATGGAGGAGGCCGGCGTCCACGTCGTCTACGGGATCGTCGGCCTGAAGATCCACGCGAAGTGCTCGCTCGTCGTGCGTCGCGAGGGTCATGGGCTGCTCCATTTCGCCCACCTCGGCACCGGCAACTACAACCCGAAGACGGCCCGACTCTACACCGACTTCAGCCTCTTCACCGCCCGCACGACCCTCACCCGCGAGATCGCCCACCTCTTCAACGCGCTCACCGGCTTCGGCCGACCACAGACGTTCCGGCGCCTCCTTGTCGCGCCCTACAACCTGCAACGCGCGCTCCTGCGCCGCATCTCGATCGAGGCCGCCAACGCCCGCGCCGGCCGGCCCGCCCGCATCGTCATCCAGATCAACAGCCTGATCGACAAGACGATGATCGACGCCCTCTACGCCGCCTCGGGCGCCGGCGTGCGCATCGATCTGATCGTGCGCGGCATCTGCGGGCTCGTGCCCGGCGTCCCGGGAATCTCCGAAAACATCCGCGTGCGCAGCATCGTCGGCCGTTTCCTCGAGCACGCCCGCGTGTTCCACTTCGAGAACGACGGCGCGCCCCATCTCTACATCGGCAGCTCCGATCTGATGCCACGCAACCTCTTGCGCCGCGTGGAGCTGCTCGTCCCGATCGAGGATCCCGCCCTCCGCGCGCGGATCATCCGCCGCTACTTTCCCGCGCTCCTCGACGACACGGTCGACGCCCGCGAACTCCGCAGCGATGGAGCCTACGTCCCCGCCGCCGCGCGGGACGGTGTGCCGCCGTTCTCCGCGCAGAGCGACTTCCTCGCCGCCGTCCGCGGCCCGGCGGGCGGACAATTCTCCAAACGGCGAAAATCTTCCACTTGACCCACCCGAAGCGCCGCGGGTTAGATGCCCATCGGTCACCATCCCTTGCGGATCGGTGACCGCTTGATTTCTTGGTCCCGGCGGTCTCCGATCCCTCACCCATGTTCGAAACCATCTCCACGTTCGTCCAACCGATCATCGACGGCGGTTGGGTCATGTTCCCGCTCTTCCTCCTGGGGCTCCTGATGTACGGCCTCGGGTTCTACATGATCCTCACGCTGCTCCCGATCCGTGCGCACAAGATCACCGACGAGCAGATCCGCCGGTGGGTCACCGCTCCCGAATCGGCCGCCGGGCAGATCGGCGAGATCGTCCGCTACTCGCAGGACGGGGTGACGGACATGCGCGACATCAAGACCCGCTTCGAGGAGGTCCGCCTCAACGAGATCCCCCGGATCAACATCAACATCAACGTCCTCAACACCCTCGTGAACGCGGCCCCGCTCCTCGGCCTCCTCGGCACGGTGCTCGGCATGCTCACCACCTTCCAGGGCCTCGCCATGGGGGGCGCGGAAAAGACCACGGCGGTCGTCGCCGAAGGCATCCAGGTCGCCCTCATCACGACGGAGATGGGCCTCTTCCTCGCCATCCCCGGCACGTTCGTCGTCTACCTCGTCAAGCAGATGCGGAACTCGTTCCTCCGCTTGCTCGTCCGGCTCGAAAACGTTACCCTCCAGCACTACTCGGAAAAATCCTCCGCCTGACACCACGCCCCACCCCATGAAGACGCTGTACACCCAGACCACCAAGGGCGCCAACCGCGGCGCAACCGTCGGCCTCTCGATCGGGATGACGGTCGTGCTCTTCATCGCCGTCCCCCTCGCCAACCTCCTTTCGATCACCAATTCGGACAACACCGACCTGCTCCAACTCGACAACACCCTCCCCCCGCCGCCTCCGCCGCCGAACGAACCGCCCCCGCCGCCCGAGCCCGAGAAACAGGAGGAGAAGCCCGAGCTCGAGAAAACCCCTCCACCCCTCACGCTCGCCGCGCTCGACGTGCTCCTCAATCCCGGAACCGGCTCGGCCTCCGGCGACTTCGGCATGGGCCAGACCCTCGCCGGTTTCGACGCCCTCGACGAGATGCGCGTCTTCGAACTCTCCGAACTCGACAAGCATCCCAATCCCATCCAGCGCGTCGGTCCCAACTATCCCTACGAAGCCAAACAGGCCGGCATCACCGGCTGGGTCCGCGTGCTTTTCATCGTCGACGAGACCGGCGCCGTCCGCAACGCCCGGGTCGACGCCTCCAGCCACCGCGAATTCGAGTCCTCCGCCCTCGATGCGATCCGCCTCTGGCGCTTCACCCCCGGCGTGAAGGACGGTGCCAACGTCCGCACGAAGATGATGCAGCCGTTCCGGTTCAACCTGAACCAGTGAGCCGGTAGCCGCACCGCGGCCCTCTCGACGACCTCCCTCGCGGGCGGTCGTCTTTTTTTGTCCCCCCGCCCGAAGCGGCGTCATTCCTGTCGCCGTGAGCGACGTTCCGACGGCGGTCGGAAAACCAGCCGTTCCATCCGCACCAAGCGCACCGCGCCGACACGGAGCTCCGCGACCTCCGAAAACCCGCGACGCCGCCCTTGCCGTCGCGCGTGATCGGGGCCATCCTCCCGGCGTCTCAGGAGGATCACCCCCAATGACCATCCCCGCTCCTGTCCGAGACGGCTACGCCCACAAGGCTCCGTCGCATGCCCAGAGAAGTTCCGTCGGTCTGTCCCTCGGGGCGACCCTCGTGCTGTTCGCCGCCCTGCCGCTCGCCAACATGATCGCGATCGTGGTCGAGCCGGTCGAAACGCCGCCGCCCTTCGAGGCCTACGTCCCCGCGCCGCCCGCCCCGCCGACGCCGCCCACGGAGACGCCGGCGGAAATCACCGTCCGCGTGCAAACGCCGCAGCTGAAAATCCCCCCGGAAGAGATTCCGATCTCGCCCACGAAGCCCACCTTCATGCCCGGCCCCTTCCCGGGCGGGCCGGTGACCGGCGGCCCGTTTTCCTGGGCCGTGCCTGAGGACGTCGGGGCGATCGGCGAGTTCGACCCGTCGCAACTCGACCGGCAACCCTCCCCGCTCCAACGCATCGCCCCGCGCTACCCCTACGAAGCCAAACAGGCCGGCATCACCGGCTGGGTGCGCGTCCTCTTCGTCGTCGACGAGCAGGGCATCGTGCGCAACCCGCGGGTCGACGCGTCCAGCCACCGCGAATTCGAGGGCGCCGCGCTCGACGCGATCCGCCTCTGGCGCTTCGACGCCGGCGAGAAGGACGGCGCCAGCGTGCGCACCCGGATGGTTCAGTTGTTCCGCTTCAACCTCAACGACTGAGCCCGTCCGGGGCCGGAGACTCCTCTCCACCGGAGCGCAGCGCCTCGGCGAAGCGCGTCGCGTCAACGTTCGCGCCCGTCAACGGCACGGCGACCCGCGCCCCCGCGAGCCCCGCGCACCTCCCCGACAGCGCGCCCGCCAGCGCGACCGCACCGGCCCCCTCCACGACCGTCCGCTCGTGCTCGAAGAGCCGCACCATCGCCCGGGCGATCTCTCGTTCGGAAACGGTGACGACCCCGTCGACCAGGCCGCGGGAAACCGCCCAGGGGATCGCGCCGATCCGGGCCACGCTCAGGCCGTCGGCCAACGTCGGCCCCACCGCGACCGCCGCCGGCGCTCCCGCCGCGTACGCGGCGGCGTAGGACGCCGCGGCGAGCGGCTCCACCGCGATCACCCGCACCGCCGGGCGCGCCGTCTTCACCGCCGACGCCACGCCGGCGAGCAGACCACCCCCGCCCACCGGCACGAAGACCACCTCGACCCCCGGCGCCTGTTCCACGATCTCCAGCCCCATCGTCCCCTGCCCTGCGATCACATCCGCGTCGTCGAACGGATGCACGTAGCTCAGGCCCCGCTCCGCCGCGAGCGCGCGGGCCACGACCTCCGCCTCATCATACGTCGCCCCCGCGAGCACGACGTTCGCCCGCAGGGCGCGGCAGCGCTCGACCTTCACCCGCGCCGCGGCGACCGGCATCACAAGCGTCACCGGCACGCCGAGTCGGTCGCCGTGGCGGGCGAGCCCGAGCGCATGATTCCCGGCGGAGGCCGCGACCACACCGCGCCGACGCGTCGCGTGGTCGAGTCGGAGCAGGGCGTGCGCCGCCCCCCGTTCCTTGAAGGACCCGGTCACCTGCTCGTGATCGCGCTTGAGAAAAAGCTCAACTCCCGCGAGGGCGCCGAGCGCGGGGCTGACCGGGCAACGCGTCTCCACGACGTGCCCGGAAAGTCGCGAACGCGCCGCGACGATCGCCTCCGGCGCGAGTCGGTAGGCGGAGTCGAGGAGCGGGAGTCGTGGTGGTGACGTTCGGTGCATGCGACGCGAACGACCGGGCTCGGGCGTGGAAACAGAAAACCACGACCGTCGCCGGCCGTGGTTGGTGTTCGGGAACTCCTCCGCTTCAGGCCCCGCTCATCCAACCGCGCCGGCGCGGTCGATCATCATGATGGCGATCCTCGCACGCCCGGGGCGCGGGTTGATTCGAGGAGAGCGGAGTTTCATGGGCGTCAGGAAGCTGCGCTCCCCATCGGGCGGCGTCAAGGTTCCCGACCGCGCCGGCACCGGCGCCGGGTTTGCCATTGACCTGCGGGAACCGGAGCCGTTTCTGTCCCGTCTTCGAGCGGCAGGCGACCCGCCACACGTCGGCCGAAGCTCACGGAGAGGTGACAGAGTGGCCGAATGTGCATGATTGGAAATCATGTGTACGGGAAACCGTACCGAGGGTTCGAATCCCTCCCTCTCCGCCACTTCCGCCGTCACGGCAGGACGCCTCCCAGGTCCGCTGACAGTTCTTCAGGCCGGACGCCGCGCTCCCGCAACGCCCGCAGGGACAGCGCGGCGTCGCGCTTCGCCAGGCGGCGGCCCGCGGCGTCGCGCACGAGCGGGCAGTGGAACCAGGCCGGCGGGGTGAGCGCGAGCGCACGGTAGAGAAGCAGCTGCCGCGCGGTCGAGAGGAGCAGGTCTTCGCCGCGCACGGCTTCGGTGACGCCCATCGCGGCATCGTCCACCACGACCGCGAGCTCGTAGGCCGGCAGGTCGTCGCGACGCCAGACGACGAAGTCCCCGAAATCCCTCCCGGCGACGAAGGCGCACCGCCCCACCCGACCGTCGACGAACTCCACCGTCTCGCCATCGGGCACGCGGAAACGCCAACACGCGCCGCCCTCCCCGGACGGCGGCTCCATCCGCCCCCGACATGTCCCGGGATAGGCGGACTCTCCGACATCGTCGTGCGGCGCGGAGGCGGCGCGGGCGAGGTCGGCGCGGGAACAGGTGCAGGCGAAGACCGCTCCTGCATCCCGCAGGCGCCGCAAAGCCGCGCGATGCAGCGGCACACGTTCACTCTGGGAGATCGGACCCACGTCCCAATCGAGGCCGGCCCAACGCAGGTCCTCGACCGCGGCCGCGAGATGCTCCGGGCGGCAGCGTTGCGGATCGATGTCCTCGTTGCGGTAGAGGAGCACGCCCCCGGCCGCGCGGGCCCGGGCCCACGCGGTGGCGAAGGTGCGGAGGTGCCCGAGGTGCAGCAGGCCCGACGGCGTCGGGGCGATGCGTCCGCGGTAGCCGCCGGGCTGTTTCGGAATCGCCATGAATCGCCGCCGAGCGAACGCTCCCCGCCGCATGCCCGCAAGTCCCCTTCGCCGTCTCCTCCCCGGCCTGGTCCTCGCGTGGAGCACGGCCTCCGACACCGCGGCCCTGCCGACGACGACGGTCGTGCTGGAAAACCTGGTCGGCGGAAACACCTCGCCGCAGGCCGTCCTCACCGGTCCCGACGGGCAGACGCCGCTGACCGCCGGGACGGTCGCCGACGGCGACGGCGCGCTCGTGCTCCTCGGTTATTTCACGGGCTCGACGACCTCGGCCGGATTCACCGGCTCGTGGGTCCCGCTCACCGGGCCGGCCGGCGCCAACACCGGCGTGCCCGTCGGCACGATCGGGGACGCCGGCAGCGGCGCGGCCGGGCCGTACGGGCATTTCGCGTTCGCCCATGATTTCGACCTCGCCCGGCCGCAGACCGCGCAGAACCTCCCCGCGGCGGGCACGCGACTCGTGGTCGCCATCTTCAACGGGATCGCCCCGGCCGCTTCGACGTTCTTCAACCTCGCCACCAACGACGCATGGCGCTGGAAGGCCCCGGGGCTGCTCCCCGACTTCGTCGCCATCAACCTCAACGATCCCGGCACGCTCTGGTTCGGCGGCCCGGGCTCGGCCCGGATGACCGGCCAACCCGCGGAGACGTTCCCCGGCGCGCCGACCGCCGCCCGCCTCGTCAACATCGCCACCCGCGGCTTCGTCGGCGCCGGCGACGCCGCGATCATCCCGGGTTTCGTGATCGCCGGCTCCGGGACGAAACGCGTGCTCCTGCGCGCGGTCGGTCCGAAGCTGGCCGACCTCGCCGTCCCCGGGCTGTTGCCCGACCCCGTCTTCACGATCGTCCGACAGAGGCCGTCGACGACACTCGGCGGCAACGACGACTGGGGTCTCCAACAGCCCGGCGCACCGGATCCGGCGGCGGCGTTCGCAACGGTCGGCGCGTTCCCGCTCGTGCCCGGGCCGATCGGACCGACCGACGACACGCGGAGCGCGGCCGTCGTCCTCGACCTGCCCCCGGGCGGGTACTCGTTCGTCGTACGCGACACGGCGGAGCGCACCGGGGTCGTGATCGCCGAGGCCTACGTGGTCGGCGACGCGCCCGGCGACCCGGCCCGGCTGGTGAACCTCTCGACGCGCGGCTTCGTCGGCGTCGGGGACGAGGTCCTGATCCCCGGCATCACCCTCGGCCCGGGAGCGCCGCGGCGCCTGCTCGTCCGCGCGGCCGGCCCCACGCTCGCCGCGCCGCCGTTCGGGATCGCCGGCACGCTGGCCGACCCCGCCATCGAGGTGTTCGCGACGACCGGCGGACCCGCCCTGGCGGCGAACGACGACTGGGGCGCCGGCGGCCAGGCCGCGCTCATCGCCGCCGCGGGGGCCGCGGTGGGCGCGTTCCCGCTCGCGGACGGGAGCGCCGACGCGGCGTTGATCTTCACGGCGTCGGAAAACTCTGGATACACGGTCCGGGTGTCCGGCGTCGGCGGCACGACGGGGCTCGTCATCACCGAGATCTACGAGCTGCCCTGAGTCCGGCGACCGGCGCGCGAAGGCGGCCACCGGCCTCCGGACCGCGTCGTGCGGCTCAACGACGCGGCCCGCGGCATGGAGGATTCCCTCCATGCGACGGCCCGCCTCCGGGGGGATTCCTTCAGGCGGGTCTGGAGGAATCCCGGCTCTTTCACGGCGTTTTCAAAAAGTCCCTTGAATCACCGGGGCGCGCTCCGATCGTTGGCTCGTTCACAGGAAATTTACGACGCCATGAGCAACCACGCCCTCACCCTCCTCGCCGCCTCGCTGCTCCTCGCGCCCGCCTCGTCCGCCGCGACCGCCTCGTCGGAACCGCTCGGCTTCACCCGCCAGACGATCGAGCCGGGACGGCAGACCGTGGGCGTGACGCTCAACAACCCCGTCCTCCAGTCGGCGCTGGTCTTCGCCAACACCGCCACGACCCTCGAGCTCGACCTCGCGCCCGCCGCGCTGGCGCGGAGCCTCGCGACGGGCCGCGCCCACTACGTCGAGATCGTCGCGGGGCTCGACGACTCGCTCGCCGGTGATCGTTTCGACGTCGATGTCGCCGCGACCCTCGCCGCCGGCGGCGCCGTGCTGCACCTGAAGGACGCCCCGCACAACTCCACGAGCCTCCCGCTCCCCGCCGACGTGCTGGCGGGCCACCGCGTGATCCTGCGCGAGCACCTCACGATCGCCCGCGTCTTCGGGACGGGCGGGACGACCCGCTTCAAGTCCGCGCCGCGGCACGACCGGGCCGACCAGCTCCTCTTCTACAACCGCGTCTCCGGCGGCTTCTCCACGTATTATCTTTGTGGCGACGAGTCCGGCCCGCGGGCCGGATGGCGGAAGGTCGGGGCCTTCGGCTCGCACGACGACGCGATCATCCCCCCCGGCACAGGGCTCTTCCTCCAACGCAACGGCGACTCCTCCGTCGAGCTGACGCTTCTCGGCGCGGTCCGCACCAACGATTTCGTGATGCCGCTCGCCGACGGCTACAACTTCGTCGCCTCGCCCTACCCGGTGGCCTCGTCCCCCGCGGGACTGGCGATGAGCGCGGCCAACGGTTTCGCGGCCGCCACCGGCTCCGACGGGGCCGACCAGATCCTCGCCTACAACGGCGCGGACTTCGACGTGTTCTTCCTCCACCGCCCCGGCGCCCCGGCGCACGAGGAATGGCGGCGCCAGGACGGAGGCGCGGAGAGCTTCAGCACCGCGGAACTGCTCGCGCACTCGCGGAGCGTCTTTGTGAAGAAGGTCGGAGCCGATCCCGACTTCGTGGCCCGGCGCGCCTTCGGTCTTTGAGGGGAGGAGCTGGTTCCGGGGGCTGTAAGCCGGATTCTGTGCCCGGCCGCTCGCGCGGCCGGCGACGCCCATTTCTCTAACCCGTTTGCACGGGTTCGCGACCGGAGTCGCGTGCGACATACCCGGGACCATCGGACGGGCCACCCGGTCCCCTATTTTGCCTTGCACCCGACTGGGTTTTTCGTGCCGCCGCCATCGCTGTCGGCGCGGTGGGCTCTTACCCCACCTTTTCACCCTTACCCGCCGCCGAAACGTCGGGCGGTATGTTCTCTGTGACACTGTCCGTCGCCTCGCGGTGTGGCGCGAGACGCCCCCGCTTTCACGGGGAGTCGTGCCCTGCGGTGTCCGGACTTTCCTCCCGCACATCCGCCGACCCGTCTCGCGACGGGCGGTCAAAGAACGTGCGGGCGGGCGCCCGCCCCCGAAACCAGCTAGACCTCGAGGTATAGAAGTCGGGCGCAGTTGTCGCAAGCGACGATTTCCGCGCCCTTGCGCACCTCGGTGTCGACGCCCGAGGAGACCTTGAGGTGGCACCCGCCGCACTTCTGGGCGCGCAACGGCACCACCACCGGCAGACCGACGCTCCGGCAGAGCCGGTCGTATTGCGGCAACAACCCCGGGCGGACCCCTTCGCGCGCCTTCGCGACCTCGGCCTCCGCGGTCGCGACGTCCCCTTCGACCTGCGCCTGCCGCTCCGCGATCCGGCCGAGTTGGGCCTGCTCCGCCGCGATCTCGGCGTTGATCCGGGCCTCGGCCTCGCGGGCCTTCGCCCGCTCGGAGTCGAGGTCGTAGAGCAACTGGATCTCCGTCTCCTCCAGCGCGCCGATCTTCCCGGCGGTCGCCTCGATCTCGTGCGAGAGCGCCTGGTACTCGTCGTTCTTCTTCACCAGCGCCTGCTGACCGCGGTATTTGCGCGCCTGCTCCTCGAGCGCGCGGAGCTCGGACTCGAGTTCTTTGCGCCGGAGCTCGAGGTCGGTCACGCCCTTGCGCGCCGCCTCGATCGCCGACCGATGGGCCGCGATCCGCGCCTCCACTCCAGCCCGGTCGCGCGGGACCTGGGCCAGGATCTTCTGCAACTGCGCCTTCCGCGTGTCGCGCTCCTGCAAAATCAACAATCCCTGCAGTCCGTCAGGCAGCATGGCGCGGCTTCTTGGGGCCGCGGTGCGGATGGGTCAAACTCCAAGGCGCCCGCGCCGAAGAACGCCCGGGACCACCCGGATGTTCAGAGGCCGGCCGGCTTCGACCGCGCCCTTCCGAGCCGGCTGATGAGCAGCACCGCGACGCAGCCGCAGAGCGCGAGCCCGAGCGCCACGGCCAGCTCCGGACCCGGGGGCGGCGGCACGTTGACCTGCGACAGCGGAACGACCGCACCCTTGCTGTCGATGCGGGTGGCGACGGTCTCCTTCCACGGCCAGACGGTGCGCAGGGCCCCCGCCATGACGCCGGTGAGCGCGACCAGCGTGAGGTGGCGCCACCGCCGCAGCAGCCAGCTCACGATCCTCACGAAGGAGAGCACGCCCACCACGATGCCGAGGAGGAAGACGCCGATCTTGACGAAGTCCCGCGCATTGAGCGCCTCCAGCACCTCCTGGTATTTGCCAAGGATCACGAGGATGTAGGACCCGGAGATGCCCGGCAGGATCATCGCGCAGATCGCGATCGCTCCGGAGAGGAAAAGAAACAGCAGGGAGTCGGGGGTCCGCGTCACCGGCAGCCCGACGACGACGTAGGTCAGCACCGTCGCCGCGGCGAAGACGACGAAGTCCACCGGCCGCCACCGCCACGTCTCCACCACGAGCAACCCGATCGATGCGGCGACGAGCCCGAAGAAGAACGACCACAGCTCGACCGGATGCGACACGAAGAGCCGCCCGAGCAGGTGCGAAAGCGAGAGGATCGCGGAGACGATCCCGAGCCCCAGTGCGATCAGGAACAACCACGGGATCCGATCCCGCAGCTCCGCCCAGCGCCGCTCGCGGAGCAGGCGCAGCGAGGTCAGGTCGAAGCTCTTGATGCCCTCGAGCAGCCGGTCGTAGACGCCGCAGACGAAGGCGATCGTCCCGCCCGACACGCCGGGGATGAGATCCGCCACACCCATGCAGAAACCGACGAGGTAGACGCGAAGGAGGAAGAACCAGCTCATGTGCGAGCGTTGTGCTTGTCGGCAAGCGGGAGTCGGGTCGAGAGAAACCCCGGTCCGCCGGCGAGAACCCGCCACCGAGGACCGGGTTTCCCGGAGGCATCGCCGTCCGCGATGGCTGGCCCCAAAGTAGCGGCGGCATCCCTGCCTCCGGTGCGACGTCCAACCGGCGGCAAGAATGCCTCCGCTCCCCAAGCGGGCATCTTGATGCCCCGCCGTGGCGAACCGAAGCCCGCCCGCTCAGATGTAGTACATCTCCTCCGAACCGCGCATCACGAGCATGTCGAGCGTCACCGCCCGGGCCCGCTCCTCCAGCGCCGCACGCAGCTCGCCCCACACCTGCAACACCCTTCGCCCGGAAAAACCCCGGGGCGTGGCGCCGACCTCGAGCAGGGCCCCGTCGATCAGCGTCACGATCTCCAAAAGCGTGATCGTCTCGGGGGCGCGGGCGAGGGCGTAGCCGCCGCGTTTTCCCCGCCGGCTGATGATCAGCCCTCCGGTGCGCAGCTCGCTCAGAATCTGCACGAGATAGTTGGCCGGGACGGCCTCTTTCTTCGCGAGCTGCTCGATGTGCGCGAGCTCGCCCGAACCGTGCATCCGCGCCAACTGCGCCAGCACCCGACAGGCATACTCGACCTTTACCGAAAGCTTCACGCGCCCAACAACTTGGCCCCCAATCTTGGGTTGCCAACCTGAAATTCAGAAAACCCGGGAAAAGGGTTGTGGGCGCCGGTGGATTTCGAGACGCTCTCGCCTTTGGAAAACCAAGGAATGGACGCAGAAAAGAGCCCCCGGGATCCGGCCTCCGCCCAGCGCGCGGCCGACGACTACAACGCCTCGAAAATCCAGAAGCTCGAAGGCCTCGAAGGGGTCCGCAAACGACCCGACATGTACATCGGCGACACCTTCGAGCGCGGCCTCCACCACTGCGTCTTCGAGGTGGTCGACAACTCGATCGACGAGGCCCTCGCCGGCTTCTGCAACCAGATCACGGTGACCATCCACCTCGACGGCTCCTGCTCGATCGAGGACAACGGCCGCGGCATCCCGGTCGACATCCATCCCGAGCACAAGATCCCCGCCCTCGAGCTCGTCCTCACCAACCTCCACGCCGGCGGCAAGTTCGGCAAGGGCGCCTACCAGGTCTCGGGCGGCCTGCACGGCGTCGGCGCCAAATGCGTCAACGCCGTCTCCGAGTGGTTCGAGGCCGAGGTCCGCCGCAACGGCAAGATCCACCACATGCGCTTCGCGCGCGGCAAGACCGTCTCCCCGCTCACGATCGTCGGCGATACGAAGAAGACCGGCACCCAGATCACCTTCAAGCCGGACCCCGAGATCTTCCAGACGACGATCACGTTCCAATACGAGCTCCTCGCCAAACGCCTGCGCGAGCTCGCCTTCCTCAACCCCGGGGTGACGATCCAGCTCGTCGACGAGCGGGTCGAGAAGTCCGAGGCGTTCCACTTCGAGCGGGGCATCGCGGAGTTCGTGAGTTTCCTCAACCGCTCCAAGACCGTGCTCCACGAGACGGTCATCGTGGTCGGCGACTCGATCCCCGACGAGGCCGGCGGCGCCCCCACGGTCATCGACGTGGCGATGCAGTACAACGACACCTACAACGAACAGGTGTTCTGCTACGCCAACTCGATCAACAACGTCGAGGGCGGCACCCACCTCTCCGGCTTCCGCACCGCGCTCACCCGCGTGATCAACGCCCACGCCCGGTCCAACAACCTCATCAAGGAGAAGGACCCCGCGATCACCGGCGACGACGCCCGCGAGGGACTCGTCGCCGTCGTCTCCGTCAAGGTCCCCGAGCCGCGCTTCGAGGGGCAGACGAAGACCAAGCTTTCCAACGGCGAGGTCGACGGGATGGTCCAGAAGGTCGTGGGCGAGAAACTCAAGTTCTTCCTCGAATCCAACCCGTCCGTCGCCCGCCGCATCATCGAGAAGTGCGTGAACTCGGCCCGCGCCCGCGAGGCCGCCCGCAAGGCCCGCGACACGGTGCGCAAGAGCGCCCTCGTCGGTGGCGGCCTCCCGGGCAAGCTCGCCGACTGCTCCGAGCGCGACCCCGCCCTCACCGAGCTCTACATCGTCGAGGGCGACTC
>DAIPIQ010000230.1:0-4710 GCA_036770745.1 Opitutaceae bacterium | reverse complement strand
AACATCGCCTGGAAGAGGAAGTCGGTCCAGTAGGTGTAGCCGGCGTTGTAGGTGTCCGTCAGGCCCGCGACCGGATCGCTGACCGAAACGCCGAACCCGGCGAACCCGAACCAGCCCGAGGAGTCCTCGCCGAAGCCGGGATACATCAGATTGAACCCGCAGATCGCGTAGGTGAGGATGCCGAGGCACGGGATCATCGTGTTCTTGAACAGGATGTTCACCGTGTTCTTCGACTGGGTGAGCCCCGCTTCCAGCGACGCGAAGCCGAGGTGCATGATGAACACCAGGGCCGCGGCGATCATCATCCACAGATTGTGGGTGGTGAAGATCGCGAATCCGGCGCTCGCACTGAACGCCTCGAGGTCTGCATAGGCGGGGGCGTCCTGGCCGAAGACTGGAGTCGCCGCAGCGATCGCTGCGAGGGCAGTCAGGGCGGGAAACCCGGTTCGGATTTTTCGAGTACTCATCATTAGGGACGGAGGTTTATGTTTCGCTGTTTGCGCCGAATGCCGCGGATGCGGGCACGGCCTGTGAAGGGGCCATGAGCAACGGCCATGCCAACGCGCCGGATCGATTTGCGCGACTTGTCCGGGGCGGGGCGGCGAGCGTCCGCCCGGGTGCAAGGCCCCGGCTCAGCGGGTGAGCCGGTCCTTCAGGCGGTGCACTCGGGAGCGCTTCGCAAGGAGGGCCTTGCCCGGACGGTAGCCCTTGGCGGGCCGGGTCGCGAGGCGCGGCCCGCGCTTCAGGCGACGCTTCGCGGCGGCGATCGCCTCCGCGTACTGAGGGAGCCACTTGGCGCCGGCGACGAGCATCTCGTCGACCAGCTGCCAGACCTCCGGCGGATTGCAGACGGCGCCGACGAGCGGATCGAGCAGCATGGCCTGCCGGAGGAGGCGGTCGTCGCCGGTCACGGCGGCCTGGACGCCGATGCGCTGGACGTTGACCGACTGCGCGCAGACCGCCGCACAACCCATCGGGAGATCGCCGACCTGGAGCATGTGGATCCCGTGACGGTCCACGAACCCGGGGCCCTCGATGATCGCATCGGGCGCGAGGTTGGTGATCGAACCGCCGTTGGGGAGGTTGAAGTGGCCGCGGTAGACGCGCCCGGTCTCGAGCGCCTCGAGGATGAAGGCGCCGTGCTCGGACGAGCGCTTCTCGGGCGCGAAGCCCAGCGTGGGGATCGCCTCCGCGCCCTTGGCGAACTCGCGCTCGAACCAATCGCGACCCTCCTCGCAGACACGGAGGTAGCCGCCGGTCTCGCCGTTGATCCAGAAGCCGAGGTCGCACCAGCGGCCGATCTCGCGCGGACGCTTGCGGTACCACATCAGGTATTCGCTCAGGTGCCCGTTGCTCTCGGTGGAGTAGACGCCGAAGCGGCGCAACACGTCGATGCGGCACTTCTCGGTGCGGCTGAAGACCGGGTGGCGCTCGTAGGCCGCGAGCAGTTCCTCTCCCGAGACGCGCCGCCCGCACGCCCGCACGTCGACGTACCACGTCTGGTGGTTGATGCCCGCACAGACGTAGTCGATCCCGCCGCGCGGCACGCCGAGCACTTCGGCGATCTGATCGGCCCCGTGTTGGACGCCGTGGCAGAGACCGACGCAGCGCACGCCACCGTGGACGTTGGCGGCCCACGTCAGCATGGCCATCGGGTTGGCGTAATTGAGGAGCAGGCAGCCGGGCTCGGCGACCTCGCGGATGTCGCGGCAGAACCCGAGCAGGGCCGCGATGCCGCGCTGGGCGTACATCAGCCCGCCGGCGCAGAGCGTGTCGCCCACGCACTGGTCGATGCCGTAACGCAGCGGGATCCCGACATCCGTGCGGAAGCCCTCGAGGCCGCCGACGCGGACGACGCAGAACACGTAACGCGCGCCGGCGAGCGCCGCCCGCCGGTCCGTCGTGGCGACGACGCGGGTCGTCAGGCCGTTGTGGGCGATGTCGCGGCGGGTGAGTTCGGCGGCCATGTCGAGGTTGCGCCGATCGATGTCGGTGAAGGCGAGCTCGACCCCGGCGAACTCGGGGATGGAGAGCAGATCGGCGACCAGCTTGCGCGTGAACTCGATCGAGCCCGCGCCGATGAAGGCGATGCGGAAGGACATGTGGTTTCGTAGATTCGGGCGGATTATGCGGAGAACGCTCCCGGGTTGCCACGGGCGAGTTGTGCGGTTCTTGGTCGGTTCGTGCTCCCCGGATTCTCCAGCCGCACCCTCGGCATGCGCGCGCTCGTCCATCCCCGCGAGGACTCGATGCTGCCCGCCCTCGTCGATTCGGTGGGGCACGAACGCAGGACGACGGCGGACTACGATTTCCACGGCCTGAAACGCGGCGGCCGCGAGCTCGCGCTTTTTCAATACACGATCCGCGGGGCCGGCCGTCTGCGCTCGGGGGGGCGTGAGTGGACGGTGCGGCCCGGCGAGGCCCTGCTCCTGCACTGGCCCCACGACCACCGCTACTGGCTGCCGGCGGGCGGCGAATGGGAGTTCATCCACCTCTGCCTCCGCGGTCCGGAGTTGTTGCGCCTGTGGCGCGAGGTGGAGGCGCGCCACGGTCTCTGCGCCGCGCTCGAGCCGGACTCTCCTCCGGTGCGGATCGCCGCCGCGGCCGTGCGGTCGGGCCTGGCGGGGGAGTTCACCTCGGCCTATGCGGCGTCGGCGCGGGCCTATGAGCTGGTGATGGCGCTGCTTGCGGCCCGGCCGAAGGCCGCCGGCGGGGCGACGCCGCACACGGCGGCCCTCGCGCGGGCGCGGGCCCACGCCGAGCGCGACCTCTCGGCCCCGCTCGGCGTGACGGACCTCGCGCGGGCGGCCGGTTTGTCGCGGTTTCACTTCTCGCGGCTTTTCGCCGCGGAGACGGGCCAGGCCCCGGCGGCGTGGCTGGCGACGCGCCGCGTCCAGGCCGCGGCGCAGTGGCTGCGCGGGAGCGAGCTCCCGCTCAAGGAGATCGCGCAACGCTGCGGCTTCCGCGACGTCCACGCATTCGGCCGGGTGTTTCGCCGGCACACCGGGCTCCCGCCCGCCCGTTACCGGCGGAGCGGCCCCTGACCGATCAGAGCCCGTCCGGCGTCTTCACCGCGATGTGCAGGTCGCGGAGCTGTTTCTCCGTGACCGGCGTCGGGCTCTGGGTCATCAGGCACTGCCCCTTCTGGGTCTTCGGGAAGGCGATCACGTCGCGGATGCTGGTCGTGCCGCAGAGCAGCGCGACGAGGCGATCGAGGCCGAAGGCGATCCCGCCGTGCGGCGGCGCGCCGTACTTGAAGGCCTCGAGCAGGTAGCCGAAACGGCTCTCGACCACCTCGGCCGGGATTTTCAGGACGTCTTCGAAGACCTTCTTCTGGACCGCGGGTTGGTGGATCCGGATCGATCCGCCACCGAGCTCCATGCCGTTGAGCACGACGTCGTAGTGCTGGCCGCGGACGCGTTTCGGGTCGGAATCGAGCAGCGCCTCGTCCTCCGGTACGGGCGCGGTGAACGGGTGGTGGGTGGCGACGAAGCGCCCGTGCTCCTCGTCCCACGACATGAGCGGAAAATCCACGACCCAGAGGAAACGCCAGTCGTCCGCGCGCACCGCGAGGCGTCCGCGCTTCTGCAAGAGCGCCGCGGCCTCCAGGCGGATCCGCCCGAGGATCGCGCAGGCCTTCTCCCACGGGGCGGCCGCGAAGAAGATCATGTCGCCCTCCTCGATCGCGAGCCGGGTCTCGAGGTCGGCCCGCTCTTCGGCGGAGAAGAACTTCACGATCGGCGATTTCCATTCGCCGCCCTCGACCTTGATGAAGGCGAGCCCGCGGGCCCCGAGCGATTTCGCGACCTCCTCGAGGCTCTTGAGCTCGCCCTGGGTGAGGTCGGCGAGCGACTTCGCGTTGAGCGCCTTCACCGCGCCGCCCTCGGCGAGCGTGCCCTGGAAGACCTTGAACGACGAGTTGCGGAACGTCTCCGAAAGATCGACGAGCTCGAGACCGAAGCGCAGGTCGGGCTTGTCGACGCCGAAGCGGTTCATCGCCTCGGAAAACGCCATCCGCTGGAACGGCGTGGGCAGGTCGACGTCGAGCACGTCCTTCCAGACGCGCTTCAACATCCCCTCGAACAGCGCGTAGATGTCCTCGCGCGAGACGAACGAGGCCTCGACGTCGATCTGGGTGAACTCCATCTGCCGATCGGCCCGGAGGTCCTCGTCGCGGAAGCACCGCGCGATCTGAAAGTAGCGCTCCACGCCCGCAACCATGAGGATCTGCTTGAACTGCTGGGGCGACTGCGAAAGCGCGTAGAACTCGCCCGGGTGGATCCGCGAAGGCACGAGGTATTCCCGCGCCCCTTCCGGCGTGCTCTTGAAGAGCGCAGGCGTCTCCACCTCGATGAATCCGGCCCCATCGAAATAGTCGCGCACCGCCTTCGCCGCCCGGTGCCGGACGAAGAGGTTGCGCCGCATCCGCGGGCGGCGCAGGTCGAGGTAGCGGTAGGTGAGCCGGAGGTCCTCGTTGACTCGGTCGCCGCCGGCGTCGTCGAGCGGAAACGGCGGCGTCTCCGCGAGGTTGTGGATCACGAGCGACACCGCCCGGATCTCGATCGCGCCGGTGGCGAGCGCGACGTTGACGGTCTCCTCCGGCCGGGCCACGACCCGCCCGGAGACGCTGATGACCGACTCGGGCCGGATCGTCGCGGCGAGCGCGCCGAGTTCGCGCTCGGCCCCCGGATCGAAGAGAATCTGGGTGAC
>DAIPIQ010000229.1:1452-4727 GCA_036770745.1 Opitutaceae bacterium | reverse complement strand
TTTCGGTGATCAAGTTCTTCGCGGTCATCTTCTACTTCATGCACCTGCGCTGGGACAAAGCCTTCTGCACGATCCTCTTCTTCATCGGGCTGATCCTCGGCGGCGGAACCATGGCGGCGCTGCTCGCGCTCTTCAAGACCGACCGCACCGAGGCGACCGCGGATGCGGAGCTGAGCGCGCTCGTCGCGCCGGCGACGCTCGACGAAGCCCGCCTCGGCTGAGGCGAGACCGCCTTCGACGCTTTCCCCGACCGCGAGCAGGGTGGTGCTCACCGGTGATTGCTCCCTTCCGTCGTGGGCCGGGGTTGATCCCCGGCTTCTGCGGCGTCTCCTGGTCGGAATCCGGAGATGAACCGGCCGCGATCGGAAGTGGTGGCAGGGTCCGTTTCCGCCTGAGACATATGGCAGCAGGATGCTGCCACCACTTTTGATCACACCCGGATCAACCCCGGCCCACGAAATCGGATCGCTCCCGGTTTCGATTCCAACGACCTCCCGGCGCGGCCGTCGTTTCCTTTTGCGGAGGCCGCCCCCGCTCCGTCCACTGGAGCGGTGATCGACTGGACCCACTGGCACAACGAGCCGCTCCTCATCGGCGCGATGGTGGTGGCTTCGTGGCTCTACGCCCTCGCGGTGGGACCGTGGCGCGGACACCTCGCGGCCGGCGAGCCGTTCCCGAGGGGCGCGGTGCTCCGCTTCGCCGCCGGGATGATCATCTTCTACCTCGCGGTGGGGTCGCCGCTGGACCAGATCGGCGAGCGCTTCCTCTTCTCCGCGCACATGGCGCAGCACCTGATCCTCGTCTACGTGGTCGCCGCGTTGTTGCTGACCGGCACGCCGGCGTGGCTCGTGGACTTCGTCCTCGATCGCCCGTTCGTGCGGCCGGTTGCGCGGCTCGTGACCCGGCCGCTGCCCGCCGCCGTGATCTACGTGCTGACGCTCTCACTCTGGCACATCCCCGCGGCTTACGACCACGCGCTGCGCGACAAGTTCGTCCACGTCGTCCAGCACCTGAGTTTCCTCGCGGTGGCGCTGCTCATGTGGTGGCCGCTGATCGGTCGTTCGCGCGTCGCACCGCGGAGCGCCCCGGGGGTGCAGATCCTCTACGTCTTCGGACTGGGCATCCTCCAGTTCCCCCTCGTCGCGTTCCTGAACTTCTCTCGCGAACCGCTCTACCTCACCTACCAGTACGCGCCTCGCATCACGTCGCTCTCGCCCCGCGAAGACCAGGTGACGGGCGGGGCCTTCATGGGCGTGGGCGGGATGTTCATCGCGCTCGGGCTGATTTCCTGGTCGTTCCACACCTGGTTTCGCCGTAGCGAAAGGCCCTCGGAGAACGAGCCGTCATGACTTGGGAAATCGCCGTCATCTTCCTCCTGCTCGTCGCGGCGCTGGTCAGTTTCGCGATGGAGCGGATCCCGGCGGACGTCACCGCGATTGGCCTGATGGCGGTCCTCCTGGTCACGGGATTGCTCGGCCCGGACGATGCGCTCTCCGTCTTCTCGAACCCCGCGCCCTTGACGGTCGGGGCGATGTTCATCCTGAGCGCGGCGCTGGAGCGGTGCGGGGCGATCGACATCCTCGCCGGGATCCTCGGCCGGCTCACGGCGCTGCCCTACCCGGCGTTCCTGCTCGTGATGCTCGTCTTCGTCGGCGGTGTCTCCGCCTTCATCAACAACACCCCCGTGGTCGTGGTCTTCATGCCGGTGATCGTCAGCCTTGCGCGGAAGATGGACGTGCCGGCCTCGAAACTCCTGATCCCGCTTTCCTACGCATCGATCCTCGGCGGCACCTGCACCCTCGTCGGCACGAGCACGAACATCATCGTCTCCAGCATCGGGGAGAAGAACGGCGAGCCCGCCTTCGGGATGTTCGAGATCGCCTCGGTCGGCCTGCCGCTGCTCGCGGCCGGAGCGATCTACCTGATGCTCTTCGGGAGGCGCCTGCTCCCGGTACGGGAGACCATCACCTCGATCCTCACCGAGGACGAGCGACGCGAGTTCATCACCGAGGCCTTCGTGCCCCACGGTTCCCCGCTGACGGAGGCGCCGCTGAAGGAGTCTCCGCTCAACAAGCACCCGGGCATCCGCGTGGTCGAGGTCGTGCGCTCCGGCGTGGTGTGCGCGAGCGGCGCCCCGGATTTCCGGCTCCACGAGGGCGACCGCCTCGTCCTTGCCTGCCGGCCCTCGGGGATCGCGGAGACGAAACAGATGGAGGGCATCGATTTCGTCGCCGAGGCCGGGCTCGGGCTCGAGCAGATCGCGGCCCACGAAGGCGTGCTCGTGGAGGGCGTCATCGGCCCGAACTCCGCGCTCCTCGGCAGTTCGATCCTCGATGCGAACATCCGGCAGCGCTACCGCGTGATGATCCTCGCGGTGCACCGGAAGGGTCGGAACCTCCGCAACGAGATCAGCAACCTCACCCTCGAGTTCGGCGACATCCTCCTGATGCTCGGCACGGAGGACGCGATCAACGGCCTGCGCGGCGGGGCCGACATCCTGCTGATCGACAAGCCCGCCGTCGCCACCGGAGGACGCCGGCACCTGATGCCGTGGGTGCTCGGCACGATCGCCGCGGTCGTGGGCGCCGCGGCGCTCGGCCTCGCCCGGATCGAGATCGCCGCCTTCATCGGCTGCGCCCTCCTGCTTCTGATCGGCGCGGTGCGGCCCAAGGAGGCCTACGGCGCGATCCAGTGGAACCTGCTCTTCCTGATCTTCTCGATGCTCGGGATGGGCATCGCGATGGAGAAGACCGGCGCGGCGGCGTGGGTCGCGACGAGCGTGCTCGCCCTGGTCGACGCGGTCGTCAGCCCGGAGTTGCGCCCGCTGGTCATGCTCGCCTGCGTCTACCTCGTCACCACGATCCTGACCGAGATCCTGAGCAACAACGCCGCCGCGGCGGTGATGGCCACGCTCGCGCTCGGCGTCGCCCACTCGATGGGGGTGGATCCCCGGTCGTTCCTCATGGCCGTGGCCGTGGCCGCCTCGGCGAGCTTCGCCACGCCCATCGGCTACCAGACCAACACCTACGTCTACGGGGTCGGCGGCTACCGCTTCGCGGACTTCGTGAAGATCGGGGTGCCGCTCAACCTCATCGCGTTCGTGGTCACGCTCGCGATCGCGCCACGCGTCTGGCCGTTCTGAGCGGACGCACGAGTGGCTGCGCGGAGCGGCGGCGTCCCCGCCGCCGATTCCGGACGCCCCGGAGCGGCGGTTTTCCAACTGCCGGATGGACGTCGCACCCGGCGGCGGGGACGCCGCCGCTCCGCCACGCCCC
>DAIPIQ010000229.1:0-1417 GCA_036770745.1 Opitutaceae bacterium | reverse complement strand
AGTCTCGGAGGGCCGCCTCAGACGGCGGACTCGCCGCGCTCGTCGGTGCGGATGCGGATGGCCTCTTCGATCGGAACGATGAAGACCTTGCCGTCGCCGATCTTGCCGGTCTTGGCCGCCTTGACGATGGCGTCGGCCGTCTTGCCGACGATCTCGTCGGGGACGACGATCTCGACCTTCACCTTGGGCAGGAAATCCACGGTGTATTCGCTGCCGCGGTAGATCTCGGTGTGGCCCTTCTGGCGACCGAAGCCTTTGACCTCGGTGACCGTCATGCCCTCGATGCCGATCTCGGACAGGGCCTCCTTCACTTCCTCGAGCTTGAAGGGTTTGATGATCGCGATGATGAGTTTCATGAAATCGATGCTCTCTTTAAGTTCTTGTGGGTTATCCGGATGGGATGACCGGCGCAAGGATCGAATCCGACCGCCGGCCACCTTTCCCGGGGGAGCTTCTTATTTGTGGGCGGCGGTGAAGTCGGGATACGCTTCGTTGCCGTGTTCGCCGATGTCGAGACCCTCGGTCTCCTCCTCGGCGGAGACGCGGATGCCGACGGTCGCCTTGAGGGCGAAGAAGATCACCAGGGCGCTTACGAAGGTGAACACGCCGATCGCGACGATGCCCACGACCTGGGAGACGAGCTGGTCCATGCCGGCGAGGCCGCCGAAGAGGCCGACCGCGAGCGTACCCCAGATCCCGCACACGAGGTGGACGGAGAGCGCGCCGACGGGGTCGTCGATCTTGAGCTTGTCGAACATGATGACCGAGAGGACGACGAGCACGCCGGCGATGAGACCGATGATCGTGGCCGAGCCCGCGGCCATCTGATCGGCGCCGGCCGTGATGCCGACGAGACCGGCGAGGACGCCGTTGAGGACCATCGAGAGGTCGGGCTTCTTGAGCACCGTCCACGAAGTGACCATCGCGCCCACGGCGCCGGCCGAAGCGGCGATCGCGGTGGTGACGAGGGTCAGCGAAACGAGGCCGGGGTCGGCGGAGAGCACCGAACCACCGTTGAAGCCGAACCAGCCGAGCCAGAGGAGGAACACGCCGATCGTGGCGAGCGGCATGTTGTGGCCGAGGATCGGCTTCATCTTGCCGTTGGGAAGGTACTTGCCGAGCCGGGGCCCGAGCAGAATGGCGCCGGCGAGGGCGCCCCAGCCGCCCACCGAGTGGACGATCGTCGATCCGGCGAAGTCGTAGAACGGAACCTCGCGCATCTGGAGCCAGCCCGCGCCCCACTTCCACGAACCGGCGATCGGGTAGACGATCGCGACGAAGATCGTCGAGAAGATGAGGAACGAACCGAGCTTCACCCGCTCCGCCACCGCTCCGGAAACGATCGTCGCGGCGGTCGCCGCGAACATCGCCTGGAAGAGGAAGTCGGTCCAGTAGGTGTAGCCGGCGTTGTAGGTGT
>DAIPIQ010000228.1:0-4735 GCA_036770745.1 Opitutaceae bacterium | reverse complement strand
GGACGCCGGGCCGGTGACGGCCTTCAGCTCCGACTACGATGCGACCGGGACGTTCGCCACCGGCGTGCAGACGACGATCTTCGATGGATCGATCGCGGGCGGGGTGATCGACGGCTTCGTGCGGACCGCGGGTGGGGAGACGCGACGCTTCGTGCTCTTCCGGCCGGGCGTCGCGCCCGACAGCCGGCTCGTCAACCTCTCGATGCGCACCCGGGCGGCGCAGGGGGACGAGGTGGCGATCGCGGGTTTTGTCACCACCCCCGGGGCCCCCTTCACGGTGCTCGTGCGCGGGGCGGGGCCGGCGCTCGGCGCCTTCGGAGTCGGCGGCGTGCTTGCTGATCCGCGGGTCGTCCTGCGGACTCCGCAGTCGGTCATCGGCGAGAACACCGGCTGGGAGACGGCGGCCGACCCGGCGGCGCTGGCCGCGGCGGCGCAGGCGGTCGGAGCGTTCCCCTTCGCGGCCGGCGCGCGTGATTCGGCGGTGCTGGCCACCGTGTCGGGCGGGAACCACATGGCGGAGGTCCTCGGAGCGGGAGGAGGCTCGGGGCTGGCGCTTGCGGAGATTTACGCCCTCGACGGAGGCGGTTCCATGCGGCTGTTGAACCTTTCGGCCCGTTCCCGGGTGGGCGAGGGCGATGCGGTCATGATCGGGGGCTTCGTCGTCGCCGGGACGCATCCGGCCCTGGTGCTCGTGCGCGGTGTCGGCCCGGGGTTGACGGGGTTCGGTGTGCCGGGCGCGCTGGCGCGGCCGGAGTTGACCGTGCTCCGCGGGGCCGTGCCGCTCGCGTCGGCCCGGGCCTGGGGCGCCGCGCCCGATGCGGGGCTCGTCGCCGAGGCATCGCGGCAGTTCGGAGCCTTCGACCTGGGAACGGACTCGCAGGACGCGTCGTTCCTGTTGTTCCTGCCGGCGGGGGCCTACACCGCGCAGCTTCGGGGCGTCGACGGGACCACCGGGATCGCGATCGTCGAAATCTACGAGGTCGGCGGTTTCTAGGCGCAGATCGGGGAGCTTTCCCGTTTGCGCGGAGGGCGGGGTCTCCGGATCATCGCCGGGAATGTTCATCGATGAGATCACGGTCACCGTGAAGGCGGGCGACGGCGGGAACGGTTGCGTGAGTTTCCGCCGGGAGAAGTTCATCCCGTTCGGCGGGCCCAACGGCGGCGACGGCGGGCGCGGGGGCGACGTGGTCCTCCGCGGCGACCACGACGTGAACAACCTCAACGACTACCGTTTCCGCCCGAACTGGCGCGCCGCCGACGGCGAGCCCGGCCGCGGGGCCGATCAACACGGGGCGGACGGCAGGGTCTGCCTGCTGCGGGTCCCTCCCGGCACGGTCGTGCTGGAGCCCGGGACCGGCCGGCTCATCGCCGAGGTTCTCCGCGACGGCGAGGAGGTCGTCCTCGCGCGGGGCGGCAACGGCGGTTGGGGAAACACGCACTTCAAGTCCTCCACCACCCGGACGCCGAAGCGCGCCAATCCGGGCCTGCCCGGCGAGCGCGGGATGTTCCAGCTCGTGCTCAAGACCGTGGCCGAGGTCGGCCTCGTCGGTTTCCCCAACGCCGGCAAGTCCAGCCTCACCAACCTCATCACCCGGGCGCGGCCGAAGATGGCCGCCTATCCGTTCACGACGCTCCACCCGCAGGTCGGCATCATCGAGTTTCCCGACACCCACGAGCGCATCACGATGGCCGACGTCCCCGGCTTGATCGAAGGGGCGCACGAGAACCGCGGCCTCGGCCACCGTTTCCTCAGGCACATCGAGCGCTGTCGCCTGCTCCTGATCCTGCTCGACATGGCGGGGACCGACGGGCGCAAGCCGGAGCACGACCACGAGCAGCTCCTCCACGAGCTGGAGCGCTACGATCCGGCCTTGCTCGAAAAGCCGAGGCTCGTCGTCGCCAACAAGATGGACGAGCCGGCGGCGGCGACCGCCCTTAGGCGTTTCCGCAAGCTCAACCGGGTGGAGGTTCTGCCGATATCCTGCCTGACCGAAGAGGGAATCCCTCAGCTGCTGGAGGAACTCCGCAACCGCATCCTGCGACCCGGCGTCGCACCCTGAGGGCGGCGGACTCCGCCCGTGGCGAGGGCTCCGCCACCATGTCCGAGCACAGACCCATCATCATGCGCTGCAACCGTTCGCTCGGGGCGGCGCTCGTCGAGGCCAATCTCATCACCGTCGAGCAGCTCGAAGACGCCAATGAGAAGCTTCTCCACATCATGGAAAAGGGCTCCGACAAGGAGATCTGCCTGCTCGACATCCTTCTCCACCAGACCAACGCGCTCACGATCGAGGACCTGTTCAACCACCTCGTCGAGGAGCGCCGCGTCGCCCTGCTCGACCCTCGCGAGATCGAGATCAACGACGACCTCAAGCTCTCCCTGACGCCCGGCGAGTGCTGGGCGACGTGGTCCGTGCCCTTCGATCGCGACGAGGACGTGGTCTCGATCGTCAGCGCCTACGCCGTCTGCCCGGCCGTGAGGCAGCATTGGGAGAAACGCTTCGGCGGCACGATCGTCTGGTTCGCCGCGACGCTCGATGCGGTCGGCGACTTCCTCGACAAATTCGAAGCCGAGCGCGCCGGCATCTCCGGGGCCGCCCGCACCGCCGCGTGACGCCATGGCACTCGGCCGCCTTCAGACCTCCATCCTCGAACACCTCGTCTCGCTCGGCCGCCTCACCCCCGGGCAGCAGGAGAAGATCCTCGGCGAGAAGCGCGAGCTGAGCGGCGACGCGCTCGACAACCTCATCCGCGACGAGTTCGGCGTCTCCGCCACCCACCTGCTCGTGGCCAAGGCGCGCGCGTTCGACATGACGCCCTTCAACGTCGCCCGCCTCCGCATCCACAAGGGCACGTTCGAGCACGTGAGCCTCGAGTTCTGCCAGAAGAACATCGTGATCCCCGTCGGCACGGTCGGCGAGTTCGTCGTCGTCGCGTTCTCCAACCCCTTCGAACTCACGGTCTCCAGCCGGATCCAGTCGCTCACCGGCAAACGCGTGATCCCCCTGCTCGCCCGCGAGAAGGACATCCGCGACCGCCTCAGCGCCGGGAGCATCCGCGGCGAGGAGCAGTTCGCCGACGTGGTCGAGGCCGTCGGCAACGAGTTCAAGTCGGGCGAGATCGACCTCGGCAAGGGCGACGTCGAGAGCGAGGACTCCGCCCCCATCATCCAGCTCGCCAACCGCATCATCGAGGACGCCTACGTCGGCGGTGCGAGCGACATCCACATCGAGCCCGGCGAGAAGGAGCTGGGCGTGCGCTACCGCGTCGACGGCCTCTGCCAGCAGAAGCTCCGCCTCCCGATCACCGTCGCTCCCGCGCTCGTGGCCCGCCTCAAGATCATGGCGAACCTCGACATCGCCGAGCGCCGCATCCCCCAGGACGGGCGCATCGTCTTCAAGCAGTACACGAAGAAGGAAATCGACGTCGACCTGCGTTGCTCGACCGCGCCGCTCAACTACGGCGAGGGCATGGTCATGCGCATCCTCGACAAGCAGAAGTCGACGCTCCCGATGCCCGCGCTCGGCTTCTCCGAGGAGAACCTCGCCCGCTACCGCGAGATCATCCGCCAGCCCTATGGGATGATCCTGCACTGCGGGCCGACCGGCTCCGGCAAGTCGATGACCCTCTACTCGGCCCTCAACGAGGTGAACTCGCCCGAGCTCGTCATCCGCACCGCCGAGGATCCGATCGAATACACGCTCGCCGGCATCAACCAGATGCAGATGAACCGGCAGATCGGGCTCACCTTCGCCAGCGCGCTGCGCGCCTACCTCCGGCAGGATCCCGACATCATCCTCGTCGGCGAGATCCGCGACAAGGAGACGGCGAACATCGCCGTCGAGGCCGCGCTCACCGGCCACCTCCTGCTCAGCACCCTCCACACCAACGACGCCCCGAGCACGATCGCCCGCCTCACCGACATGGGGATCGAGCCCTTCATGATCAGCTCGTCGCTTCTCGGCGTCTGCGCCCAGCGGCTGATGCGCCGCGTCTGCAAGGTCTGCCGCCGCTCCGGCCAGGCCGAGGGCCGCGAGAAGGAGATCCTCGAATCCGCCCTCGGCTGGAGCGGAGAGATCTTCCACGCCAACCCGAAGGGCTGCTCGCGCTGCAACAACACCGGCTACAAGGGCCGCGTCGGCATCCACGAACTCATGACGATCAGCAACGAGCTGATCGACGGGATCAACAAGGGCCGCGAGGCAGCCGAACTCAAGCGCATCGCCGTCGGCAACGGGATGAAGACGCTGCACCAGGATTCGATGCTCAAGGTGAAGCTCGGCCTCACCACGATGGAAGAGGCCCTCTGCACGGTCCCGCGGGACCTCTGATTCCGGAGAACGCGGTAGGAATCACGGAGTCGGGCGGGCCGACCGACCTCGCGCCTCGCACCACGCGCCCGGCCTCGTCTCCGACTCACATCGGCCGGTCTGCATCCGCGCAAACCGCGCAATCCGCGGTTCCAATCCGGAGTGAACCGCGGAATGCACCGAATGCACGGAGTAGAAGGACCCGAGAAACCCGCGCCCTTCAGGACGCGTCCGATCACGTCTCCGACTCTGATCTTCCGGCCGGATTCCGCGCATTCCGTGGTCGGGTCGTTCCGAGCAATCGCGCCCCAATGCGTCCGCTGCACCGCTCGTCAACCGCGTCCACTTCCCCGGCGGCGCAGCACCACGACGAGGTCCTCCTGCGAATCATCGAGCGCGCGAGGGGCGTCGATGTCGTGGGTGAA
>DAIPIQ010000062.1:0-20236 GCA_036770745.1 Opitutaceae bacterium | reverse complement strand
GGTCGCCGAGAGCCTTCGAAGCCTGCGCCACGGGATCGTGCGGTATCCGCCGTTCCAGAGCCCGGACATCCCGGTCAAGGTCCTGGCCACCGTGAAAGACTTCGAGGTCGACTCGCTCGACTTCGAGGATTGGCGCACCCCCGCCCCGTACGCGATCCGCCGCGAACAACTGCGTTCGCTCGCTCCCCACGGCGTCTATGCGACCTGCGCGATGCAGCAGTGCATCCGCGACGCGGGTCTCCAGCCCGGAGAGGTCTCGAATCCCGAAACCGGACTCTACGCCGCTTCGGGTGGTTCGCCGATGCTGCTCCACCATTCCCTCGAGCGGATGAACCGGCACGGCGTCATGCGGTGTTCGCCCACGGGGATCGTCGCCTCCATCGCCGGGACGCTGAACTTCAACCTCGTCGCCGCCTTCCGCATCCTCGGCGCCTCCTGCGGCTTTTCGTCGGCCTGCGCATCGTCGGGTCACGCGCTCGGCTTCGCCTTCGAGGAGATCATCTCCGGGAGACAGAAGCGGATGTTCGTGGTGGGCGGCGAGGACTGCAACCGGGAGAGTTCGCTCCCGTTCGCGGGCATGCGGGCGCTTTCCGTCCAGACCGACCCGGACCGGGCTTCGCGCCCGTTCGACGTCGGCCGCGACGGCTTCGTCGGCACGGGTGGCGCAGTCGTGCTCCTGCTGGAGTCCGAGCCGGCGGCCGGGGAGCGCGGGGCTTCGGCCTACTGCGAGCTGGCGGGATGGGGGCAGGCCTCCGACGGCCACAGCGTCGCGATGTCGCATCCCGACGGCGCGGGCCTGCGGCTGGCGATGGAACGGGCGATCCACGCCGCCGGGATCCGGAAGGACGAGGTCGACTACCTCAATGCCCACGCCACCTCCACGCCGATCGGCGACCTCAGCGAGTTGCGGGCGATCAAGGCCGTGTTCGGGGCCGTGGGACGCCCGGCGGTCAGCAGCACGAAGGCGCTCACCGGGCACGGGCTCTCGCTGGCGAGCGCGATGGAGACCGGCTTCTGCGCGCTCGCCATGCGCCGCGGCTTCACGCCCGGCTCGGCCCATCTCGAACACCTCGATCCCGAGGCCGAGGGTTTGAACATCCTTCGCGAAACCCTTCCGACCGCGCCACGGGTCGCGCTCTCGAACAGCAGCGGCTTCGGCGGGGCGAACGTCGTGATCGCCCTCCGCTCCCTCGGCGGTTGATGCCCGGCCGCTTGATGCAAGAAGCGTTTCCGGCGCGAAGGTTTCGCGGATGAAGGGGCATCATCAAGAGTGGTGGCATCCGGCATTCGTGGGCCGGGGTTCATCCCCGGCTTCCGACCAAGAGACGCCACAGAAGCCGGGGATGAACCCCGGCCCACGACCATGGCGTGTCAGGTTCACCGGCTCGATCGATTCGATCCGGCGTTCACACCCCGGATGAAGGTCTCCCGTCGTCACCGCACCGCCCTGGTCACCGGCGCGGGCGCCGGCCTCGGGGCGGCGTTCGCCGCGATGCTCGTCGAGGAGGGTGTCGCCGTCTGGGGCACGTCCCGCGATCCTGCGCGTCCCCTGCCCGCCGGGGTGCGGCCGATCGTGCTCGAGCTCACCGACGGCGCGTCGGTCGAGCGGGCCTGGCATCAGGCCGAAGGCGAGTCGGGCGGGATCGACCTGTTGATCAACAACGCCGGGGCCGGCCGCTTCGGGCCGTTCCTCGAAGCGACGCCGGCGGACTGGGAGCGCCAGTTCGCGCTCCTCCTGCTCGGGCCGGCCGCGCTCGCACGCCTCGCCGCGCGCGCGATGGCCGGGCGCGGTCGGGGCTGCGTGGTCAACGTGAGCTCGCTCGCGGCGGAGTTCCCGATCCCCTTCATGGCCGGTTATTCCGCGGCCAAGGCGGCGCTCTCGTCGCTCGGTCGCAGTTTGCTTCTGGAGCTGCCGGGCGCCGGGGTTACCGTGATCGATTTCCGACCCGGCGACCACCGGACGGATTTCAACGCCGCGATGGCTGCCCACCCGCACCCCGTATCCTCCGAACCCCGCGTTGCGCGCGTCTGGCGGGCGCTCGAGCGGACGATGCGCACCGCGCCGCCTGCGGAGCGGGCCGCCCGCGACCTGCGCCGCGCGCTTCGACGCGGGCGCGGCGGCACGGTGCGGTCCGGATCGTTCTTCCAAGCGCGGCTCGCGCCGTTCCTCGATCGTCTCGCGCCGGAGTGGCTGCGGCTCGCGGTCATCCGGCGCTACTTCGACGCGGGTTGACCATGTCGCCCCTGCGCATTCTCGTCCTCACCTCCAGCACCGGCGGCGGCCACGACGCGCGCGCGAGCGCGTTCGCCCGCTGGGTCAAGCGGCTCTACGGCTGGTCGGTCGACGTGCGGGTGGAGAGCATGCTGGAGGACTCGTCGGTCGTGGCGCGCCTCGGGGTCTATTGCTACAACTTCATCCAGAAGCGCTTTCCGTGGATGCACCATCCCTACTACCTGATGGTGGAGCTGCTCGGCTTCCTCAACCGTCGCGGCGTGTCGCTCGGCCGGCGGTATTTCCGGCAGGTGGTGGAGAACTTCCAACCGCACCTCGTGTTCAGCGTGCACGACTGCCTCAACCGCGGCTACTTCCAGGAGGCGCGCGAGATCCTCGGGCCCGATCGCGTCCGTTGCGCGACCTACTGCAGCGAGTTCTCCGGCGGCTACGGCTACAGCCGCAACTGGATCGAGCCGACGGTCGACCTCTACCTCTCCCGCACGCAGACCGCGGCCGATTACGCGGTGAAGCTCGGCCTCGATCCGGACCGCATCCGGGTGCGCGGCCACTTGATGGACCCGCGCGTCTACGAGGAGGTGCTCGACGGCGGGAAGCGCGCCCGCTTCCGCACCGAGATCCTCGGGCTCCAGCCCGACCGCTTCACCGTGTTCCTCGCCACCGGAGGCGCGGGGGCGAACAACCACCTCGTCCTCCTCCCGGTGCTCGCCGAGTTTCAGGACCACTGCCAGGCGATCGTGGTGTGCGGGCGCAACAACAAGGCGTTCCTCCAGGTCAACGAGTGGCGCAAGGCGCATCCCGGCCTGCCCTGCCACGTCGAGGGTTATTGCGACCGCATGCACCTGCTCATCCAGGCGAGCGACGTGATCGTCACCCGCGGCGGCACGACGACCTGCGCCAAGGCCCTCCACTACGGCTGCCCGCCGCTCATCAACGGCTTCGGCGGCATCATGCCCCAGGAGCGCCTCACCGCGAAATTCTTCCTCCAGGACGACGCCTCGGAAGTGATCGCGAGCGCCGACGACCTGCGCCGCGTCCTCCGGCGATGGACCGCCTCCCCGCGCGCCTACGAGGAGGTCCGCGAACGCCTGCTCGAGCTCCGCTACGACGACGTGCCGATCGTCGTGATCAAGGAACTGATCGCCCTCGCCCGCGAGGCCTCCCTCGGCGGCCGCGCGGAGGCGGACGGCACGCCGTCATGACGCCGCGGGTGGCGTACTTCTTCACCCGTTTCCCGCACCTCACGGAAACGTTCCTGCAGCGCGAGGTCCGGGCCCTGGCCCGCCTCGGCCTCGAGCCGGCGCTCCACTCGCTCCACGGCGGCGGACCGGATTTCGACGGCCGTCCCGTGCGGTGCTTCCCGAAGTGGGCGCTCTTCGCGCTTCTCTGGCGCCTCCCCCGCGAATGGCTCCGGGCGCCGGCCGAGGTCGCGGCCTTCGCCCGCCGCCTCTTCCTCGCCTGGCCGCGCGACTGGATGAACCACTGGGAGAACCTCTACGGCGCCGGGATCGCGGTCGTGCTCGCGGGCCGCGTGCGCCGGGAGGGCTTCACCCACCTCCACGCGGTCTGGGCGAGCCTTCCGGCGATGACGGCGTGGGTGCTCTCGCGGCTCACCGGATCGCCGTTCAGCATCGGGGCGCACGCGTATGATCTTTTTGAACACGGCGGGGACTGGTTCCTCCGCGAGAAATGCCGCGACGCCGCGTTCGTCCACACCTCGACCGAGGCCGGCCGGCGCCGGCTCGTCGCGCTCGGGGTGCCGGCAGGGCGGATCGTCCTCGCGCGGCGCGGGCTCGACGAGTTTCCCCCGTGCCGCCCGCTGCGCCCGCTCCGCGATCCGTTGCGGGTGCTCTGCGTCGCCCGTCTCGTCGAGAAGAAGGGCCTGCTCCGACAGATCGCCCTCCACGCCCGGATGCGGGCCGCGGGGCTGGAGTTCACGGTGCGGATCCTCGGCGACGGACCGCTCCGCTCGCGGATCGAGTCCGCGATCCGCGAGGCCTCGCTGGAGGATCGCATCACGCTCACGGGCGCCGTGCCGCACGCGCGCGTGCTCGAGGAGCTCGCCGCCGCCGACGTGCTCGTGCACTCCGGTGTCGTGACCTCCAGCGGCGATCGCGACGGCCTGCCCAACGTCGTCCCCGAGGCGATGGCGGCCGGCGTCCTCGTCGTGACCGCGCCGGGGAGCGGCGTCTCGGAGGCGATCGAGGACGGGGTGACGGGCTTCGTCGCCGATCTCGACGACCCTGCGGCCTGGTCGCACGCGTTCCGTCGCATCCAGGCCGGGGGCGCGACGATCGAGGCGGTGCGCGTCGCGGCCCGGGCTTGGGTCGAGGAGAACTTCGACGCCGTGCGCAACGCCGCGCTCCTGCGGGCTCGCTTCGACGGGGCGCGTGCGGAGATCGTTCCGGCCGCGGAAACGGAGGGGAGCGATGCTGTACTTTGACGTCACCAAATCGGCCCGGCAGTCCCATCGTTCGGGGCTCACCCGGACCAGCGCCTGCCTGCGGCGGGCCCTGCGGGCCGAGGTGTCGACGAATTTGGTCGAAGTCGCGTGGCAGACGCGGCGCCGCCTCTTCGTCGACGCCGCGACGCGCGAGCCCGTGCGCCCCGCGGGCGGAGACTGGCTCGTCACGCCGGAGCTCTTCTCGGAGGCCGAGCGGCCCGGATTCACCGAATGGCTCGGGAACCGCGCCTGCCGTTTCGCGGCGCTCTACTACGACTCGATCCCCCTGAAGCATCCGGAGTGGACGTGGTCCCACAGCGTGTCGCGGCATCCCCACTACCTGCGACTGCTCGCGGAGGCGGATCGTGCGCTGGCGATCTCCGAGACGAGCGCGCGCGAGCTCCACGACTACTGGTCGTGGTGCGGCGTGCGCGGTCCGGAGCCCGTGGCGATCCCGCTCGGGGCCGACGGCCATGGTCGCGCCCGGGTGGCCGGGCGCGACGGACCTGTTTCCGAAGCCTCGATCGTCCTCACCGGGATCATCGAGCCGCGGAAGAATCAGACCGCGCTCCTCGACGCGGCCGTGCGCCTCTGGGCGGAAGGAGTGGAGTTCTCCGTGACCCTCGTTGGTCGCGTGAATCCCGAGTTCGGGCGCGCGATCGGCAGGCGGATCCGCGCGCTGGAGGCGGCCGACGACGACGCGCTCGCCGAGGTGCTCGCGCGCGCCCGCTTCGCGGTGCTGCCGTCGCTCGCGGAGGGCTGCGGGCTTCCGGTGCTGGAGGCGCTCTGGTCGGGTCTGCCCGTGTTGTGTTCGGACCTTCCCGCGCATCGGGAGAGCGCGCGCGGCGGAGGCTGCGAGCTCTTCGCCCTGGAGGAATCCGACTCGCTCGTGCGCGGACTGCACCGGCTCCTCACCGACGACGTCCTCCTCGCGCGGCTCGCCTCCGAGGCGCGGACCCGGGAGCTTCCGGTCTGGCGCGACACGGCGCGCGCGCTGCTTGGCGCGCTCGGCTGAGCGCGGATCAGAGCTTGCGCACGGCGTGGCGCATCGCCCGCTCGATGATCTCGAAGTCGGCGTCGTCGTGGCGCGCCGAGATCGCCGTGCGCACCAGATCCTTGCCGGTCGGCACCCCGGGGGCGATCGACATCACGGAGAAGACCCCCTGCTCGAGCAGGTGCTTCCAGAAGTAGTAGGCGCGCTCCTTCGAGCCGAGGACGATCGGGATCGCGGGCGTCTCGCTTTCCCAGACGTCTAGGCCGAGACCGACGAGCAACTCCCGGTAGCGGCGGGTGTTCCTCCAGAGCCGTTCGAGGTGTTCGGGCTCCGCGCGGATCACCTCGAGCGCGGCCCGCGCGCAGGCCGCCTGCGCCGGACTGATCGCCGCGGAGAAGATCGTCTGGCGCGAGTGCGTGCGCAGGTACTCGATCACCTCGCGCGACCCGGCGACGAAGCCTCCCGTGCTGGAGAGCGCCTTCGACAGGCTTCCGCCGATGACGTCGACCTCCGCGCCGAGGCCGAAGTGGGCAGCCGTGCCCGCGCCGCCCTCGCCGAGGACGCCGACCCCGTGGGCGTCGTCGATCACCAGCATGCAGCCGAACTCCGCCGCGATCGAGGCGATCTCCGGCAACCGTGCGATGTGTCCCTCCATCGAATACACGCCCTCCACCACGATCATCTTCGCGGCGGCGGGGTCGAGTTGGGCGAGGACCTCGCGGAGGTGTTCCGGGGAGTTGTGGCTGAAGCGCTCGACGTCGGCCGTCGAGAGCCGGATGCCGTCCCAGATGCAGGAGTGGATGTTCTTGTCGACGAGGACGACGTCGCCCCGCTGGGTGAAGGCGGCGACGCTGGAGAGGCAGGAGAGGTAACCGGCGTTGGAGACGTGGCAGGCCTCCTTGCCGACGAACGCCGCGAGCGCCTCCTCGAGCTCGACGTGGTAGCGCCGCGAGCCGTTGGCCAGGCGCGCACCGGTGGTGCTCGAGCCCCACTTCTCCAGCGCCCGCTGGCCGGCCTCGATCACCTTGGGATGGAAGGAGAGTCCGAGGTAGTCGTTGCTCGAGAGCATTACGTACTCGCGACCGTCGAGCCAGACGCGCGAGCCGCGCTGGGCCTCCATCGCATGGTACCACACCTCGTAGCGTCGACGCAGCTTGGTCGACATGTCCGCATGGCATCGATCGACGAGCTGCTTGGAGACGCGTTTGGCGAAGAGGCTTTTCAGCGACATGGAGGGAGGGGCGGGAGCATCGGTCGCGCCCGGGGTCTAGGCAACCGGGTTCTGGCCGCCGAGCCGGGCCCGGGCGAGCATCCGCAGGGCGAGCCAGAATTTCCCCGGATTCATCCGCCACCAGCGGCGCGCGTAGCGGCGGAAGTACTCCGCCGGCCACTCCCGGCGGCCCCAGGTGGCCGCGGTGGACGCACAGCGCCGGCGGAACAGCTCGGTGTTCGCCGCGTTGGCGTCGTGCCGGCCCGGGGAACGGCTCACGAGGTGGCCGACGACGCTCTCGTGGCTGACGAGGATCCGCAGGCCCTCGCGACGCAACCGCACGCAGAGATCGATGTCCTCCATCCCGTTGCGGTAGCCCTCGTGGAAACCGCCGAGGCGCGCGAAGACTTCGCGACGAAGGAGCAGGCAGGCGGCGGTGGCGGCGTTGCGTTCGCGCCAGGCGCCGCGCGGCGGCCGGCGCCGGTGTTTGTGCGCGTGCGTCGGCATGCCCTCCGGGTCGAAGAAGACGCCCGCGTGGTCGATCAGGCCGGTGGCGGGATTCACCTGGATGTTGCCGACGGCCCCGACGTCGTCCCCGGCCCGCAGGAGGCGCAGCATCGGGGCGAGCCAGCCCGGGCGAAGGAGGAGGTCGTTGTTGAGGAGCCCGAGGATCGGCGCGGTGGCCGCGGCCGCGCCCTCGTTGACGGCGCGCGCGAACCCGCCGTTGGTCGCCCGTCGGATCGTGCGGAAGGGCGCGCGGAGATCGGCGAGGAACGCGGCCGTGCCGTCGGTGCTCGCATCGTCGACGATCACCGCCTCCCACCGGAGGTCGCCCGCCGTCGCGAGGAGGTCGGGTACGAAGCGCGCGGTGAGGTCGACTCGGTTGAAGACCGGGATCACGAACGTGATCTCCGGCCCGGGCTCGTCACGCGGCAGGGTGGGTGTGCTCAAGAGTGGTGGCATGCCTCGATCTTGCCGAAGACCGACCGGCGTCCGTGCAGCCGATCCGGATGCATCGACCACGTCCATCCTGCATGCCGAAGTCGTGGGCCGGGGTTCATCCCCGGCGTCCGACCGGGAGTCGCCGCAGAGGCCGGGGATGAACCCCGGCCCACGACTGCAGGTCGCCACCACTTTCGATTGCGCCTCGGCAGGGTCATGCGGGCGGAAATCCGTTGCCGGTCGCGGCGGGCGGCGTTTGCTGACGGGGCTTTCGACTCCCTCCGTTCATGGGTTGGTTCCTAGCCGCCTTCGGGCTGGTCGCGCACGTCTATTTCTGGGGCGCCGCCGCCGCCGTCCTGCTTCTGCCCCGACGCTTCGAGCGACTGTGGCCGTGGTTCGCTCCGCTCGCGGGGCTCGCGGTCCAGTCGGCGGTCGTGTGGTTCGGGGCGCGGCTCCCCGTGGCAGGGACCGACGCCTATGGGCTCGCCGCGCCGGCGCTGCCCGCGGGGCTGACCGCGTTCGTGCTCTGGCGCCGTCGCGGCCCGGGCCTCGCCCGCCTTGTCGGGGCCGCGGCGGGCGCGCTCCCGCTGGCGGTCGCCCAGGCCGCCGTGCTCGCGTGGTTGCTGCTCCCGCTCGTGCAATCCCCGCACGCGCTCACGACCGTCTCGGCCGGCAGCGCGGATGCGGCGGACTACGCGGCGGGGCTGCGCGTGTTCAAGGAGTTCGCCCCCGACGACCGCGGCGGCTACCTCGGCCACGAGGAGGCGGTGACGATCGGGGCGGTGCGCGACCTGCGCACGTATTTCCTCCGCCTCAACCACTTCACGCCCTCGGCGTTGATGGCGCTCAACGCCTCGGTGCTCGTATTCCGCCCGCACGAGATCGTCTCGGTCTTCACCGCCGTGCTGCCGGCGCTGCTCATGCCGGGGGTCTTCCTCGCGGGGCGGATGGTGCTGCGCTTCCGGGCGCCGGGGGCGATGGCGCTCGCCGTGACCGCCGGTGCGGGTCCGCTGGTCGCGTACGCGGTCTTCCATGTCGCGCCGGCGCAGATCCTCGCGACCGCCGGCGTGGTCGCGCTGACGTGGGCCGGTGTCGCGGCCTTTGAGCGGTCGCGCGACTGGCGCGGGCTTCTCTCGTGGAGCGGGGCGGCCTTCGCGGCCCTCTGGATCCTCGCGGGCGCCTACAACTTCATCCTGCTCGTCGCCCCGGTCCCGGCGGTCGCGTGGGTGTCGTGGCGCGCGGTCGCGGAGCGGCGCCTCGGCGCGGGGCTGCGTTGGCTGGTCTGGGCGTCGGGAGTGCTGGTCGCGGTCGTGGTCGTTTTCCCGGGACGTTTCGCGGGGCTGGTGGAACGCTTCCGACTCCTCGAGCAGTATGACTTCGGCTGGCCGGTGCCGGGCCTGCGGCCCGACGGCTGGCTCGGCGCGGTCGCCGATCACCTGTTGCATCCGGCGAGCGGCGCGTGGCTGTGGGCGGGGGGCGCGCTCCTCGCGGGATCGATCCTCCACCTCGCGCGCGCCCGCGCCTGGCGGGGCCGCGCCGGGCTCGCCCTCGTCGCGCTGGCCGGCCCGGCGGCGTGCGGTTACGCGCTGCTGCTCGGCGAGGCGGCGCTGAAGGGCAACAACGCCAGCTACGACGCCTACAAGCTCCTGAGCGTCTTCCTGCCGCTGGTCATCGGCGCGCTTTGCCCGTGGCTCGGGGTGCGGAGGCGCGACCCCGCGTGGACGCGCGCGCTCGCGGGCGCCCTCGCCCTGCTGCTCGTCGTCGTGGCGTTCGCCGGATCGGCCCGCTTCCACCCGGTGATGCGCGCCCCGCCGCTCTTCGTGCGGCCGACGATGGCGAGCCTTGTCTCCGCCGAACGGATACCGGGCGAGGATGGCGTGAACCTGCGGGTCGGCGGCTTCTGGGCGCGCCTCTGGGCCAACGCCTTCCTCCTGCGCTCGCGTCAGTACTTCCCCACCCACACCTACGAGGCGCGCCGTCCCACGGAACTGCGCGGGACCTACGATCTGCTCGATGGCCTCGTCCGCCTGCGCGGGCCGGGCGGGGCGGGGCCCGTCTTCGAGTCGGCCCACTATGCGCTGGTGGACCGTCGTGCGCCCTGGTTTCTCGAGGTCGGTTTCGGCCCGGGCTGGTACGATCCGGAGACGCACGGCGATTCGATGTGGCGGTGGTCCTCCGGGGCGCCGCGCCTTTCCCTCCACAACCCCGCGACCACGCCGCGCCGGGTGCGCGTGCTTCTCGAGCTGCGCGCCGCGACGAGTGTCGAGGCGCGTCTGATGTTCGAAGAGGGCGAGGTCTGGCGCGGTCGCGTCGATCCCGAACGCCGGCAGTACGAGGCCGGCGTGCTCACCCTGCCGCCCGGGATCTCGACGCTCGTGATCGAGGCGATCGACGCGGCCCCGGTCGCGGTCGGCCCGGATCCGCGACCTCTCTTCGTCGCCCTCTTCGGGATCACGCTCGAGGTCGTCGACGCCTCGCCGTGAATTCCGTTGTCGCCGCCCCCGGGCCGCGCCGCTTCAACTCTCGGGCCGTGAGTCAACCGCGCCCCCGCCGTTCCCCCTTCGAAGGTTTCGCCGGCCGCCGCGTCCTCGTCACCGGGGGACTCGGCTTCATCGGGTCCACGCTCGCGCGCGCGCTCGTGAAGCGGGGTGCGGAGGTCACGCTCGTCGACAGCCTGATCCCCGAGTATGGCGGGAATCTCTTCAACATCCGCGGCATCGAGTCGCGTGTGCGGGTGAACATCTCCGACGTCCGCGATCCGCACGGCCTGCCCGCCCTCGTCCGCGGTCAGGATTTCCTCTTCAACCTCGCCGGCCAGACGAGCCACCTCGATTCGATGACCGATCCGGCGACGGATCTCGCGATCAACTGCGGGGCCCAGCTCTCGATCCTGGAGTGCTGCCGGCGGCACAATCCCGGGGTGAAGATCGTCTTCGCGAGCACGCGGCAGATCTACGGCAAGCCCGACAGGCTGCCGGTCGACGAGACCCACCCGATCCGGCCGGTCGACGTGAACGGCATCCACAAGGCCGCCGGCGAACACTACCACCTGCTCTACCACCAGGTCTACGGGCTGCGTTCCGCCGTGCTGCGGCTCACCAACACGATCGGGCCGCGCATGCGCATTCGCGACGCGCGCCAGACGTTCGTCGGGGTCTGGATCCGTCAACTCGTCGAGGGCCGGCCGATCGAGGTGTGGGGCGGGGAACAGCTCCGCGACTTCACCTACGTCGACGATGCGGTGCGCGCGCTGCTCCTCGCGGCGGCGCGCCCCGAGGCCGACGGCGGCGTCTTCAACCTCGGCGGGGCCGGGGTGGTGAGCCTGCTCGAGCTCGCCCGTCTCGCCGTGGCGGCCAACGGTGGCGGGAGCATCGAGGTCCGTGAGTTTCCGCCGGAGCGCAAGCGGATCGACATCGGCGACTACCACTCCGACTTCTCGCGCATCACCCGCGTCCTCGGGTGGAAACCGGAGATCCCGATCAAGCGGGCCCTCGCTCGCACGATCGCCTTCTACCGGCGGCATCTCGCGCACTACCTCTGAGGTCCCCGCTTTTGGGATTCTCGGCGCCCTTCGCACGGTGCAACGTCTCCGCGTGGATTCTCCCCCCGTCGCCCCCGATCCCCCGATCGCCCTTTCGATCGTCGTTCCCTTGTACCGCAGCACCGGGACGGTCGGGCCTCTGATCGAGCAGCTCGGCGCGCTCGATGTCTCCGGAGGGCACGAGCTCGTGCTCGTGCACGACGGCAGCCCCGACGGCACGCTGCGGGCCGCGCGCGAGGCCGTCGCCCGTTCGCGCGTGCCGGTGGTGCTGCTCGACCTCTCGCGCAACTTCGGGGAGCACAACGCCGTGATGGCCGGCCTCCGCATCGCCCGCGGCGCCTGCATCGTGACGATGGACGACGACCTGCAGAACCCGCCCTCGGAGGTCCTGAAGCTGATGCGCCACCTCCTGGCGGAAGACCTCGACTGCGTCTTCGGCACGTATTCAAAAAAGCAGCACTCCGCGTTCCGCAACCTCGGCAGCCGTTTCACCAACCGGGTGGGCAGCCTCGTCCTGGAGAAGCCGGGCGACCTCTACCTGAGCAGCTTCCGTTGCCTCTCGGCGTTCCTCGCCCGCGAGATCACGGCCTACGAGGGACCGTTTCCCTACGTCGACGGGCTGATCCTCCAGGTCACGCGCCGCGTCGGCGCGGTCGAGGTGGAGCACGCGCCGCGGGTCGACGGGCGGAGCGGCTACACCCTGCGCAAGCTGATGCGGCTCTGGACGAGCATGTTCGTGAACTTCTCGGTCATGCCGCTGCGCGCCGCCACCGTGCTGGGCTTCGGGCTCGGCTTCTTCGGCCTGCTCCAGATCGCGCTCGTCGTCTACGAGTACTTCACGACCGGCACGCCGGCATGGGGCTGGGGCTCGCTCATGGCCACGGTGCTCACGTTCTCCGGCGCGCAACTGGTGATGCTCGGCCTCTTCGGCGAGTACCTCGGCCGGCTTTTCCTCACCGTGAATCGCCGGCCCCAGTCGATCGTCCGCTCGATCGAGCGGACGCCGGGGATCGCTCCGTCGGGCGCGCGGAGCGCCTGAGCCGCCGTGTCCGCCGGGCCGAGAACGCGACGTCGGCGGCTGCTCGCCATGCTGTTGGCGTTGGGCGCGGGCGTGGTGGTCGCCGCTTCGGTCCTCGTCTGGATCGACGTGACGCGGCTGCTGGAGCGGGCCTTCGTCCGCGCCGCGCGCGACGCCGGTTTCGTCCGCGCGGAAATTGCGATCCGCCACGTCGATTTCAGCGGGGTCGACCTCGCCGGGCTCCGGCTGGAGCGGCCCGGTCTCGAGGTGGACCTGCGACGCGCGGCGATCGGCTTCTCGCTCCGGCGCGTGCTCGGCGGCCGGATGGGGACGGTCGCGCTCGAGGGATTGGAGGTCGCGCTCGACTTCACCGTCCCGCGTCGTGGGACGCTCCCGGACGCGATCGAGGCGCTGCGCGCGCACTTCGCTTCCGACGATCCGTTCGTCTGGCCGGTCGACACGCTCGTCCTGGAGGACTGCGCGCTCGCGCTGCGAACGGAGGGCGGAGTCGAGCGCTTCGCGATCTCGGGGTCCATGCGCCCCGCCCGCGACGGTCGCATCCGTCTCGATCTTCGCGTCACCCATCCCGATCTCGCGTTCGTGGTCGAGGGCGCGATCGACCCCGACACGCTCGACGGCGAGCTCACGACGCAGACCCGGGAACTCCACCCCGACGAGCTGCTCGCCCTCGCCGAACGCATCGGGACGATCCCGCTTCCGGCATCGACCCGCCTGCGGATCGAGAGCGCCGAGGTCGGCGGCCGGATCGAGCTGCGGGGGGGCGCCCCGGGAGCATTCGGTCTCCGCGCCGAGGTCCCGCGTTCCCGGCTCGGACGCGAAGGGCTCGAGGCGGAGCTTTCCTCGCTGGAGCTGGAGGGCGGGCGCGATGCGGCCGGTGCATGGTCCGGTCGGGCCTCCGGCGTCGCCCTGGCGATGGCGGAGGGGCCGGACTGGGGACTGGGGCCCGTTTCGTTCGAGGTCGCTCTCAACGACGGTCAGGTGACCGGCGAGTTGCGCGAGTTCTCCTTCGGCGTGGGACCGGCGGTGCGCGGGAAGCTCGCGGTCTCGTTGGCCGCGGGCGTCCCCGCGCTCGGAGGTCGGGACGAGATGCGCGTGTTCGTCACGGCGAGCGGGACCGAGCTGGCCGGGCGGCGCCTGGAGGAGGTCCGGATCGTGGGTTCGGGCTGGCTCGACCGCTTCGAGATCACGTCTTCCGAGATCGCGCTCGCCGGGGCGACTCCGTTCGCGCTGTCCGGTCTGACGGTCACGCTCGAGGAGATCGCGACGCCGACGCCGGCGTTCCGGGCGAGCGTGGCCGTCTCGCTTCGCGAGGGGATCCGCGGGCTGCTGCCCGAAGGCGTCGAATTGTCGGAGCCCGCCCTGCCATGGCGGCTGGGCCGACTCGTGGCGTCGGGGCGGTTGGGACCGGAGGGGTTGCGCGGGGCCGCGCGCCTGCGGGGGAGGCCCGGTCCGTTCCGGCTCCGCGCGGGCGGTATCGGATTTCTGGCGACGCCTTCGCTCGCCTTGGACGCGGCCCTCGACGCGACCGGTCTTTCCGCAAGCGCGGGGCTGGAGCTCGAGCGGATCGAGTCGGACCATCCGCGGCATCCGCCGGGCCTCGACGCGTTGACCGTCTCGGCCAGTTTCCCGCGGATCCCGCTCGACGGCCTCGTCGCACTGGCCGCGGGCGAGGCGCCGGGTGAATCGTTCGACGCGACGCTCCACGCCTCGATCGGCGGATCGGGTCCGCGCGGCGAAGGGTCGTTCACGCTCTCGCACGATGGCGACGGCGGGGCGTGGAGCGGCGCCGCCTCCGGGACGATCGAGCGGCTCGACGGCGTGTTCGGCCCGGTGCGGCTCGAAGAGGGGAGGGTGGAGGCGTCGGCCGGTTCGCCCCGGATACCCCACGCGCGATTCCTCCGCCTGCTCGCGGAGGGCGGCCCGCGCGCCTGGTTCGACGAGATCGGGCGCGGGCTGGGGCTCCGGGTGACCGCCACGGCTTCGGGGATCGAGCACGGGGCGGACGGACGCGCCTCCTGGACGGGTTTCGCCCTGGAAAAGACCCCCTCGGCCGACGGCGGGCCGTCGATCGTCGGCTCCCTCTCCGCGTCCTCGGGGATCGTGCGTGTCGGTGTCGAAACCGTCGAGCAGGTGACGGTCGAGGGGGCGATCCGCGGCGAGCCCGGCGCACTCGAGGTGCGCGGGGCCGTCGGCGGCCTGCTCGAGGGTGCGCCGTTGAAGCTGGGGCTCGAGCAGCGGCTCGCCGTCGGGTTCGCGCCGCTCCGCCTGCGGGGCGAGGGGAGGTTTGAACTGGAGCCGTTCGTCCTCGCGGATTCCGACGTCGTTGGTCGCTGGATACCCGAGGCCCGCGGCGTGGGCTTCGGCGGCGCGCTCGAGGCTCGCGGGAGCTGGCGGATCGGGGAGGACGGGACGTGGGACGGCGAGGCCGAGGCCACGTTGACCGACGGGCTCGTGGTCGCGCCGGAACGGCGCCTGAGGGTCGAGGGGGTCGCCTCGCGCCTCCGGTTCACGTCGCTCGCCCGGCTGCAAAGCGCACCCGCCCAGGTCTTCGGTTTCTCGCGGTTGACCGTGGGCGATCTCGAGCTCGTCGAAGGCGTCGCGCGTTTCAACACCCGCGACCCCCGCGAGCTGGAGGTCGAGGACGCCTCGGTCGGCCTCTTCGGCGGACGCGTCGCGCTCGAGCGGGTGTTGCTGCGGTTCCCGTCGCCGGACGCGGCGGTCGTGCTGAACTTCGATGGTCTCGACGCCGGCGAGCTCGTGCGTCGCCTCGATCTTTTCCAAGGCTCGGTCACGGGACGCCTGCGCGGGCGGCTGCCGATCGGTCTGCTCGGAGGCGTTCCGGTGCTCGGGCAGGGCTTTTTGGAGCTCGACCCGCGCCACCCTGCGGACTTCGCCTACGATGCGCGGGGCATGTTCACCCGAGGGCTGCCGACGTCCTCGCTGGCCGATCGGATCAACCGCGTGCCGTACGAGCTGTTGGAGGAGGGCCTCGGCGGATTGAGGATCGAGGAGCTGCGGATCGACCTGTTCGACCGCGGGCGCCCGGAGACGCCGATCCGGATCGAGTTTTCCGGCCGGTCGGAAACGGACCGCGCGACCGTGCCGCTCACGATCGTGACCAACGTCAACGGCACCGTCGCCGAGGCGCTCAACCTCCTCCTCCGGCTCGCTTCGCTCTGAGGCGACCCACGGCGCCCGCCGGCCGCGGCCGGTCGGGATTCGCGCATTGACCGTGCGCGGACCGGCGCGGTACGGTCGCCGGTTTTCCCGGAGCAACCCAAGCAGAACACAAAGGCGTCAGCGTGAAAGTCGACCTCAAGGATCTCACCGAAACCCGCAAACAGCTCGTCGTGACGCTCGAGGCGTCGGAAGTCGCCGAGGAGCGGAGCAAAGTGCTCGCCGATTTCGTGAGGCACGCCCGGCTGCCGGGCTTCCGGCCGGGCAAGGCCCCGGTCGCCCTCGTCGGCAAGCGCTTCGCCAAGGAGATCGCCTCCGAGGTGAACCAGGCCGTCGTCAGCCGGGCGTATCGCGACGGGATCAAGGACGCGGGCGTCGCGATCGCCGGCGTGCTCGAGGCGAAGGAGCCGACCATCCTCGAGGGTGCGCCGGTCGAGATCGGGATCACGGTGGACATCGTCCCCGCGTTCGAACTCCCGGGTTACAAGGGCCTGCCGGTCAAGGCCGGGGAGATCGTCGTGGCCGACACCGAGGTCGACGAGATCGTCGAACACCTGCGTCGCGAGGCGGCGGATTTCACCACGGTCGACGGACCGGCCGGACAGGGCGACTACGTGAAGTTCGGCTTCGAGGGCCGGATCGGAGAGCAAAAGATCGCCGAGCTCGTCCCCGATCGCCCGATCTACGGGACGATGCCGCAGACGTGGGAGGAGGCGGGATCCGGGGAAGGCCTGCTGCCCGGGATGGGGAAACACCTCCTCGGCCTGAAGAAGGACGACACGCGGGAGGTCGAGATCACCTTCCCCGCCGACTTCGTGGCCCCGGCGGTCGCGGGCCGGGTCGGCACCTACTCGGTCACCGTGTTGGAAGTGCGTCAGCGCATCCTTCCGGCGATCGACGAGGCGTTCTTCAAGCGACAGAACGTGGCCTCGCTCGAGGAGCTCCGGGAGCGGATCACGACCTCGCTTCGCTCGCGCAAGGAGGCCCAGGACCGCGGCGACCGCCGGCGTCAGGTCGCCGAGGGGCTGGCCGCGAAGATCGAGTTTCCCATCCCGGAATCGTTGATCGAGGACGAGACCGAGTCGCTCCTCCGGCAGATGGTCGAGCAGAACGTCCGCCGCGGCGTACCACAGGACGAACTGGAGAAGAACAAGGAGGAACTCTTCGTCTCGGCGCGCAAGGCGGCGATCGAGCGGACCAAGGTGCGGATGCTGCTCAAGCGCGTCGCCGAGGCCGAGAAGCTCGAGGTCAAGCCCCAGGACTTCAGCGCCGCCGTCATCCGCGAGGCCCAACGCCGCGGTCAGGCGCCGGACAAGCTCCTCAAGGACCTCCGGAAGGACCGCAATCAGGCGCACGCGATCAGCGAGAACGTGCTGATCGACAAGGCTCTTGATTTCCTGGTCGAGCAGGCTACCGTCTCGCCGGCCTGACCCGGCCGCCACGGATTTCGCAACCAACCGACACAGCGTGAGTTACTACGTTCCCATTGTCTTGGAAAATACCGGCCGCGGCGAGCGGAGCATGGACATCTACAGTCGCCTGCTCAAGGACCGCATCGTCTTCATCGGCACGCCCATCGACGACGGGGTGGCCAACCTCGTGATCGCGCAGCTCCTCTTTCTCCAGATGGAGGACCCGAAGAAGGACATCAGCCTCTACATCAATTCGCCCGGCGGCGTGGTGACCGGAGGCATGGCGATCTACGACACGATCAACTTCCTCTCCTGCGACGTGGTGACCTACTGCATCGGCCAGGCCGCGAGCATGGCGACGGTGCTGCTCGCCGCCGGGACGCGAGGCAAACGCTTCGCCCTCCCGAACAGCCGCGTCATGATCCACCAGCCCACCGGCGGCGCCTCGGGGCAGACCTCCGACATCTCCATCCAGGCGCGGGAGATCCTCCGCTGGCGTCGCACCCTCAACGAGATCCTCTCCAGGCACTCGAGCCGGACGGTGGAGCAGTTGGAGAAGGATTCGGACCGCGACTACTACATGTCGGCCCGGGAGGCGCTCGCCTACGGGCTCGTCGATCACGTGGTTGAAGGGAAGCGCGAGGCGGCCGATCTGATGGGTGGCGCCAGCGCCGCCTGAGACCAACCCGATGGCAAAATCCTCCCGGATGACCCTCTGCTCGTTCTGCGGCAAGTCGCAGAGCGAGGTGCGCAAGATGATCGCGGGTCCGGGAGTCTACATCTGCGATTCCTGCGTCTCGGTCTGCAAGACGATCATCGACCGGGAGCTCAAGGCCCCCGCGCCCGACGCCCGCCCCGCGGTGCGGCTCGTCAAGCCCGGTGAGATCAAGAAGGTCCTCGACGATTTCGTGATCGGCCAGGAGCGGGCGAAAAAGGTCCTCTCCGTCGCGGTCTACAACCACTACAAGCGCCTGATGTTCGACCAGGCGCAGACCTCTCCCGAGGGCGTGGCGCTCGCCGCCGAGTTCTCCGACGTGGAGGTCGAGAAGAGCAACATCCTCCTCGCCGGGCCGACCGGCTCCGGGAAGACGCTGCTCGCCCGCACCCTCGCCCGGATCCTCGACGTGCCCTTCGCGATGTCCGACGCGACGACCCTCACCGAGGCCGGTTACGTCGGCGAGGATGTCGAGAACATCGTGCTCCGTCTCCTCCAGGCCGCGAACTACGACGTGAAGCGGGCCGAGTGCGGGATCATCTACATCGACGAGATCGACAAGATCGGCCGCAAGACCGAGAACGTCTCGATCACCCGCGACGTCTCCGGCGAGGGCGTCCAGCAGGCGCTCCTCAAGATCCTCGAGGGCACGGTGTGCAACGTCCCGCCCCAGGGCGGCCGCAAGCACCCGAACCAGGAGTACATCCAGGTCAACACCGCCAACATCCTCTTCATCTGCGGCGGCGCCTTCGTCGGGCTCGACCAGATCGTCCAGCGCCGGGCCGGCCGCGGCACGATGGGCTACGGGGCCCCGAAGGCGAAGGGCGTCTCGGCCGAGGACATCATGCGCGACCTCGCCCCCGAGGATCTCGTGCGCTTCGGGATGATCCCCGAATTCATCGGCCGCCTCCCGATCATCTCGGTGCTCGACCAGCTCTCGGTCGGCGACCTCGAGAAGATCCTGCTCGGCACCCGCAACGCCATGGCGAAGCAGTACTCCAAGCTCTTCGCGATGGACGGGGTGAACCTGCAACTCACCCGCGACGCGGTCCACGCGATCGCCGAGAAGGCGATCGCCCTGAAGACCGGGGCCCGCGCCCTCCGCGCCATCCTCGAGAACCTGATGCTCGAGGTGATGTACGACCTGCCGCACCGCGACGACGTCACCGAAGTCGTGATCGACCGCGCGGTCGTCGAGGGCCGGCGCAAGCCCCGCCTCAAGAAGGGCCGGCGCGCCGAGAAGAAGGACGCCGCCTAGGCGCCCCGCTCACCAGTGGCCGTGGTCGCCGGGCTTCAGGCTCCTGGCGAACTCGACGAGCAGCCGCACCGCCGATTCCGCATCGGCCAGATCCACGACCTCGCTCGGCGTGTGCATGTAGCGGAGCGGGATCGAGACCAGCCCCGTCGCCACCCCGGCCCGCGCGACCTGGATGGCGCGCGCGTCGGTGCCGGTTGGATACGGCTCGGCCTCCAGCTGGTAGGGGACCCCCGCGCGATCCGCGCACTCCAGCAGCCGCTCGAAGACCCACGGGTTGATGTTGGGACCCCGGGCCAGGATGGGGCCGCCGCCGAGCCGGAAGTCGCCGAACTTGCGCTTGTCGCAGTCGGGATGATCGGTCGCGTGGCCGACGTCGACGGCGATCGCGATGTGGGGATTGACGGCGAACGACGCGGTCGTCGCCCCCCGCACGCCGATCTCCTCCTGGGTCGTCGCCACCGCGACGACGCGCGCCGCCAGGCCGCGCTTCAGCGCGGCGAGGCGCACGAGCGTCTCGCCCACGACGTAGGCCCCCACCTTGTCGTCGAAGGCCCGCGCGACGCCGACCGAGCCGTGGAGGATCGCGAAGCCGTTCTCCATCGTCGCGACGTCGCCGATCGAGACGCGCTCGAGCGCCTCCTTCCGGCTGCCGGCCCCGATGTCGATCCACATCTCGTGGACCTCGGGGACCTTCTTGCGTTCGTCGGCCTCCATCATGTGCACCGCCCGCTTGCCGGTCACGCCCGCCACCGGGCCGCCGCGACCCTGGATGACGACGCGCCGGCCGGGGATCATCACCCGGTCGTGGCCGCCGATCGTCGCGAAATGGAGAAACCCGTCCTTGCTCACGTGGTTGATGATGAGCCCGAGCTCGTCGATGTGCCCCGCGAGCATCAGCACCGGGTCGCCCTCGGGATGGATCGTCGAGATGCGGTTGCCGACGGCGTCGCGCGTCGTCGTGGCCGACTTCGGGGCGACATGAGCGTCCCAGACCGCCTGGGCCTCCTGCTCGCTGCCGGACGGGCTGCGCGCCTTCAACAGGTCGAGGAGAAACGCGGGCGGGGCGGGGGAGCGGGTCTTCCGTGGCATGATGGGCCGGGAGGTTGGCAGAATCGGCCTCGTGGCGAAATCCGATTGTGCACGGTCACGGACTTGCCGCGGCCGGGGCGGCCGTGGATAACCGCCCGTTCATGCCGACCGTTTTTCCCGCCATCGACCTCAAGGGAGGACGTTGCGTCCGACTGCTCCAGGGCAGGGCCGACGCCGAGACCG
>DAIPIQ010000227.1:0-4766 GCA_036770745.1 Opitutaceae bacterium | reverse complement strand
CTGGTCGTGGCCGGCGCGCCACGCGATCCCGCGCGAGACGGTGCGCGGGCTCGCGCCCCACGGCGTCTACGCCTTCTGCGCGGTGGAGCAGGCGCTGGAGGAGGCCGGGCTCCCGCCCGCGCGGGTGCGCGACGATCCCGCGACCGGTCTCTACTGCGCCTCGGCCGGCTCGGCGATGCTGCTCCACCACCACCTCGCCCAGATGCACGCCGTGCGGGGCGAGCGGGGCAACCCCCTCGGCGTCGTGAGCTCGATCGCGGGCACGCTCAACTTCAACCTCGCCGCGCACTTCGGCATCACCGGCGCGGTCTGCGGCTTCGTCTCCGCCTGCGCCTCCTCCAGCCACGCCCTCGGCTACGCCTGCGACGAGATCCGGCTCGGGCGGCTCGACCGCGCGATCGTCGTCGGGGCGGAGGAGCTCAACGCCGAGACGCTGCTCCCGTTCCACGCCATGCGCGCCCTTTCGCCGCAGGCCGATCCGCGGCTCGCCTCGCGACCGTTCGATGTCGGCCGCGACGGCTTCGTCGGCGCCGGCGGGGCCGTGGCCCTGATCCTCGAAGACGCCACCTCGGCCGCGGCCCGCGGAGCCCGGCCCCTCGCGGAGATCGCGGGCTGGGGACAGGCGGCCGACGGGCACAGCGTCGCGATCCCCCACCCCGAAGGCGCCGGCCTGCGCCGGGCGATGGAGCGCGCGCTCGCCGACGCCCGCGTCACGCCCGCGGCGATCGACCACCTCAACGCCCACGCCACCTCGACGCCGCTCGGCGACCGCGCCGAGGCGCTGGCGATCGACGCCGTCTTCGGCCCCGCGGGCGCCCGCCCGCTCGTGAGCGGCACCAAGGGCCTCACCGGTCACCCCCTCTCGCTCGCCGGCGCGATGGAGGCCGCCTTCTGCGTGCTCGCGATCGACGAGGGTTTCACGCCCGGAAACCCCCATCTCGCGGAACCCGACCCGGCCTGCGCGCGTCTGAGCCTGCCCCGCGCCTCCCTCGACGCGGCCCCGCACCATGTCCTGACCAACAGCAGCGGCTTCGGCGGCAGCAACGTCTGCCTCGTCCTGCGCCGCCCCGACGCCGACCCCCGCCCATCCCCATGAAAACGATCCGCAACGCCTCCCTCCTCTGCCTCGCCGCCCTCGCCGCCGGTTGTGCGACCCAGATCAAGACCTCGGTCGTGGACAACCCCCCGCCCTCCGAAAAGTTCTCCAACTTCGCCCGCATCGAAATGGAACCGCTCCGGCTCGTGCCGCCCTACGCCGGGCAGGGGGCCAACGAGACCGCGCTCCTCAAGATCCAGGAAAACCTCGACCTGCGCATGAAGCCCGCCCTCCAGGGTTGGAACGCGGCCGAGGCCGCGGCCGAGGCGCGCACGCTGCGGATCGTGCCCGTGGTCGAGGAGATCAAGTTCATCAGCGGTGGAAACCGCTTCTGGGCCGGCGCGATGGCGGGCAGCTCGGCGGTGAAGGTCCGCGTGCGCATCACCGACAAGGCCTCCGGCGCGCTCGTCGCCGAGCCGGAATTCTACGCGCGCGCCGCCGCCATGGGCGGAGCCTGGTCGGTCGGCGGCACCGACAACGCCATGCTCGTGCGCATCGCCAATCGCCTCTCCGACTACCTCATCGCCAACCACCCCGCGGCCGTCGGCGGCCCCACCGGCGCGGAGCCCGGCCGCTGAGGCCGGCCGCGGGCGCGCGCTCGACCGCGCCCCGGAGCGGGGAGCCATCGAAAGTGTCGGCAACCTACCGTCGTGGGCCGGGGTTCATCCCCGGCTTCCGACGCACAAGCCGGGGATGAACCCCGGCCCACGAAAACGACATGCCAGGTGACCGTGGTCGATGGATCCGACCCGGCCGCGGAGACGGCCGTCGGCCTTCCGGAGAAACAAGGCAGGCCACCACGTGTCGCGCACGCGCGCGGACCCGGTGTCGATGCTTGCCCGGGGCCGGCACTCCGGCCTCACTGCTCGCTCCGGTCCGCCCATGAGTGATCCGCTCTCCGCCCGTCTCAAGACCCTGATCGTCGAGCTCCTCCACCTCGAAGGGGTCGAACCCGAGGACATCAAGGACGAGGAGCCGCTGGTCGGCTCCGGACTCTCGCTCGACTCCGTCGACGTGCTCGAGCTCGTCCTGCGGATCGAGAAGGACTACGGAATCAAGATCTCCAGCAGCGAGGAATCGCGGACCGCACTCGCGAGCGTCGCGAGCCTCACGACCTTCATCCGCGAGCGGGCCGATCCCGGCCGCCTGCCCTCCTGAGCGCGGGGCGCCCGCCGACCGTCGTCACCATGACCGCGGGGCAAAGGATCGCGCAGGGCTCCGTGCGGGTCGCCGCCTGCGAATGCCTCACACCCTTCGGCGACACGCGCGCGACCTTCGAAGCATTGCTCGCGGGCCGGAGCGCGCTCGCCCCGCATCCGGTGCGCGGGATCGACGGCGGCGACCTCGTCCCTCTCGCCCTGCTCCCCGCTCACGCGCTCGACCAGACCGCGCCGCCGGCCTGGCTCGGACCGCTCCGCGCGCTCGCGGCGCGGATCCCCGACGCGGGATGGGGCGCCCCGCGCCGCCCCGTCCTCGTCTCCAGCAGCAATTTCGGCGTGGGCAACCTCCTCGCCTTTCGTCGCGGCGGGGACGCCGCGCACCTGCCGTTCGGCTCGCCCTTCGGTTGCGTCGAGTGGCTGCGGCGCGAACTCGGCTGGGGGCCGTCGGTCCGGATCTTCTCTCACGCCTGCGTCTCGGCCCATCTCGCGCTGCTCCATGCCTCCCGCCTGCTCGAAGCCGGGATGGCGGAAGAGGCGCTCGTCTTCTCCTTCGATTTCCTCAGCCCGTTCGTCACCGGCGGCTTTCACGCCCTGAAGATCCTCAACGCCGGCTTCCCCGCCCCGTACAGCGACCGCCCGACCGGCTCGATCGGCCTGGGCGACGGCGCGGCCTTCGCCGTGCTCTCGCACGACCGGGGCGACTGCGTGCTCGCGGCCCAATCGGTCTACAACGAGCTCGCGCACTTCACCGCGAACCGGCCCGACGGCTCGGGCTTCGAGGCCTGCCTCGCCCCCGTCGCTGCGGCCGCGGGCGGCCTGCGCCTCTGGTGCAAGGGCCACGGCACCGGCACGCTCGAGGCGGGCCGGCTGGAGACCGCCGCCTGCGCGCGGTTCTTCCCCGAGTCCCCGCTCGTGGGCTGGAAGGGCGCGCTCGGGCACACCCTCGGCAGTTGCGGCCTCGTCGAGCTCGCGCTCGTGCGCGCCGCCCTCCACGCGGGCCGCACCCCGGGCACGGTCGGCGCCGCGGACCCGACCTTCGGCCCGCGGGTCGCGCCCGCGGCCTTCGACAACCGCGGCTTCGACGGGGCTCTCTGCGCGAGCAACGCCTTCGGCGGGGCCCACGCCGCCCTCGTCCTCCACCATGCCTGAACTCTGTATCCATGCCGTGGTGACGGATGACGCCGGCCTCGAGGAACCCGCGGCCACCCTCGGGAGGCTGCGCGAGGCCTTCCCTCCCGGATCGACCCGGCGGATGACGCAGCTCGGCCTGCTCGTCGGGGCCGCGCTCGGGCGCCTCGCCCCCGGCGAGGACGACGCGCTCGTCTACGCGACCGGCTACGGGGAGAGCCGCGCCCTCGAGGCCTACCTCGAGAGCTTCCCCTTTCCGAGCCCGACGCTCTTCCAGACCTCGATCCATCCCGGCGGCGTGCAGCAGGGGCTCATCGGGAGGCGGTGCGCCGTGCGGGAGCTCGTCCCGATCTCCGCCGGCCCGCACCTCGCGGGCGACGCGCTCCTCGCCGCCGTGCTCGCCCCGGCTCCGCGCGTGCTCGTGTGCGGCGGCGAGGAGCGCGGCACCTGGCTGCTCGAGCACGGCGTCGCCAGCGACCGGGCCTTCGCCTTCGCCCTCGCCCTCGGGCGCGAGCCCGGCGGCGACCGGCTCGGCCGGATCGCGCTCCGCCCGGTCGAGGGCGACGGCGCGCTCCCCCTCGCGGCCTTCTTCGATCTGCTGCGCGCGCGGCGCGCCTTCGCGGGCGTGGTCGCGCCGGGCTGGGCCCTGGAACTCGCATGGCACTAGCGACGGAGCCGACGCGCAATCCGGGGCCCGGCTGGGGTTACCGCTTCCTCCGGATCGTCGACCGCATCCTTCCCGAGGCGGTCTACCGGCCGCTGCGCGCCTCCGGCACGTGGTGCGCGGTGCTCGGAATGCCGGCGCAGCGCCGCCACTCGCGCGACTACCTCCGGCTCGCCCTCGGGCGCGAACCGAAGCGCCGCGACGTGTTCCGCCACTTCTTCGCCTTCGAGGAATCGCTGATGCTCAAGCTCCGCGTCGCCCAGGGGCGGCGGCTGCGCTGCGAACTGGCCCCCGGGTCGACCGGCTTCCGCGACTGGATCGCCCACGACCGCCCCGTGCTCCTCGGCACGTTCCACGTCGGCGTCTCCGACCTGATGGGTTTCCTCATCGCCGGGGTCGAGCGCCGGCCGGTCCACATCGTGCGCCTGCGGGTCGGCAACTCGCACGACACCGACGCGCTCACCGCGCGCTTCGCCGATCTCGTGCGCGTGGTCTGGATCAACCGGCCGGAGGAGCTCCTCTTCGCCCTCAAGGAGGCCGCGTCCGCGCCCGGCGCGATCGCGCTGCAATGCGACCGCGTGGAGTACGCCTCGCGCGCCGAGCCCTTCGACTTCCTCGGCACGCGCCGGCTCTTCCCCTTCACGATCTACCACCTCGCCCGCGTGTTCCAGCGGCCGGTGATCCTCTCCGTCGGCCTGATCGACGAGGACGGCGCGGG
>DAIPIQ010000061.1:0-20308 GCA_036770745.1 Opitutaceae bacterium | reverse complement strand
GGGGGATGGCCTCTGCGAGGATACCCCCCGCCTCTCCGCCTTGCGGCCTGCCGGCGCGGCCCTCAACGCAGACCCCGTCGGAGAATTCAGGACCTCCCTTCAGCATCCGATCGTCCGCAGGAGGCGGCGGGCGACGGCGGCGGGGTGGTAGTGCTCGAGCGCCCAGCTCCGGCCCGCCGCCGCGATGCGGGCGATTCCCTCGTCGTCGTCGCAGAGGCGTTCGATCGCCTCTTCGGGCCGGTCGAGGTCCACGCCGAGGTAGTGGACGCCGTTCACCGGCATCTCCGGCAGGAGGGCCCCGTGCCGCGCGAGGTCGAGGTGGAGGGTGACGGCCCCGGAGCACCAGGCCTCCCAGAGCCGGAAGCTGTCCCACTGCACGAGCCGGTCCTCCGTAAGGCCGAGACGGATACGAAGGCGCCGCCATGCGCTCCGCGGCGGGGAGATCCCGGTGAGCGGCGGGCCGTCGAGCTTGCCCCCGAAACAGGCGGCCGCGCGGGATCGTCCGAGCTCCTCGTAGTAGGCGGGGTGGTGGCGCCGCCCGGTCTGGTGCCACTGGAGGCGGTGGTAGGCGTCTTCGGGCGGGACGAAGTCGTCGGCGTGGCGGTGGAGGGGGAGCCGTCGCGCGAGGGGTTCGAGGAAGCGCGTGTTGGCCCGGGTCCGGAGCGGATGGGCCACCCGATGGCTGACGAAGACGCGTCGCTCGCGCCCGGCGAAGGCGGGCGCGCGGTTCGTCTCGCGGAGGATCCGCCCGGTCGGTCCGAACGCCCACCGTCGGAAGTTGTCCGGGTGGCGTTCGGCCGCGCTCCAGTGGGGGCGGAAGACGAAATCGAAACGGCGGAAGGGCTCGCGGGTCGAGATCGAGGGGTAGGCGTCCTCGTAGTCGAAGAAGCAGGCGCGGAACCCGCGCCGGTGGTCCGCGAGCCAGTCGGGCAGCGGACGTCCGTGGTAGGTCCAGCAGTTGTCCATCACCACGACGGGGCAGTCCTCGGGACGCACCCCGGGGCGCTGGCGGAACAACGTCTCCCCGGCCTCGGACGACTCCCGCCACGCATCGATATTGGCGCAGGTCGGCACCCCGAGCTCGCGCAGCCCCTCGGCGAGGGCGACGAGCGCGTGCGAGTAGCCGGTGTCCTCGGGTGGCCCGAGCGGGGTGACGCAGAAGTAGACCGGGCCGCGAAACGGGTTCGAGGCCGCTCGTTGGTTGTGTTCCGGCGAAGGACTCCCCTCTCCCATGGTTTTCCCTAGGGGAGGGTCGCTCTCGAGACGTCGTCGATCAACCTGAAATCCCTCGCATCCTCGACGAGACGCGAGGGAGGCCGGCGCTGGTCGGTCAGCGTTCGCAGCGGATCCAGCGGGCGCCGTTGGCGGGGATCGCGATGGCTTTGGCGAGATCGACGGCGTCGCCCCGGACGGGATCGGTTGCGGCGCGGTAGCTCCGGCCGGGGGTGCTCAGGGTCACGGTCGCGGGCTCCGGGCCATCGTTGATGAGGAAAAAGTGATCGGCGGCGGGCGCGGCGAGGCGGTAGACGAGCGCGCCGGGGCAGGTGTAGGGGGAAGCATGTCGGCCAATGGCGTGGCGGACGAGCGCGGCCTGTGCGTGGGCGTCGCCGGGCCTCCATGAATTCAGCGCGGCGGCGTGGCCGATGATCACGGCGGTTCCCTTGCCGAGTGCGTGCTCGGTGACCGCGGGACGGCCGTCGGCGAAGGTCTCCACGACGCGCGCCCCGGTGGGCTGCAGGTCGAGCACGAAACCGGGCACGGCGTAGTCGCCGAGTTTCCATTGCACATGGTTGCCGCGGGAGAACTGGTAATCGCCGATGCGGCACCCGAAGAGTCGCTCGAAAGGCGTGCCGTCGGCAGTGGGCAGGAGACGGCCGTCGTAGCCGTACCAACCGCCGGGTGCGTCGAGCACGACGCGCCCGCCGCGCTCGACGTAGCCGCGCAAGAGGTCGAGCAGCCCTGGGTCGAGCGCGAGCTGGGCGGGCAGGTAGATCACGCGGTAGCGGTCGGCGAGGCCGGCGCGGAGATTGCGGGCCGTCACGTGCTCCCACGGGATGTTGGCATCGATGAGGGCGCGGGCCGCGCCGATGCGGGCGCGCACGGGAAAGCCCTTGTACATGTCCCGCCCGCCGACGGAGACGGCGGCCCAGAAGGCGTCGCTCTCCCAGTCCTGGAACACGCCGACGAGCGGTTCCTTGCGGGCCGACCACAATTCGTCGCGCAGGCCCTGGCAGGCCCGCCCGATCCTCCCCGCCGCCACCATGCGCGGGGTCGGCTGTTGGTTGCGGTCGAGGAGCGCGTATTCCCCGCCCTCCCAGCCGAAGCCGCGGGCGTTCCAGCACCACTGGCCGAAGCCCTTGAAGCCGGCGGCGACCCACGAGAGCATGAGCTGCTGGATCGTGTTCTCGTCGATCGTGAAGCCCGCGACCTGATCGCGCACTTCCGGCACGAAGGGGGCCTTTCCGCCGCTGAGCTGCTGCGGACCGCCGGTCGACTCCCAGGCGGCGGACCATCCGCCCTTGAACCAGTCCACGGCGAGCGAGGCCTGCATGTAGGTGGGCCGTGCGTACTCGAAGTCGGCCTCTTCGTAGTGCCAGCCCGGATGCATCGACGGGTAGAACGATCCACCCTCGCGCATCAGGCCCGCGATGCCCTCCATGTCGGTCGAGCGCGCGGCGAAGGGCAGGAACAGGCTCATCTCGCCGCCGAAGCGTTGCGGCACGAGCGGATCGAACGCGTTCAGTTCGTCGCGCGAGTGCCGGATTTTTCCGAGATGGAGATCCGCGCGGAAACGGTACACGTCGACGATCCGCCGGTAGTCCTGTCGCTCGGCGTTGACGAAGTCGACGAGCTCGCGGCGCACATCGTCCCAATCCTCCCACGGGAGGCGACGAACCATGGGGAAGTCGAAGTTCCACGCGCGGGAGAGTGCGGGCACCGTCGCGTAGCGCTCGCGCAGCCAGTCGGTGAAGAGCCCGGCGGCCTCGGGGGTGACGCCGTACTGGTCGCGCCGGAGCGTGCCGGGCAGGCCGTCGGTCTCGAGGGCGGCGGCCGGTTTCGGCGGGCTGTCGGGCCGGTCGATGCGGGCGCGGAGGAGCCGAGTCTGCCGTTCGTGCCACGCGGGGGCGGTGCGGACGCGTTCCGGCGAGAGATCGGGCGGGAGACCGAGCGAGCGGAGCAGCTCCGGCGTGGGTTGCTCGCTGGAGGCGTCGTCGTACCACCACGGGACGATGCCCTCGTCGAGGGCGGCGTGGTAGACCGCGCGCCAGTCCTCGCCCTCGACCAGCGCCACCTGCTTGAGGCAGGTGAAGCCGTGTTGGCGCATCAGGCGGAAATGCGCGCGCATGTCGTCGAGCGTCATCCCCGGCCGCTGGATGAACACCACGCCGACGGGCCACGGCCGGAGGGCGCGCAGGCGTTGTTGCATCGGGCTGTCGTTGAGCGCGTCGTAGCGCGCATGGAGAAACGGATCGTCGGCCGCGCGGGCCGCGAGGGTGAGGGCGATCAGGAGCGGGACGATGGGGCGGACGGCGTGCATGGGGAAGGGAAGCGGAAAAAGGCGGCGGGGGTTCCGCCGCCTTCGAGGCTCTGTCGGGGGCGGTTGCGGGACGTCAGAAGGTCGTCGACGCGCTGAAGCGGATCTCGCGGGGGCGGTAGTAGGTGAAGGCGTTACGACGCACCGTGCCGCCGATCGCGTCGGTGTACTCGACGATGGACTCGGCTTTCTGGTCGTCGAGGAGGTTGTTGACGACGAGTTGGAAGTTCCAGTTCCGCTCGGCGATCTTGCACCGGTAGCCGAGGCCGAGGCGGTACTCGGTGCGCGCGGGCAGATCGGGGGTTCTCAGCGGGTTGACCGCAAGGCCGCCGCCCCCGATGGGCACGCCCGTCTGGCGCGGGGCCGTCCAGATCGCGCTCGGGCGGATGGAGAGGCCCTTGAGCGGACCCGAATCGAACGAGTAGTTGCTGAGGATGGAGAACGAGTTCTTCGGCGAATCGTCGAGGCTCTGGCCGAGGAGCAGGCTGTTGGCGCTGGTCGAGGCCCGCTTCGGGTCGGCGAACTCCGACGGCCCGCCGAAGGCGTAGACCCAGAGGTCGTACTCGGTGCCGTAGTTCACCTCGTCGGTGAGGTCGACGAAGTCGACGAACTTGAACGGGTCGGTCACCTTGCGGACCACATTGGCGTAGTTGAAGGTGAGCTGCCAGTTGGGCCGCGGCGAAAAGATCAACTGGGCGTCGAAGCCGCGCGAGTTGTCGCCGAAGGCGACGTCGGTGCCGCGGCTGTTGCCCGTCCAGTTGGGTCCGCCGCGGCCGGCCTCGAACGGTCCGGGCGTGTAGCCGGCGATGGGCGAGAGGTTCTGGCCGTTGGGCAACACTCCGGTGAGTGCGGCCTCGATCGCGGCGCGCTCGATCGGGTTGGCGCTGCCGAGCGTCTCGTAGTTGATCACGATGTCGGCGGAGGTCTCCGTGTTCACCGCGGCCGGCTGGCCGAAGACCGTGACGGGGCGCACGGGCAGGTAGGTGGCCAGAGCGGGGTTGGCCGCGGCGGCCACGCTGCGGACCTGGTTGAAGACCTCGCGGCGCACGCCGAACGAGCGCGGGATGCGCGGGTCGAAGCCGGTGGCTCCGGGCTGGGTGCGGTTCACGCGCGGAGCGGGCGCGTTGCTCGCGAAGTAGATCGCGTTCTGCCGATCGATCTCGAAGAAGGAGATCGTGCCCGAGATCCGGCCTTCGAGGAGGTCGACCTTGATGCCGATCTCCTTGCTCTGCGAAGTCTCGGCGTCGAAGTTCTGGCCGCGGCCGTCGCGCTGGCCGGGGTTGGGGGTGAGGCCGCCGGCGGAGACGGCGTAGATCGAGACCGGCTTGGCGACGGTGACGTTGACTCCGAAAGTGGGGCTGCCCTGGCGTTGCGCGCGGCCCTCGAAGCGGTAGCCTTCGCGGAGCGGGTTGGCGGCGGAACTGGCCCCGGGCAGGCCCTGGGCGGCGGCCCAGCGCCCCGTGTTCCATGTGGCCTGATCGGCGGGCACGTCGGTCGCGAGCGAGCCCCGCGGCTCGGCCCGGCGCACGCCGTCGAAGTAGTCGAACCTCCGCACGCGCACGAGGTAGCGGTCGAGGCGGTAGCCGCCGACCACCTGCACGCGGTTCTCCCACATCTTGCCCTGATAGACGGCGTAGTGGCCGGTCTGCCAGCGCTCGTCCACCGTATCGCGGGTGGAGAAGTTCGGCTGACCTTCGTAGCGGAAGAGGCTGAAGTCGTCGGTGCGCTTCCAGACGAAGACGCTGGGGAACTGCGCCGCGCCGGTCGCGGCCACCGTCGGCGCGGCGGTGCCGCGGCCGAAGGTCTCGTTGGTCTCCTTGATGTCCTGCCGGCCGAAGACGACGCTGTGCGTGCTCGCGCCGATGAGCGGGAGGTCGAGGTCGAAGCGGTAGTTGCCCTCGATGCGGACGGAGTCGGTCGTGACCTCCAGTCCTTCGTCGTTCCAGGTGTAGCGGATGGCGTCGAAGCCGGTCCCGGCGCGGAGCGGCGTGCGGAACTCGGCGGGCGTGGCGGCGTTGTTGGTCTGGATGCCCTGGCCGGTGATGCGGAGGCGTTCGATGTCGCGGAACTGGCGCTGGACCGAGGCCACGAAGGTGAGTTTCTCTCCCGCCTTCTGGGTGATTTCCGCGAGTGCGATGTTGGCCTTCGTCTTCTCGAAGGTGTCGGGGCCGCTCCAGCGGAAGCGGTTGTCCTTCCCGCCGAGGCTGCGCGCGAGGCCGAGCCGGCGGTCGAACTCGGACCGGGGAAGGTTCGGGTAGCCGATGTCCTGGAAGCCGTTGCCGGAGATCTTCTGGTCGAGGAACTGGAAATCGAGAAAGACGTTGGTGTCGCGGAAGGGGCGGAACTCCAGCTTGGGGGCGAAGAACGTCGACTCCGTCTCGAGGTGGTCGGTCCAGTCGCCGCGGCGTGTATGGGCGCCCGGCAGGCGGTAGTTGACCGCCTGGTCGCCGATCTTGAAGAGCGGGCCGGTGAGGTCGAAGTTGAACCGCCAGAGGTCATTCGTGCCGACCGTGGCGCCGAAGGAATACCGCGGCGCGCTCATCGGATACTTGGGGATCACGTTGACCGTGCCGCCCAGGATGCTGTGCCCGTAGAGCAGGGCGGCGGGGCCCCGCACGACCTCCATGCGGCCGATGTCGGCGGCGTCGAGCTGGCCGCGCGTGACGAAACCGTTGCGCAAGGTGACGTTGGTGGTGAAGCCGCGGAGCTTGAAATCATTGCTCGTGCTCAGGTTGCCGCCCGAGTTGGAGGGCGAGAAGTCGAACGAGGTGGGCTGCGAGGTCGGCGTGGCGGTGCCGTTGTCGAAGGCCGAGTCGAGCAACACGCCCGAGCTGTAGGCGAGTGCTTCACGCGCATCGAGGGCGCCGATGTCCTCGATGAACTTGTCGGTGATGACCTCGATCGGGAGCGGGAGGTTCTTGATCGGCGTATTGAGGCGCGTGCCGGAGATGGTGTTGGTGGCGACGTAGCCCCGGTCCTGGGAGGCGTCGACCCGGAACTCGGAGAGCTGGATCGGCGTGTCGTCCCTGGGAGCGGCGTCGGGGGTGGGCGAGGCGGTGGTCTGGGCGAGGACGGCGCTCGGTCCGGTCAGGGTCAGGATGCAGAACGCGAGGGAGGCGCAGTGTTTCATGGGGTCAAGCGGAGTGGGTTGAGCCGCGTCCGGGCGGAGTCCGGGCGCCGGTGCCAGCAGTTTCCCGTGGCGCCACTTCACTGGCGATGCCGCCGGAAGAAAACAGTTAGATCAAAGGTCGGAGCCGCCTTGCGGCGTGCCGGCGCGGCCCTCAACGCAGACCCCGCCGGAGAATTTAGGAGCTCCCTCAGATACCCCAACCGGGTCGGTACTCGTAACCCGGGCCGATGAACCGGTTCGCATCGCTCCGGTTGGTGAAACGCATCGCGGCATCGTCCCACTCCAGAAATCCGCGCGCGCGGATGGCGGCGACCCCGAGCAGGACGATCTCGGTGAGGCGCGCCCCATAGTCGAACTGCGAGCCGCAGGCCGGGCCGCCGCGGATCGCGTTCGCCCATTCGAGGAAGGGTCCGCCGAGGACGCGCGGGATCGTCTTGGCGGGCAGGCTGCCGGCGAGCTCCCGCATGCGCGATTCGGGGAGCAGGCGGGCGCTGTTGCTGTGGGAGGAGACCGTCATGATGCCCTTCGTGCCGTGAAACACGCTGCCGCCGTCGTCGCCGAAGCGATGGCCCTCGACCGGCGCCGGCGGGCGCAGGGCGCCGTCGAACCATTTCATCTCCACCGGTCCGCGGGCGCCCCGGGCGGGAAACTTCCAGGTCACCGTCGAGGTGTTGGGGAACGTCCGTCCCAACAGATCGGAGGTGGCGGCCTCGACGCTCGTCGGTGCGCCGAGATCGAGCGCGTAGAGCGCGGCGTCGATCTGGTGGCAACCCATGTCCCCGAGGGGGCCGGAGCCGTAGTCCACGAAACTCCGCCAGAGCGTGGGTGCGATCCCCTCCCGGTAGGCGCGATGGGGCGCCGGCCCGAGCCAGAGATCCCAATCGAGCCCGGGTGGGGTCGGCGTCGGCGTCGCCACCGCGTCGGGATCGAAACCGGCGGGGTGAAACCACGGGGCGCGCGGCCGGTCGGTCCAGGTGTGGACGGTGTGGACCTCGCCCAGCAGCCCCGCCTGCACCCATTCGCGCGCGATCCGGATGCCCTCGTAGGAGCGCCCCTGGTTGCCCATCTGGGTTACGACGCCCGCCTGTTTCGCCGCGGCGTGCAGCCGTCGCACTTCGGAGATGCAGCGACAGAGCGGCTTCTCGACGAAGACGTGTTTGCCGTGCGCGACGGCCGCCATCGCGGCGGGGAAATGCGCGTGATCCGGAGTCGAGACGACGACCGCGTCGATCTGGTCGGCCATCTCTTCGAACATCAGCCGATGGTCCCGATACCAGCGGGCCTCGGGAAACTTCGCGAGGAACGGGCCGGCCTTCGGGTCGGCCAGCATGTCGGCGCGGCCGTACTGCCAGTCGACATCGCAGAAGGCGACGAACTCCTCCGCCTGCAGATCCCTGAGCGGCGCGCGCCCGCGACCGCCCACCCCGATCTGGGCGATGCGCAGCCGGCTGTTGGCCGAGGTGGAGGCGGCTCCGCGGACTCCGCGCGGGAGGATCATCAGGGCGCCGGCGGAGAGCGCGGCGGAGGAAACAAAGTCACGGCGGGAGAGAGGCGGGTTCGGCATGGGAGGGAGGGGTGTGAGCGGTGGCGTGCGACTCGGGAGTCTACGGTGCGCTTTCGCCGTAGGCGGGTTTCCAAGGCCACGGGAGCACGTGGGCGCGATCGGCCCACGTTTCCCATTGCCGTGCGAGGGCGCGGAGGCGTTCGGGCTCGTCGATGGCGCGATCGTGCGTTTCGGCGCGATCGGTGGCGAGATCGTACAGCTCCCACGGTGCGCCGGGGCCGGCGGCGACGAGCTTCCAGTCGCCGGCCCGGACGGCACGCTTGCCGTTGTGCTCGAAGAAGAGCGGCAGGTTTCGCGTGAGCCGACCGCCGGCGAGTGCGGGGAGGAGGGAGACCCCTTCCGGCGGCACGGTGGTCCGGCCGGCGAAGGTGCGCGGATGAGCGACGCCGGCCAGATCGAGCGCCGTGGCCATCAGGTCGATCACGTGACCGGGCTCGCTTGACCGCCGGCCGCGCTGCGCCGGCGCGATGCCGGCCGGCCAGTGCACGATGAGCGGGGAGGCGATGCCACCTTCGTAGGTGTGGCCCTTGAATTCGCGCCACGGGGTGTTGGAAACCTGGGCCCAACCGATGCCGTAGGTCATGTAGGTGTCGTCCGCGCCCGGCGGACCGTCCTGCCGGTAGCGCACCGGCCGGCCGTCGCGGGTGTGGACGGGCCTCCAGTCCTCGATCACGTCGGCGGGCCCGCGCGGGACCGCTGGCGCGATTTCCCCGCGCGGCGGGCCCATGCTTTCGGCGCTGGCGCCGTTGTCGTGGAGAAAGAGCAGCACGGTGTTCTCCCACTGTCCTGTCTCGCGGAGCGCGTCGACGATCCGACCGATCCCGGTGTCCATGACCTCCACCTGCGCGGCGTAGGTCTCCATCGCGCGGGCCTGCCACGCGCGCGCCGCCGGATCGGTCGGCCAGGGTGCGACCCCCGGGGCGAACGAGGTGTCCGCCGGGATCAGGCCAAGAGCGATCTGCCGCTTGAAGCGCGCGCGCCGGACGGCGTCGAAGCCCGCATCGTAACGCCCCCGGTGGCGCGCGATGTCGGTTTCGCGCGCGTGCAGCGGGAAATGGGGCGCGGTGTAAGAGACGTAGAGGAAGAAGGGCGCCGCCGCGTGGGTGTCGCGGTGTTCGCGCACGTAGCGAGCGGCCTCGTCGCTGATCGCGTCGGTGTAGTAGTAGCCGTCGTCCGGAACGGGGAGTTCGGGATCGGCGAACGGCGAGATCGCGGTGTCGTCGCGCGTCAACGTGCCCGGATCGAAGAAGCTGCCGGCGCCCATGATGGTGCCGTAGAAGCGGTCGAATCCGCGTTGCCGCGGCCAGGTGTGCTTCGGACCCGCGGCGCCGACGGCTTGGGAGACGTGCCACTTGCCCGCGAGGTAGCTGCGGTAACCGGCGGGCCGCAGGACTTCGGCGATCGTCGGCGCGTGCGCATGGAGGTTTCCCGAGTAGCCCGGCGGGAGCTGCGGCTGGTTCATGTTCCCGACGCCGGCCTGATGGGCATGGACTCCGGTGAGCAGGGCGGCGCGGGTCGGGCAACAGCGCGAGGTGTTGTAGAAGTGGGTGAAGCTCACGCCGCCCGCCGCGAGCGCGTCGATCCGCGGCGTCGGGATCTCGCCCCCGAAACAGCCGGGATCCGACCACCCCATGTCGTCGGACATGATGACGACCAGATTCGGGCGCGGGCGCGACGGACCTTCGACAGCCGCCGCGACGGCGAGCCCGAGGCACAAGGTGAGGAAAGCCGCTGCGGAAAGGCGCATGGAAACGGGGTTGGTGGCAGGTTTGATGGCCGGCGCCCCCGCGAGGGTCGAACCTTCGGCGAGCAAACAGTTAGATCCGGGAGCGACGAGCCCCGGTCACGCCTGCCGCCGAAGGGTGGGGCCCTCGAGCCAGCGCGCGCCGATCGTGATGGTTTTGGGCGCGGCGGGCACTCCCCTCTCGTTGCGCTGCACCTGGGCGACGACGGATTCCACCGCGGCGGCGCCGAGCAGGTCCGGCTGAAGGTCGAGCGCCGCGCTCGGGCCCGTGCGCTCGACCGCGTTGAGCGCCGTGAAGCCGACGTCCCGCGGAACAGAGAGCCCGAGCTCGCGCAGCCAGCTCTTCACCTCCCGTTGGGCGTGGGCGAGGACGACGTCGGGTCGGTGGCGCCCGAACCATGCGAGGAAGGCCTCGCGATCGAGCGGGCTCGCGGTGAGCACGGGCACCGCCGTCACCCCGAACCTCGCGAGGCATGCGCCGTAGAATCCCGCGGACCAACGGTATTTCAGCCGGGCGTCGCGCCAGCCCTCGACCATCAAGCCGGGGCGGCGGTAGCCCATGCCCGCCAGATGATCCATCGCCGTCATCATCGATCGATGATGATCGGGCAACACGGTGTGGAGGAAGGGGGCGCTCAGACAGTAGTCCATCGCAACGCTCGAGAAACCCGTCCAGTCGAGCGCGGAGAAATCCCGCGTCTCGGGAAACGGCATGATGATCACACCACGCGCGCCGCGGGCGGCGAGGATCGCGTTGATGCGCGGCAGGTCGAGCTGTCGGGGGCCGTGCCAGCAATGGGCCAGCGTGAAGCCCAGCTCCGTCGCCCGGCGTTGGGCCCCGGCCAGGATCCCGCGGTGAAACGGCAACAACTCCACCGCGGCGGCTTCGGAATGGTTGATCGCCATCAGAGTGCCTTGAAACGCACCATGGGAATTGCGCCGCACCGCCGTCAGCACGGAGCCGACGAGCGCATTGGGATGGTAGCCGGCCCGCTGCGCGGCCTCCAGCACCCTTCGCTTGGTGGCGGCGGTCACGCGGGGGCTGTCGCGCAACGCGATCGAAACCGTCGCGGCCGACAGACCGAGATCGCGGGCGAGGCTGCGGATCGAGGGGGCGGGCATGACGCGACGGAAACTAACTGTTTTACGGCAAACATGTCGATGACCCCGCGCAATCCCGTAGACCTCCGGAAGCCCGGCCGGGCCGGTCGCCCCCGGGATCGTCGGTCCCGCTCCGTCCATGATGCGTTTCCCCATCTTCCTCCCTTTGGCGTTGCTTGCCCCGGCCCTGCCCTCCGGCGCCGCCGAGACCCCCGCCCCGCCCACGGCCGCGCACCTCACCCTGACGATCCCCCGCCTCGCGACGCCGCCCGTGATCGACGGCGACCTCTCCGAATGGCGCGACCGCGCCTGGCACGACGGAGTGTGGGACATCCACCGCGTGCGCCACGCTCCATGGTTCGACGGCGGTCGGATCAACCGGCTGACCGACCACGGCGAGGAGGCGTCGCCCGACGAGGACCTCGCGGCGCGCTACTACGTCGCGTGGGACGAACGCCACCTCTACCTCGGGGCGGAGGTGCGCGACAATCGGAACGACACCACCGATCCGAAGCACGAACCGAAACGCTGGTACTACAAGGACGCGATCGCGTGGTTCCTCGAGGCCCCGCGCGACGGCGTCGCGGAGCGTTTCGGCGAGGGCGACCATGCGTTTTGTTTCGTGATCGATCCCGGGAAACCCGCTCACGGCGCGTGGTGGCGCCATGGCGCACCGGGCCGGGCGTATGTCGAGGAACCGCTGCCCGCCGACGCCGTGAGCTTCGCGATCAGGATGAATCCCTGGGGCCGCAGCGCGGGCGATTTCATTCTCGAAGCGCGCATCGACCTCGCCGCCACCTGTGGGCCGTCGGACCGCGCCTGGACGCCTCCCAAGGCCGGCGACGTCTACGGCCTCTGCATCGTCCACACCGATCCCGACGGTGGCGACTATGGAGGCCACTTGATCCTCTACGGAACAGGGGACGATGACGGCACCTGGGCCCGCGCGGTGCTCGCCGGGCCCTCCGAACCCGTTGAACGCAAACCCCGCTGACCCGTGCGAACCCTGCTCTCGATCCTGCTCCTGCTCCCCATGATTTCCACGTTCTCCGCCGTCCACTCGCCCGCGGACCACGGTGCGGTCCTCGACGGCGTGACCAACGACGGTGACGCGCTCCAGGGCGCCATCGACGCGGCCCACGCCGCGGGCGGCGGCGTCGTCGTCATCCCCGCGGGCCGTCGACTGCTCACCGGTTCCTTCGAAATGAAGTCGCACGTGACGTTGCACCTCGAACCGGGCGGCCGCCTGCTCGCCAGCACCGAGCCGTCCGACTACCGGGACGCCGTGCTCATCGAGGCTTTCGACGCCGAAGAGATCGCCTTCACCGGCACCGGCACGATCGACGGCCGCGGCGTCCTCTTCATGGCCGAGGAGTTCCCCCACATCTTCCGCCCCAAACCCTGGCGACCGAAGATCATGGTGCTCGAGGGATGCCGTCGCGTGCGACTCTCCGACCTCACGATTCGTGACTCGCCCAACTGGACCGTCCACTTCGCCGGCTGCGACGATGTCGTCGTCTCGGGCATCACCATCCTCAACAACCCGAAGATCCCCAACTGCGACGGAATCGATCCGGACCACTCGCGCAACGTCCGCATCAGCGACTGCCACATCGAAGCGGGAGACGACTGCATCGTGATCAAGAATCGTCCCGAGTACAACCGCTACGGACCGAGCGAGAACATCGTCGTGACCAACTGCACGCTCGTCTCGCGCTCGGCGGCGCTGAAGCTCGGCACCGAGACCCACGACGACATCCGCAACGTCATCTTCTCCAACTGCGTGATCCGCGGCAGCCACCGCGGCATCGCGATCGTCCTGCGCGACGAGGGCGACATCGAGAACGTCCTCGTCCAGAACATCGTGATCGAGACCCGGCTCTTCCACCCCGCGTGGTGGGGCGCCGCGGAACCGATCTACATCACGGCGCAACCCCGCGTCCCGGGCGGAAGAATCGGGACGCTCCGGGGCCTGCGCTTCAGCCAGATCCTCGCGCGCGGCGAGGGCGGTGTCTTCATCGCCGGCTCCGCGGCCTGCACCCCGGAGGACATCGTGCTCGATCGCGTGACCGTCGAGCTCGCGCCGTCGCCGGATTTCGGGCGGAGCCGGATCGACCTGCGGCCACCCGAGCCCGCCGAGCCCGCCGACGGAGCGGAGCCGTTCCGCGCCGGCCAGGTGCGCGCCCTCGAAGACGCGCCGCTCGCCGGGATCCGGGTGCGCGATGCCCGCAACGTCACGCTCCTGCACTGCACCGTGCGCTGGCTGGGCGAGCCACCGGCGGATGCCGTCGCCATCGATGCCACCAGGGCCGGAGAGCCGTTGCGGATCGAAGGTTTCCGCGAGGAGCGGCTCACCTCGCGGCACGTTTCGCCGAAATTGACCGAGCACTGGGAGGACGGATCGGATCCACCGTGACCCGGGCGGCGGGCCCGCGCCCGGAGGCCCGAGGCCGGCGATCGGGCGAGCGTCTCGGGGTCGATCCCCGGGTCGCGGAGGTCGTGGTCGAGACCGGGTTCGGTCACGGTTGATCCCTCCCGGAAGGAGTTCGTCGGCGAGCCGGGTCTATCCCACTGTCACCGGCACGAGCGTCATCGTGTCGTTGCCGAAGATGGCCTTGGCCTGTCCGCCGAGATGTCCGCGCACCTTCTGGCGGAAGTGCTCCACCATCACCTCGGTCTTCTGTTCGATGTTGTGCGGGTGCAGGCTCATGAACTTCGCCAGCGCCCGCGCCGCCTTTTTCTTCGGCAGGTTCGGATCGTCTTCGACGGCCTTCACCAACCGATAGTAGGTGGTGTAGGTCGTGTAGTTCTTTACCACGTCGAGGATGAAACCTTCCTCGATGGCCTGCCGCATGGAGTAGAGGTGAAACGCCTCGGGCAACCCGCTCGCTCCTTTGCGCCCGAAGAGTTCCAGCGTCTTGCCCTTGGGCGTCGCGGTGAAGGCGAAGAAGCTCAGGTTCGGCTGCCGCCCGCGCGATTGCATCACCTGATTCAGGCGGTCTTCCCAATCCGGCTCTTCCTCCGGGTTCTCGGCTTTGGCCGCCGCGCCGAGGATGGCTTTCAACTCCCGCGCCGTCTCTCCGCTCTGGCTGGAGTGCGCCTCGTCCACGATGACGGCATACCGTCGCCGGGCGATTTCCGCCTCCCACGTCGCTGCGTCGGCTTTCTGCTCGGCCGTCGCTTCTTCCTGGGTTTCCGCACCGGCGGCGTGGAGCAAACCGCGCAGGACAAACGGAAATTTCTGCAACGTGGTGATGACGATCTTCGTGCCGTCGATCAGCGCTGCGGCGAGTTGCTTCGAGTCCTGGTCGATCGCTTTCACCACGCCCTGCGCGTGTTCGATCTGGTAGATCGCGTCCTGCAACTGCCGGTCGAGCACCTGCCGGTCAGTGATGACCACCACACAGTCGAAGACCTTCACGTTCTTCGCGTCGTGCAGGCTGGCGAGCCGGTGCGAGAGCCAGGAGATGCTGTTCGTCTTTCCGCTGCCCGCCGAGTGCTGGATGAGATAGTTAAGGCTGATGCTGTTTGCGGAGTCGGCCTCGTCGATCTGGCGGCGGAGGGCGCCGCTCTTGAGCGAGGAGAGGATGAGCTTGTTGTCGCCCCAGATGAGTTTGTTGGTCCAGCCCTTGATCTGGCGGCCGCCCGTGTCGAAGAGCTCGGGCTGAAGCTCGACCGGTGCCTCGGGCGGGACGCCCGAGGCGGCACGCGGGACGCGTGCGCTCCCCGGACCGGCTTCCTTCCGCGGCTCGTCGATGTGCTCGAGGGTCTGGAAGGGGAGGATGGCGGTGCAGACGTCGCGCGTCTTGCCGTTCCAGACCAGCTCGACCTCGCGGCGGTCGGCGAAGAGGAGGAAGCGAAAGCGGTCGGGCAGCGGCTTGCCGGCCTGGATGAGCGCGATGAGGTCGCGCTTCTCGGCGTCGGTCAGTTCATAGTGCTCGGTGGCAGGCGGGCGGGGCATGGCGGAAGGCTATAGGTCAGCGGTTAAAGGTCAGATTTGAGCCATGCGGGAAATCGGCGTGTCATATAAGATGCTGCAAGACAGTCTTTTGAGCGGTTATGTGCCAGAGGTTATGTGCCAGAAGCAGGTTCCGATGGCACATAACGTCGGAGCGGAAACCACCTGGATCCCCGCCGCTCACCGCGGATCTCCGTGAATCCCTCGCGGCGAAGTTCGTCCATGAGCCGGCTGATCGATCGACTCGAAAGCGACGGCAGCACCTGGGTCAGTTCACTTCTTGGGGCACCAGTCTCGGCATTGTCCCAGAGATGTCGCATGAGCAACGCCTTGTTCGTCTCGTGATCGAGTCCCTTGCGGCGGGTGTAGGCGCCGGGCTCGCCGATCACCGCGTAGAGTTCACGGGACAGAAAATAACGCGCCCCTTTGCCACGCCCCTGCGACTCGACGGCTCCCGCCGCGATGAGACCGGGGATGCGGGCGAGAAGTTCGGGGGTCAGCGGCCAATCGCGCTGGAGCGCATCGAGGGCGAGATAGTCGTGGGTGGAAAAGGCAGAGAGGCGTTCGTCGCCGAGGCGTTCGAGGAAGCGGATGAACGCGGGATTCTGCACCGTGCCGGCGAGCGTGAGCCGCACCTCGTGCGCGGCCGAGCCGGCGAAGTCCGGCAACGGCTTCGTCTGCCGGATCGCCGTCTCGATCATGAGATTGAGCCCCTGGCCCGCGCGCTCGACCAGGCCGGCCTTGGCGAGGGCCTCGGCGAGGCGGCGGTTGCGCGGGTTCTGCTGGTCCGCGATGTTCTCCGTCGTGATTCCAGGCGGGAACCCACCGGGACTCACGATCTCGAGGCGGCGCGCGTACTGGCGGATGAAGACCGAGCCACCGAGGCGATACTCGCGATGGGCGATGGCGTTGAGGATCGCCTCGCGGACGGCCACCTCGTCGAAGGTCGGGATGTCGTAGCGGAAGAAATCGTGCTGGTAGCTCTGGCGATCGTTGCGAAGGTTGATCTTCTGCCAGAGCGCATCGAAGAAGCCGAAGAACCCGGTGCGATATTCCTCGCGGTCGGCCGCTGGGCCGGAGGCTTCCGACGAGCGGTACTCAAAAACCACCTCGGCCTGCGCGAGGTGGCGCCCGAGCGCGGCACGCGTGCCGAAGAGAATCAGGGCGGCGAAGGTCACGCGTCCGTCCACGAGCAGCTCGGCATCGCGCAACGTCTGCTCGTCTGAAGCGCGTGAGATCGCGCCGTTGTTCGACCGACGTGCCCAGCGCACGCGAAACTCGTGGATCGCCTCGGGCGCGAGGTCGGCGAGCGTGGCGGCGGAGGGCTGGGCGGAGAAGTCGGGCGCTGCCTCCTCGAAAACGGCACGCAGTTCCGCGGCGCCAAGGGGCACGAGTTCATCGCCTGCGCGTTTCAGGTAACGACCGTCCACCTGCCACGGAGCGCCAGGCAGGCGCGCGGGAACATGCACGATCACGACGCGCCCGCCCTCGTGAAACAGCTCCTCGACCGGGATGCGGTGGCCGAGCTTCTGGTGCAGCCCGGCCTCGGTGCGGCCGGGCTCAGCGAAGGCTGCCGAGCCGACGACCTGTCGTGGACGACGATCGGTGACGCCGAGGACGACGTGACCGCCGCCCTCGTTGGCGAGCGCGACACAGTACTGCGCCAGCGAATCGAAGTGGTAGCCGCCGCTGGCAGACTTGAACTCGACCCGACTGCCTTCCGGCGCGGCAAGCATCTGCTGAAACTGTTCCGACGTCGTCGGCATTTCAGGCGGGCGTCTTGTATTCGGTGAACGCCGCCGCCAGGCCCGCGAACGTCGTCGGTGGGTGCTTCTCGAAGCCGGTCTGATCGACGAAGACGAAGTCGTAGCGGATCGCGCGGCCATCCGCCTGCGCGGCCGAGGCCACCGTGGCGTCTGCGCACCACTGGCGCAGGCGGGCCATCTTCTGCGGCAGGTCGAGTTCGGCGCGGCCCTTGGTTTCGACGATCCAGACCGTGCCGTCGGCGGTGCGCACGAGGAAGTCGGGGATGTAGTTCGAGAGGTCGCCGTCGGCGCGGACGTAGTCCAGCTTGAAGCCGACGGCCAGGTAGTTCTTCGCGAACGCGAGGACGTCGGGCGCGGATTCGAGGAAGGCCGCGAACGACAGCTCGAGTCCTCCGGAGCGCACCTCGCCGACGATGCGGTTGAAGATGCTCTTGCGCGCGGCGAGGAAGGGCCGGTTTTCCGTGCGAAACGGGCGCATCTCGCGCAGCCGGATGTGGTCCTCGATGCGCGCGGCGCCGGCGCCGGCGTCGGAAATCGTGAGGGCGTTGATCGCCCTCTTGAACGAATCGAAGAGCAGTTTGCTCACGTCGGGCTCGGAGAGATTGCGCAGCACGACGGCATCCTCGAGATCCACGGGCGACGGCGCGAAGAGGTGGTCGCGCAGGAAGGTCTTCACCTTGCCGTAGAGCACGTCGTAGCCGCCGACGAGGCGCAGCTCCTTCAACAACTGCCGCGCGAAGAACGCGACGACCGAGCGGAAGTCGGCCGGTCCGGCGCCATCGAGCGTGATCGTGTGGTCGATCTCGTCGTCGAGCATGCGCTTGAAGACGATCTCGCGCGTCTCCTCCGGCGTGAAGGGCTTCAGCGGCAGGCGTGGGTTGCCGAGCGCGGCGGGATCGAGCGCCTCGAGGTCCTTGAAGTCGCGATGAAAGCGGCGCGACAGGCGAGGGATCGGGATCTCGAGCGCGTCGAGGTCCTTCGCCTCGTTCTGCGCGTCCACCTCGACGAGGATCGCAGGCGGCGGGCCGGCGCCCTCGCCCATCGGCGCGCGCTCGAAGGTCACGCCTTCGGATTGGAGCGACTCGACGAACTCCATGAACGCGGGCGTGCCGATCACCGAGACCGTTTCCTTGATCTCCGTGCCGAAGTACATCCGGCGCAGGCCGCGGCCGAGCGTCTGCTCGGGCAGGATGTTCGACTTCGCGGCGTAGGCGCGCAGGCCGACGATCACGGTGACGTTGCGGACGTCCCAGCCCTCCTTGAGCATGAGCACGGAGACGATCGCCTTCGCGGGCGAGCGCCAGGTGTCGATCTCGTTGGCGGCCTTGCGCAGGACGCGCAGCTCCTCCTCGTTCTTGCCCGAAGCGGCCTCGGAGATCTCGCCGTTGTTCTTCGTGTGGATGACGAGCACGGCGTTCTCGTCCGCAAATTCGGGCGCGATCCTGCGCAAGTGCTCGCCGACCTCGTCGCAGTTGCGGGTGTCGTCCACCATCACGAAGAGGATCGCCTTCTTGCCGAGTTTCGCGTGGTCGGCCGCGCTCTTGCGCCACTCCTCGACGCCGAGCGCGAGGAAGTCGGCGTACCTTTCCTGGAAGATCGCGCTCTTGTGCTCGTGCAGCTTCGCGCGGCTTGCCGCGTCGGGCAGCACGGGGTGCTTCACGACGTTCTGGTGGATCGCCTCGACGAGCGGGTAGTCGGAGACGGTCTGGACGAAGATCGCGCCGTTGTTGTGGCGCGGCGTGGCGGTGACGTCCACCTGCAGCGAGAGGCGGCGGTCTTTCTGCAGCATCTTGTGGTGGATGTCCTGGATGCTCTTGAACCAGGCGAGGCGGCTGTCGTGGATGTGGTGCGCCTCGTCATTGAAGACGGCGAGCTCGTCGATCTCGCGGACGATCTCGCCGAGGTCCGTCCTGCTGTCCGTCGTCCTGCCGGCGGGTTTCACCCCGAAGGCGTCGCCGAGGAAGTACTCGCGCAGATCATCGTCTTCGAGCGACGGCTCGCGCACGTCGCCGAGGAAGACGCGGTGGATGTTCGTGAGGAAGAGATTGCCGGTCGGACGCAGCACGCGCACGTCGTCCTGGATGTGGAGCGCGATCTGGAAATCATCGCGCCAGTTGCGGCCCTCGTGGCCGTTGGGCGGGAGGATCGGGTCGTTGAAGAAGATGCGCAGCCCGTCGAAGTCGGCGCGCAGTCGGTCGAGCACGATGATGTTGGGCGCGATGAGGAGGAAGTTGCGCGCGAGGGTCGATTCGGGCTCGTAGAGTTTGTGAAAGAACGACCACGCGATGAGGAGCGAGAGCACCTTGGTCTTGCCGCCACCGGTCGCGATCTTGATCACGTAGCGCGGCCAGTCCTCGTCGAACATGCCGGACGAAACGGCGCCTGACGCGTCGAAGCGGAGCAGGTCGAACTTGTCACGAGCCCGGCGCACGTCGTGCAGCCAGACCACCGCCTCGACCGCCTCGCGCTGGAAAAAGTAGTAGCGGAAGTGCGAGAGTGCGCCCGCTTCGGCGTCCACGAGGTGGTCGGTCTCGAACCAATGGCGCAGGAGCGCAACGGAGGTCGGCGAGGCGCCCGCGTAGCCGTTCGCCCGCCACGCGGCGACTTCGCGGCGGATGCGGGCAACGAGAGGCGGAAGCAGTTTCTCGTAGGCGGAGGTGCGGAGGGCCTCGTCCGCCGGGAACCACCGGCGGTCGGGGTCCAGCGGTTCGTAGGGGGAGGCGGGGAGGTGCGGATGCAGCGCCATGAGCTCTCTTGCAGCGTGGCGTCGCGACGGGAGGTGGCGATCGTGAAGCGCCCGGCGCCGGTCAGCGCATACTCCCCGGGGTGGCGCGCCTCTCGCCGAGAGGCGCGACGCTCACGCTCCCTTCGGCGAAGGGAGCGCCACCCCGGAGAACGAGGAGATGGCACCGAACGGCGCGGTGCGCCCGCTCAGCGCTGCCTGGGCAGCACGGCGTGGGTCTCCGCCCAGTGTCGCCAGGCCGCGACGAGTTCGCGCAGGAGTTCGGGTTCGCGGGCGGCGAGGTCGTGCAGCTCGGTGGGGTCGGTCGCGAGGTCGTAGAGTTCCCAGGCCTCCGCGGCCTCGGCCTCGGCGGGCTGCACCGCCTTCCAGTCGCCGCGGCGCACGGCCTTGTTGCGGTATTGTTCCCACAAGAGGAACTCCGGCTCCTCGCCCGCACCGCCCGCGAGCACGGGCGCGAGGCTGCGGCCGGCGAGCGGCTCGAGCGGGATGCTGTCGCGAGTTTCCGGATACGCGACGCCGGCGAGCTCGAGGAGGGTGGGGGCGAGGTCGACGACGTGCGCGAGGGCGTCCGTGGTCGCGCCCGGGGCGGTGCGCAGGCCGGCGGGCCAGTGCGCGATCAGCGGCGTGCGGATCCCGCCCTCGTGGAGCCGCGCCTTGTAGCGGCGGAAGGGCGTGTTGGAGAGGTTGGCCCAGCCGGTGCCGTAGGAGGAGCCGCCGGCGGGCGCGGCGGGTCCCCCCGCGCCGCCGGCGGCCGGGTCGTTGATCGC
>DAIPIQ010000060.1:11822-20380 GCA_036770745.1 Opitutaceae bacterium | reverse complement strand
CCGGCTGAACCACCAGGGACACTCCACGCTCGTCCTCGACGACGCCCCGCAGCGGACCGACGGCTTCGCGGAGTTCACCTCGGTCGAGACCGGCGCGGGTTCGCCCGGGTGCGTGCTCGACCTGACACCGCTCCACGCGGGTCGGGCGGCCCGGGTGATCCGCTCGTTCACCCTGCCCGACCGGCGCGCGGTGGTGATCCGGGACCGGATCGACGCCGCCACGGCCGCGACCGTCGTGCGCTGGCAGATGCTCACCCGCGCCCGCGTCAAGCACGAGGACGGGCCCGTCGCCATGCTCGAGCAGGACGGCCGCCGGCTCCTCGCGCGGATCCTGGCACCGGACGGCGCGCGATGGTCCGTGCGCGAGGCCGCGGACCTGATGCGGGATTTCGACACGCCCGATCCCGCGCTCCGCAGGCTGGAGGCCGGCGTGGCGGTCGGGGCCGGGGCCTCGCTGGAGCTGGTGGTCGAGCTGATCCCGCAGCGGGACGCCGGTTCGTAGGAAACCTCCGGGGAGGCCTTCCGGGTTGACATATACCTATTGGGGAATATCCTTGGGTCTCTCCGATGAACCTGCTCCGCATCTACCAGTGCCTCTGCGACCGCACCCGCCTCCGGATCCTGAACATCCTGCGGGGCGGGCCGCTTTGCGTGTGCCATTTCCAGAAGGTGCTCGGCGAACCGCAGGTGAAGGTCTCCAAGCACCTCGCCTACCTCCGCGCCCGGGGCATGGTGGAGTCCGAACGCTGCGGTTCGTGGATGATCTACCGGCTGCCCGCCCGCCCCTCGGCGCAGCTCGCGGCGAACCTCGCCTGCCTTCAGGACTGCGCCGCCGAAGAGCCGGTCTTCGCGCGGGACCTCGCCCGCCTCGGCGGGTTCTTCGAGCGGCTCCGCGAGGAGTGCCCGACTTGCGTGCTCGAGCACCACGCGCGCTCCCGGATCGCGTCCCGATGAAGACGATCACCGTCTACGATCCGCCGCTGTGTTGCGACTCCGGAGTCTGCGGGCCCGCCGTCGATCCGGTCCTTCCGTGGTTCGCGGGCATACTCGCCCGGCTCGCGGAGCGCGGAGTCGAGGTCCGCCGTTACAACCTCGCCCGGCAGCCCCTCGAGTTTCTTCGCAACGCGGAACTCCAGAGGCTCCTCGAAACCGAGGGCTCCGCCTGCCTTCCGGCGATCTTCGTCGACGGCGCCCTCGTCCGACGGGGGGCCTATCCCGACGAGGAGCTCGCCGGATCGTGGTTCGCCGCGCCGGTTGGAGACGCGCGCTCATGAAGGGCGGCGGTTTCCTCGCGTGGTTCGACGAACCGCCCCGTTACTTCTTCTTCACGGGGAAGGGCGGCGTCGGGAAGACCTCCCTCGCCTGCGCGACGGCCGTCGCGCTCGCCGACGCCGGCCGGCGGGTCCTGCTCGTGAGCACCGATCCGGCGTCGAACCTCGACGAGGTCCTTCGCACCCCGCTCTCCCGGGACCCCTCGCCGATCGCGGAGGTTCCCCGGCTCAGCGCCCTGAACATCGATCCCGAGGCCGCCGGGCGCGCGTACCGCGAGAAGGTGGTCGGCCCGCTCCGCGGCCGGTTGCCCGACGCCGTCCTCCGCTCGATCGAGGAGGGGCTCTCCGGCGCCTGCACCACGGAGATCGCGGGCTTCGATGCCTTCGCGCGGCTCCTCGGCGAACCGGGAGCGACGACGGACTTCGATCACGTCGTCTTCGACACCGCTCCCACCGGGCACACGCTGCGCCTGATGCTGCTGCCGCGAGCGTGGACCCATTTTCTGGATACGAACACCTCGGGCACGTCCTGCCTCGGTCCGCTCGCCGGTCTCGACGCCCGGAGATCCGTCTACGCGGAGGCGATGCGCGCGCTCGCCGATCCCGCGCGGACCGTGCTTCTGCTCGTGAGCCGGGCCGTGGCGTCGGCCCTTGCGGAGGCGAGGCGGACGCGCGACGAGCTCGCCGCCGCGGGGATCACCAACCAGCGACTGATCCTCAACGGGGTCTTCGCCGCCGCGGACTCAGAAGACCCGACCGCCCGCGCCTTCGAGGAGCGGGGCCGGGCCGCGCTCGCCGCGCACGCCGGGTTCCTTGATTCGATCCCGCACCTGACCGTGCCGCTGCGCCCCCGGGACGTCCTCGGCGTCGAGTCGCTCCGGGGGTTGTTCGCTCCTGTCGCCCGGGCGGACGGGGCCTCCGCCGAAGGGGGCCCGGAGCTCCCGGAGACGCTGTCGCCCGCTGCGTTGATCGACGCCCTCGCGGAGCATGGCCGCGGAGCGGTGCTGACCATGGGCAAGGGAGGCGTCGGCAAGACGACGGTCGCCGCCGCCTTCGCGGTCGCCCTCGCCCAAAGGGGCCATCGCGTGCACCTCACCACGACCGATCCGGCCGCGAACGTCGCCTCGCTCCTCCCCGAGCGGATTCCGGGGCTTTCGCTTGGCCGCATCGACCCGGTGGAGGAGACCGCCGCCTACGTCGCGGAGACGCTGCAAACCCAGGGCGAGGGGCTCGACGCGGAGGCGCGCGCGCTGCTCGAGGAGGATCTTCGCTCGCCCTGCACGGAGGAGATCGCGGTCTTCAGGGCGTTCGCACGCGAGGTCGATCGGGGGCGGGACGGTTTCGTCGTCCTCGACACCGCTCCCACGGGTCACACGCTCCTGCTGCTCGACGCGACCGAGGCGCACCACCGGGAGCTCGGGCGTCAGTCGCGCGCGGTGATCCCGGAGCCCGTGCGAGCCCTGCTTCCGCGGCTGCGCGATCCGGACTACTGCCGCGTCTGCCTCGTGACGCTGCCCGAGGCGACACCCGTGCACGAGGCCGCCTCGCTGCAGGAGGATCTTCGCCGCGCGCACATCGACCCGTTCGCGTGGATCATCAACCAGAGCCTCGCCCTCACCGGGACGCGCGACCCGCTCCTGCTCCGTCGCGCCCGGGCCGAGGCCCGCCGCTTCGTCGAGGTGGTGGGCGGGCTCGGTCGGCGCACCGTCGCGCTCCCGTGTCTCGTCGACGAGCCCGTCGGCGTCGAACCACTGCGACGCCTTCTCTCTCCTCCAACAACCCATCCGATCATGACGAAATTCATCTACGAAACCGTGCCCGCGTCCGCGAACGATCCGCGGACCGCCTTCGAAATCGAGCAGCCCGACGACGCGGCCCCGCTCACCCTCCATCCCGAGACGGGCGTCGCCATCCGCCGCGTCGAGTTGCCCGGGCTCGGCCCGCTTCGCGTCCACGCCGGGGGCGAAGAGCGGGGATGCTGCGGTCCCTCGGGATGCTGCGGTTGATCCTCCGATCATGAACACCGACGAACGACCCTCCGTCCTGATCCTCTGCACCGGCAACTCGTGCCGCAGCCACATGGCCGAAGGCATCCTTCGCGCCGCCGTCGGCGACCTCGTCGACGTCTTCAGCGCCGGCTCGAAGCCCGCCGGCTACGTGCACCCGAAGGCGATCGCCGCGCTGCGGGAGATCGGCCTCGACATCTCGGGACACGCCTCGAAGCACATGAACGAGTTCCTCTCCCGACGGATCACCACCGTCATCACGGTGTGCGGCAACGCCGATCAGGCGTGCCCGATGTTTCCCGGGCAGGTGAACCGCCACCACTGGGGCTTCGACGACCCCGCCCACGCGACCGGGACCGAGGAGGAGATCCTCGGGGAGTTCCGGCGGGTGCGGGACGAGATCCGGCGCGTCTTCGAGGCCTACGCGGCGGGCCTGAAGGACGCGCGCGCGGGCTGATCCGGGGCGGGCTCCCGCACGCCGGTTGCCATGCGGGCGACCGCCGCCCATCGTCGCCCGCACATGTCGACCAACCCGGTGCACCTGCTCCGCACCCGGAGGTTCCTGCCGCTCTTCGTCGTGCAGTTCCTCGGGGCGTTCAACGACAACCTCTTCAAGAACGCCTTCCTCATCCTCGCGACCTTCCACTTCGCGGCGCGCGAGGGCTGGCGGCCGGAGGTGCTCACGCAGGTCATCGCCGGCTTGTTCATCCTGCCGTTCTTCCTCTTTTCCGCCTTCGCGGGACAGTTGGCGGACAAGTTCGAGAAGGCCCGGCTGGTGCGCGCGACCAAGCTCTGGGAGATCGGCGCGATGGCGCTCGGGGCGACGGCGCTGCTCACGGACAACGTCTGGTTCCTCTTCGCCACGCTCTTCCTGATGGGCGCGCAGTCCGCCTTCTTCGGCCCGCTCAAGTACGGCCTGCTGCCCTTTCACCTGCGGGAGGAGGAGCTTGTCGGCGGCAACGCGATCTTCGAGGCCGCGACCTACCTCTCGATCCTCCTCGGGACGCTCTGCGGCGGGCTGCTCATCCTGCAGGACGGCGAACCACGGCCGCTCGTCGTGAGCACGGCCGTGCTCGCGATCGCGGCGCTGGGCTGGCTCGCGAGCTTCGGAGTGCCGCCCGCCGAGCCCAGGCCCGAGGGGCGCGCGCTCCGGCTCGACGCCAATCTCTTCACCGCCACGGCCGGCCTCCTCGGCTACGCCTCGCGGCAGCGGGGCGTGTTCCGCGCGATCCTCGGGATCTCGTGGTTCTGGGTGATCGGCGCGTTCTGGCTCACGCTCGTCCCCGCCTACGTGCAGAAGCACCTCGTCGCCGGCAACCCGCTCGTCGCGGGCGACCGTCTCGTGACGACGTTCCTGCTCGTCTTCGCGGTCGGCATCGGGATCGGCTCGCTCGGCTGCTCGCGGCTCCTCGGAGGCGCGATCTCGGCGAAGTTCGTCCCGCTCGCCGGCCTCGGCATCACGATCTTCATGGCGGATGTCGCGTGGTTGACCGCGGGGCTCGGCGACCGCTTCGCGAGGGAGGCGTTCTCCCTCCTCTCCCCCGTCGGCCTCCGCCTCTCGCTCGACCTCGCCGGCATCGCGGTGTGCGGCGGCCTCTTCAGCGTGCCGCTCTACGCGATGATGCAGGCGTGGGCCGAGCCCGCCCACCGCTCGCGCGTGATCGCCGCGAACAACGTGATGAACGCCCTCTTCATGACCGGGATCGCCGTCGTCTCGGCCGGGCTCTTCGCCGCCGGCATCGCGACCACGACGGTGATCCTGCTCGTCGCCGCGGCCAACCTCGTGGTCGCGGTCTACATCGTGCGCCTCGTGCCGGAGTCGGTCGTCCACACGTTCGTCCGCTGGATCCTCCGCGCGCTCTACTCGGTCGAGGTCCGGGGAGCGGAGAACTACGCGGCGGCCGGCGCGCGCCGCGTGATCATCGCCAACCACACCTCGTTCCTCGACGCGGTGCTGCTCACGGCGTTCCTTCCGGAGCGGCCGACGTTCGCGATCAACACGGAGATCGCGCGGCGCTGGTGGGTGCGCCCCTTCCTCTGGGCGGTCAACGTGCATCCGCTCGACCCCACGAAGCCGATGGCGATCAAGGTGCTCACCGACCTTGCCCGCGCCGGCGTGCCGATCGTGATCTTTCCCGAAGGCCGCCTCACCGTGACCGGAGCGTTGATGAAGGTCTACGAGGGCCCCGGCCTGATCGCCGACAAGGCCGACGCCGATCTCGTGCCGGTGCGGATCGACGGCGCGCTCCACACGCCCTTCTCCCGACTGCACGGCAAGGTGCGGCAACGCTGGTTCCCCCGCATCACGCTCACGATCCTTCCGCCGCGGAAGTTCCACCCGCCTCCGCACGTGCGCGGTCGCGCCGGCCGGCAGTACATGGCGCGCGAGCTCTACGAGATGCTCGCGGTCATCGGCGTCGCCACCGCCGACACGGGCCGCCCGCTCTTCCAATCCCTGCTCGACGCCGCCGGGGTCCACGGCCGCGGCTTCCGCATCCTGGAGGACATCCAATTCAAGCCTCTGACCTACCGCCGCCTCGTCGCGACGAGCCTCTACCTCGGGCCGAAACTCTGCGCCGGCACCGCCCAGGGAGAACCCGTCGGCCTGCTCATCGCGAACAGCTCAGCGGCGGTCGCCTCGTTCTTCGGCGTCCAGTCCTCGGGCCGCGTCTGCGCGATGCTCAACTACTCCGCCGGCCCGGCCAACCTCGTCTCCGCCTGCGCGACCGCGCGGGTGCGCGTGGTCTGGACGTCGCGGCGCTTCGCCGCCCTCGCCCGTCTCGAGCCCGCCTTGGAGGCGATGCGCGGGGCCGGGGTCGAGGTCCGTTTCCTCGAGGACCTGAAGCGCCGCACGGTCGCCGGTCTCGCCCGCCTCCTCGCCTGCCTGACCGCCCCGGGCGCGGTGTATCGCCGTCGCACGCGCGGCGCCGCCGGCGCGATCGCCGACCGCCCCGCGGTGATCCTCTTCACCTCGGGCTCCTCGGGCACGCCGAAGGCCGTCGTGCTCTCCCACCGCAACCTCCACGCGAACCGCCACCAGCTCTCCGTGCGGATCGACTTCAACCGGCGCGACCGCGTCTTCAACTGCCTCCCGGTCTTCCACGCCTTCGGCCTCACCGGGGGCACGCTCGTCCCGCTGCTCACGGGCGTGCCGGTCTTCATGTATCCGACGCCCCTTCACTACGGCGTGATCCCCGAGCTCGTCTACCAGACCAACGCCACGCTGCTCTTCGGCACGAACACCTTCCTCGCCGGTTACGCGAAACGCGCCCATCCCTACGACTTCTACTCCGTGCGCTACGCCTTCGCCGGGGCCGAGAAACTCAAGGACGCTACGCGCACCCTCTGGGCCGAGCGCTTCGGCGTGCGGATCTTCGAGGGCTACGGTTCCACCGAGACCGCGCCCGCGCTCACGATGAACACGCCGATGTTCAACCGGCCCGGCACGGTCGGCCGTTTCCTTCCGGGCATCGAATGGCGGCTCGAACCCGTGCCCGGCATCGAACGCGGCGGCCGCCTCCACGTGCGCGGCCCCAACGTGATGCTCGGCTACATGCTCGCCGACCGTCCGGGCGAACTGCAACCGCCCGCGGACGGCTGGTACGACACCGGCGACGTGGTCGAGGTCGACGACGAGGGCTACGTGAAGATCCTCGGTCGCGCGAAACGCTTCGCCAAGATCGCGGGCGAGATGGTCTCCCTCACCGCCGTGGAGGAGCTCGCCTCCGCGGCATGGCCGGCGGCGCTCCACGCCGCGATCACCCGCCCCCACCCCCAGAAAGGCGAGGAGATCGTCCTGATCACCGAACAGCCCGAGCCGGCCCGCCAGGCCCTTCTCGCCGCCGCCCGCGAGCGCGGCGCTCCCGAACTGATCGTCCCGCGCGTGCTCGTGCATCGGAAACGGATCCCCGTGCTCGGCTCCGGCAAACCCGACTACGTGACGCTCGAGGCCGAGCTGCGCGCCCAGGCCTGAAACGCAACAACGCAGTTGGAAGGTGGACGCCGGCCGGACGCGTGTTGCGCGAACGTCCGCCGAGCGACGCGGTCCAGAGGCCCGCGTCCACCTTCCCGCGTCGCACGTCGTGCTCGCAGCCGCTGCTCCAACCGCATGTCTACGGCTGAGATCGGGCCTCCCACGTAGAGTCGCGCCGGGTAAACGGAGCCGCTCTACGCCCCCGCTCCATCCCGACTCGAGCCTCACCCCGGTTCGTCCGGGGGATCGCGCCCAACCACCGGAACGGGGACCGCCCCGCTGCCGCCGGAACGGCCCTTGGAGTAGATTACTCGAGCACCGATCGTGGGTTAGGTGACCCGGACGACGGCCGATACTCAAACCAACCTCCACTTCCGATGACCCCCTTCCCCCGCGCCCTCCGCCCGCTCGCCATCCTTCTTCTCGCGGCCTCGCCCGCCCCGCTCGCGGACGCGGCCCCTCGCAGCCTCCTCGGCGAGCTGCCCGAACTCTGGACCGCCGCGCCGATCGTCCAGCAGGTCCGTGACTCCGCGCTCGTCCGCACCCTCTCGGGCGACGAGACCTGGAACGCCACCACGCCGCGTCACCAGATCCTCGGTACAGGTGGGGCCAACCGCACGATCACCCTCGCTCCGATCGGACCCGACGGCATCGCCGAAGGCACGCGCTTCACCGCCCGCGTCACCGCCGCCGGCGGCAGCCGCATCATGATCCGCCGCGCCGACGGCGAACTGCTCGCCTTCTGGGGCGCCGGCAACTCCGAGCCCACGCAGTGGGTCACTCTCGAGGCGACCACCAGCGGCTGGGACACGCGCGTCTCCTCCGGCCGCCGCGCCGCGGCCGGCGATCCGCTCTTCGCCGCCTTCGGCACGGATTTCGCGATGGACGGCACGACGCTGCGCCCCCGCACCGCCCGTTCGCAGGGCTTCGCGGTGCGCTTCGAATCGGACGCCCCCGTGATCTACGTGAATTGCCGCGGCAACAATCCCCGCTTCCGCGTCCTCGTCGACAACCGGCTCGTCGCCTCCGTCGGCATCGACGACGTCTCCGGCGGCACGCTTCACGTGCCCGTCGAGCTCGGCGCCGGCAAGCGCCGGCAGGTCGAGATCCTCGCCGATGCGCTCGAGTTCCAGGGTGTCGAGATTCCGGATACGCGCCACGCCGTGCTCGCCTGGAAGGGCGCGACCCCGCCGGTGCGGATGGTGTGGATCGGCGACAGCTCCTCCGAGACCGGCACGGGCTCCTACCCGTGGGTCGCCGCCCGCCTGCTCGGACGCATGCCCGTCGACGCCTCCGAAGCGCAGCGCG
>DAIPIQ010000060.1:0-11812 GCA_036770745.1 Opitutaceae bacterium | reverse complement strand
CCGCCTGCTCGGCTACGAAGTCTGGAGCCGCCCGTGGGGCCACAACGCCCAGCACGTCTCCAACGGCGACCGCAACGCGATCCCCGACGCCGCGATCGCCGAGGACATCGCCACCGCCAACCCCGACGTGCTCGTGGTCAGCGGCCAGTTCTTCGACGCGCAACTCCCGCCCGATCAGTACGAGGAGGTCGTCGGGCGCTGGTTCGCCGCGATCGGCAAGGCGGCGCGGCCCGAGGCCGTGAAGATCGCCCTCTCCGCCTGGATGGGCAACGACCCGGTCGACCGGATGGCGGAACGCCGCGCCGGCGTGATCCGCAAGCAGGCGCGCGCGCACGGCTTCCAGTTCGTGAACTGGCAGGAGTGGGTCTCCGGCAGGGCCTCCGACGTCGCCTCGGGCAACGCCCACGAGGTCCTCGCCCCGAACCTCGTGCACCTCAGCGAGCGCGGCAACCTTTACATCGGTTCGAGGTTCGCCGACCAGGTCCGCAAGCTCGGGGTCGAGCGCAAGATCGAGATCGCCGCCGCGACCCGCCAGCAGGCCGAGCAGAACTCGCGCAACCTCGCCTCGACGCCCTGAGCTTCGCCCTTGGCCGGGGCGGGCCCCGCGGGCATTGCTCCGGCGTGAGCCTCAATCGCTGCGAAGACGCGTTCCTCGCCTACCTGCACGCCCATCCCGACGAGCGGCGTTTCTGGACGGAGCGCGTGCTCGCCCTCGATCGCGACGGCGGCGCCTTCGAATCCCGCGTCGCGACGCTCGAAGGAGAACTGCGCGCCTACGCCGCCGAGCGCGGCGCGGCCGATGCGCGCCTCCACGAGGATCTCGGGGCCGGGCGCGTCCGCCTCCGCAACCTCGCCGAACACGTGCTCCGGTTGTGGACGTCCCCGAAACCGCCCGCTCGGAACGGGTAGCGGCCGGCGCCCGGCTCAGAAGAACATCCGCCCGGAAAAATCGCGGGATCCGAGGGCGAAGATCCGTCGGCCGAGCCGCAGCGCCTCGGCCGCGGCCTCCTCGGAGACCCGTTCGAGCCGCGCCCGCAGGCCCAACCCGTGGCGCAGCGGCGCCTCCGCGGCGGGAACCCCGCGCAGCAGGGCGCCGAGGATCCCGCAATCCCGACCGCGACCCAGCAGATCGTCGAACGCGACCAGCTCGGCCCGGAAAACGGTGAACGAGCCTCCCCCCATCCGGGCCAGGATCCGCGATTGGTTGAGCAGCCGCTTGGAAAGTTTGCGCACGTCGTGCAGGGCGTCGACCGACGGGGTCGTGCCAAGCGACTTCAGGGAGTCGCGCACCCGCTTGTAGAGCCGCCGGAAGCGGCGCTGGCAGAGGCCGCGCGGCAACGCCTCGAGCGGTGCGGCGGCGAGCCGCCGCCGCACGCCCCCGAGCGCGCGTCGGGCGGCCTCGAGATCGCGGGCGCGGTCCCCGGGGGCCTTGTGCGCCATTTGATGCAGACGCAAGGCCGTCTCCAGCAGGTCGAACTCCGTCGATCCCGCGATCCGCGCCTCGCGCTCGAGGAGCGTGCGGAGCGCATCCGTCTCGCGATGCCGCGAGAGCAGCCGCGCCGCGTCGCGGAGGCGGACGCCCTCCTCGAGCGCGAGCGCCCCCAGGGCCGGTCGGGCGAGCTCTAGAAGGGCCCGCAACTTCTTGAGCTGCTTGCGCGCCTCGTGGAGCGCGGCCACCTCGTCGCGTCCCTGCACGAGCAGCGCGCGCGTGCGGTCGAGCTCTTCGAGCGCGATCCTCCGGAGCCCCTCGGCCGGCTCCTCTTTCCTGCCCAGTCGGAATGTCATCCCGTCGGGCGCAGAGCTAGCAGGAGCCGCGCCCGGGCCGCGACGGCAAACCGTGCGGGTCACGACGGACCGGACCGGAAACCGGGCTCAGTCGAGCCGGCGACCGCGACCGAAACCGGCGGGCCGCGAGGTCGGCATGCGCTCGGCGATCAGCGGCGCGCTGGCCTCGTCATACCCCGGAAGCAATCCGGTGGGGACGAGCTTCGGCCGACCGCGCGCGAAGCGCTTGGCCGAGGAGGAGAGTTTGACGCCGGGAAGACGCGACACCATCGCCGCGCGATTGACGGCAAACCTGGGGGATTTTTCTGGTTTGCAATTCATGACAGGTCGGGGCGGGAAACTTAGGGCACTTTGATCCGCGTGCAATCACCGTCAGATCGTTTTGTTGGTATCGTCGGATCGGTTCGCGGATTGAACACGACCTTCGTGTTCGAGCGCGGTTCCGAAGATGTCGCGGGAATTCGCGGAGACGATCGCGTTCGTCTGCGCGGGCACCTGTTCGCACGCTGAGCTTCCCGCGCGTGCGCCGTCCGTGAAAGCCTCCAACCAGCCATCGGGTTCTCCCGGATGCGGGGCCCCGCCATGGCGGCTCGCCTTCCCTCCCGAGCTGCCCGTCTCGGCGCGCGCCGACGAACTGATCGCCGCGATCCGCGCGCATCCCGTGCTCATCGTCGCGGGCGACACCGGCTCCGGCAAGAGCACGCAGCTCCCCAAGCTCTGCCTCGCCGCCGGTCGTTCGCGCATCGCCTGCACCCAGCCGCGGCGCGTCGCCGCGATCTCGCTCTCGCAGCGCGTGGCCGAGGAGATGCGCGTGCCTTGGGGCCGGGAGGTCGGTTGCCGGATCCGCTTCATGGACAAGACCGGGCCCGACACCGCGGTGAGGTTCCTGACCGACGGCATGCTCCTCGCCGAGGTGCAGGGCGATCCGATGCTCCGCGCCTACGACACGATCCTCATCGACGAGGCCCACGAGCGCTCGCTCAACATCGATTTCCTCCTCGGCCACCTCAACGGCCTGCGCCACCGCCGCCGCGACCTGCGCGTCGTCATCACCTCCGCGACGATCGACACCGCGCGCTTCTCCCGCGCCTTCGACGACGCGCCCGTGATCCAGGTCTCGGGGCGCATGTATCCCGTCGAGGTCATCTACGCGCCGGTCGACGCGGGACTGGAGGAGGCGGGCGAGTTCACCCACCTCGACGCCGTCGTGCCCGCGGTCGAGCGCATCCTCCTCGAGAGCGACCGCGGCGACGTGCTCGTCTTCCTCGCGACCGAGCGCGACATCCGCGAGACCGCCGAACTCCTCGAAGGCCGCCGGCTCGGCCCGTTGGAGATCGTGCCGCTCTACGGTCGCCTCGCCGCCGCCGACCAGCAGCGCGTCTTCGCCCCCGGTCGCCACCGTCGGATCGTGCTCGCGACGAACATCGCCGAGACCTCGCTCACGATCCCGGGCATCCGCTTCGTGATCGATACGGGCGAGGCGCGGATCAGCCGCTTCAACAACCGCACGCGCACCCGGCGGCTGCCGATCGAACCCGTCTCGCGGAGCAGCGCCGACCAGCGCAAGGGCCGCTGCGGCCGGATCGCCGAGGGCGTCTGCATCCGGCTGTATTCGGAGGACGACTTCAACGCCCGACCCGAGTTCACGCCCCCCGAGATCCACCGGGCGAACCTCGCCGAGGTGATCCTCCGCCTGAAGTCGGCCCGGCTCGGCGAGATCGAGCGGTTCCCGTTCATCGATCCGCCACAACCGGCGGCGATCCGCGCCGGCTACGCCCTCCTCGAGGAGCTCGGGGCGATCGACTCCGCGCGCGAACTCACCGTCCTCGGCCGGGATCTCGCGCGGCTGCCCGTCGATCCGATCGTCGGCCGGATGCTGCTCCAGGCGGTGACGGAACGCTGCGTGCCCGAAGTCCTGGTGATCGCGGCGGCGCTGAGCATCCAGGATCCCCGCGAGCGCCCGGCCGACGCGACCGCGGCGGCCGACGCGGCGCACCGCCGCTTCGTCCACCCCGATTCGGACTTCCTCACCCTGCTCGCGATCTGGGACGAGGTGCACGGCGAGGTCGAGCGGCTCTCGCAGGGCCGGTTGCGCAAGTTCTGTCGCGCCCACTTCCTCAACTACGCGCGCATGCGGGAGTGGCGCGACATCCACGCGCAACTCGCGGAGGCGCTCGGCGATCTCGACAAGGCCGCGACCACGAACCGCACCGAAGCCGCTCCCGATCCCGCCGACCTGCGCTTCAAGGGGCCGCGCTACCGGGCGATCCACCGCGCTCTCCTGCCGGGGCTGCTCGCCAACGTCGCCCACCGCGAGGCGGGCAACGTCTTCCGCGCCGGCGCCGAACGTCGCGTGGTCGTCTTTCCCGGCTCCGCGCTCTTCGACCGCGCCGCCCGCACGCAGGAACGGCGGCAGCCGCGCGGGCCGAAGACGCCGCGCCATCCCGACTGGATCGTCGCCGCCGAGATCGTGGAGACGGCGCGACTCCACGCCCGCACCTGCGCGCGGATCGAGACGGAGTGGCTGCTCGAACTCGGCGCGCACGTCTGCGCGGTCTCGCACAGCCACCCGTCGTTCACCCTCGAGTCGGGACGGGTCCTGGTGCGCGAGACGACGCGGCTGCACGGCCTGGAAGTGCGGGTGCGCAGCGTGGGCTACGGCGCGATCGATCCCGCGGGCGCGACGGAGATCTTCATCCGCGAAGGCCTCCTCAACGACGAGCTGCAGCTCCCCCACCGCTTCCTCGAGCACAACCGCCGCCTCCGCGACAAGGTCGCCGTGCTCCGCACGCGCCTCCACGCGACCCGCGCGATCGACGTCGAAGAGGCCCTCCACGGGTTCTACACGGCGCGCCTCGCCGGGGTCTCCTCGATCCAGGATCTCGACCGGGTGATCCGCGAGCGCGCCGGCCGCGAGCCGGATTTTCTCCACGCCCGCGAGGAGGACCTGCTCGGCGCGCTGCCCGCGGACTTCGATCGCGGCGCGTTCCCCGACGCCGTCATGCTGGAGAACTCCGCGCTGCCGCTCCACTACGTCTACAAGCCCGGGGAGGAGCGCGACGGCGTCACCCTCCGGCTCACCGCCGCGGAGGTCCGCACGCTGCAACCCGGGATGCTCGACTGGCTCGTGCCCGGCCACCTCGAGGAGAAGATCCTCCACCTCCTGCGCGCCCTGCCCAAGGAGGTGCGGCGCGCGCTCGTACCGATCCCCGAGAAGGCCGCGACGCTCGCGCGCGAACTCCGCCCCACCCACGGCGCGTTGGTCGCAAGCCTCGCCGCGCATCTGGAGAAGGCGCACGGCGTGCGCACGTTCCCCTCCGACTGGAGCGCCGCGGAGCTGCCGGCCCACCTCCGCGTGCGGGTCGAGGTGGTCGGTCCCGACGGGAAACCGCTCGCCGCCGACCGCGATCTGGCGGAAGTGCGGGAACGCCTCGCACAGTACGAGAGCGAGGCCGCCCGACGGCCCGACGGACCCGTCGCCGCGGCCTGGGCGGCGGCGGCCGGGCGCCTCGAGCGCACCGCGCTCGAGACGTGGGATTTCGATCCGTTTCCCGGGCCGGTCACGATCGCCGAGCACGCGGGCCTGACGATCACCGGCCATCCCGGCCTGCGACTGGAAACCAGAGGCGTGGCGCTGCGCCTCTTCCGGACGGAGGCCGAGGCGCGGATCGATTTCGACGCGGCCGTCGCGCGGTTCTTCGCCCACGAGCTGCGCCGCGAGCTGGCGTGGCTCGAGCGCGATTTGAAGGACGTCGCCCGGCTCGGTCCGCTCCTCGCGACGCTCGCCCCGCTCGAGACGGTGCGGGACAACGTGCGGGCGCACCTCCACGACCACCTCTGCCGGCGCACCTTCGCGCCGCTCACCCGCGCCGCCTTCCTCGCGGCCGCGGCCGCGGCGCGCGAGGAGGGCAAGGGCCTGCTCTGGCGCGTGCTCGACCGGCTCCAGGCGATCCTCGCCCTGCGGCAGGAGCTGCTCCTCGATCCGCCGCCCTACCGCGACGCGGAGCGCGACCTCGCGCGGCTCGTCCCGGCGGACTTCCCGCGCGGACTCGCCGCCGGGCGGCTCGCCCACCTGCCCCGGCGCCTCCGGGCGATGCAGGTGCGCGGTCGCCGCGCCCGCGAGAGTGCGACCCGCGACGCCGCGGGCGCGGCCGCCCTCGCCCGAGTCGAGGCCGCGGTCGAGGCCCGCGACCGCGCCGGCCGGCTCACCGCGGAGGCCCGCGGGGAGCTCGCGGAGCTGCTGGAGGAGCTGCGCGTCTCCTTGTTCGCCCAGGAACTGGGCACGCCGTTTCCCGTTTCGGAGAAACGCGTCGAGCGCCGCCTCGCCGAGCTGGCGGGCGAGGCCGGGTCGCAGGCGGAGGCGCCGAAGCCCGGCCCGACGCGCCGCCCGCCGCCACTGGAGGGTTTGGAGGCGTTGCTCGCCAAGCACGCGCCCCGCGGCCGACGGCCGGGCTCCCTGTGAGGCGCATCCACTTCCTGGAGACGGGCGCGACGTCGCCCTTTGGATTTGCGGGAAGCCTTCCCGCGACCGATCAACGCGACCGATGAACCCGCCGGCGCCCGACGAGGCGCTTCCGCTCGTCTCCCGTTTCCTTCCCGGTCTTCCGGAGGACCGGCTGGCGCTGCTCGCCCGGCTCGTCTCCCTCGTGCGGGCGCACAACGAAGGGCTCAACCTCGTCTCGCGCAGGGACGTCGACCACCTCGAGGAGCATCATCTGCTCCATTCGCTCGCGCTCGCCCGCGTCTGGCGACCGGCCGCCGGCGCGACGATCGCCGACCTCGGCACGGGAGGCGGGTTTCCCGGCCTGCCGCTCGCGGTCCTGTATCCGGAATGCCGTTTCACCCTCGTCGACTCGATCGCCAAGAAGGGCCGCGCCCTGGAGTCGATGGTCGCGGAGCTCGGGCTCGCCAACGCGCGGGTGCGCGTCACTCGGGCCGAGACGCTGCGCGAACGTTTCGATTTCGTGCTCGGCAGGGCCGTGGCCGCGCTCCCCGTCTTCCTCGGCTGGGCGGCGCCCTTGGTGCGGCCCGGCTCGGCGGGCACGCCGGCCAACGGCGTCTTCTACTTCAAGGGCACCCGCTACCACGAGGAGATCGCCGGCCTGCGCTGCCGGCCCGCGGAGGTCTGGGCGCTCGACGCGCTCTTCCCCGAGCGGCCGTATTTCGCGGAGAAGTTCCTCCTCCACTTCACGGCGCCGGTGCAGCCGTAGGGTCTCTCCCCACCCGGACGGATGCGTCCGTGCAGAATGCGGGCGGCGTAGGAACCGGAAAGCACCGCACATGGTCTTGCCTCTTCCAATCGCCTGCTGGCATCCTCCGCCCGAGTTTTTCCTTGGCGGATCCGCCCGCGAGCGCCCCCGGTGCCGCGCTCGATCGACGCCCATGCCCAACACCGCTCCCACCACCGACATCGACGAGGAACTCCTGCGCCGCATCGCGGCGGGTCAGCAGGAGGCCGTGGGCGGTTTCTACGACCGGCACGCCGGCACCCTGCTCGCGGTGGCGATCCGCGTGCTCGGGGACCGGGCCGCGGCCGAGGACGTGGTCCAGGAGGTGTTCGTCCAGATCTGGCAACGGGCGGCGGATTTCGACCGCTCGCTCGGCCGCCCGCTCGGCTGGGCCGTGGTGATGACGCGCAACCGCGCGATCGACCGGCTCCGCGCCCGCATCCGGGGCGACCGCCTCGCCGAACAGGCCGCGGCCGATCCGACTCCCGACGACGGCCAGCCGCCTCCCGGCGACAACGACCGCGGGGCCCACGTGCGCGGCGTCCTCGCCGAACTGCCGGCCGAGCAGCGCAGCGTCATCGAGCTCGCCTTCTTCGGCGGGCTCACCCAGACGGAGATCGCCGAGCGCCTCGGCGAACCCCTCGGCACGATCAAGGCCCGCATCCGCCGCGGCATGCTGCGGATGCAGGAAAAACTCCGGAGGATCCTCTGAAACCCGCCATGGACGAGCGACGCCAGGAGCAGGCCGGCGCCTACGCCCTCGGGATCCTGCCCGAAAACGAACGCGCGGAGTTCGAAGCCGCCATGCTCGCCGACGCGGAGCTGCGCCGCCTCGTCGCGGACTTTGCGGACTCGCTCGGAGAGACCGCGCGGATGCTCCCGCCCGCGACCCCGGGCGCGGAGCTGCGCGGGCGCGTCCTCGCGGCGATCGCCGCCGCCCCGTCGCCCGTGGGCGTGCTCACGCCCCGCGCAGTCCCCGCGGACGGCGGCCGCATGGTCGGTTTCCCCTCGTGGATCGGCTGGGCCGCGGCGGCCGCGTTCGCTTTGATGGCGGGCCTGCTCGCCTACGAGCGCGCCGGCACGCGGGCCGACCTCGCCCGCCTCGCCGACGAGCACGAGAGGGAGCGCCTCGCGCTCGTCGATGCGGCCGACCGCCTGCGCGACGAGCTCGCCGTCGCCCGCCGCTCCGCCGACCTCGCCCAGATGCGCGTGGCCCGGCTGGAGACGCAGCTCGCCGACCAACCCGGCGCACTCGCCGTCTCCCTCTGGAACCACGCCACCCAGGAGGGCGTGCTCCTCGTCGAGAACCTCGCCCTGCCGCCCCCGGGCAAGACCTACCAGCTCTGGGTGATCGATCCCTCCACCCAGGCCCCGATCGACGCCGGCATCTTCACGACCGACGCCGACGGGCGAGGCCGGATGGTCTTCCGCCCGAAGTCGGGCGTGCAGACCGCGGCGCAGTTCGCCGTCTCCCTCGAGGCCGCCGGCGGCGCGGCCTCGCCGCAGGGTCCGATCGTGATGATCGGCCCCGCAACGCAGCTCTGACGGACTCCGCGCCCGCGATCGCGGGCCAAAAAAAACGCCCGTCGCCGCGCGGCGGATGCGGGAAAACGGCACGGGGAAACTTTCGTCGCGCGCGCGCATCCGCCGCGCCCGCGGCCGGCGTTCCCCGGGAGATGACAACTCCCATGCACCAAAGAACCACCATCCGCTCCCGTCTCGCGCTCGGGTTCGCCGGCCTGCTCGCCGCCGTCCCCGTTTCGTTCCTCGCCCCCGCCGCGCACGCCTCCAGCCACATGGATGCGCCGCTCATCACCCTCGACCCGGCCGCCAACACGACCGACGTCTACGCCTTCCTCGCCCAACGCGACGGGCAGAAGTTCCTCCAGGTCGCCCTCGCCGTCTACCCCCACCAGGAACCCGGCATCGGTCCCAACAAGTACAACTTCGACGACGACGTCCTCTATCAGATCTTCATCTCCCGCGGGGCCGACCTGCCGCTCGGCAACGACTCGATCGCCTACCAGTTCAAGTTCACCACCGCCTATAAGAACGACGCCACCATCCTCCAGAGCTACCTCGGCGTGGTGAACGCCGTCGACGACGCGGCCCAGAACCTCACCCAGACCTACACCGTGACGCGCGTCGTCGGCGCGACGAGCACGGTGCTCGGCACCGGGACGGTACCGCCCAACAACCAGGGCATCGCCACGCCCCGCTACAACGTCGGCAACGACGGCGACAATCCCGCCCGCTCCGGGGTCGCGGTCGCCGCCGACCTCGACGACTACACCCGCCTCTCGATCGCCACCCTCTCCAACGGCTACCGCGCCTTCGCCGGGCAGCGCGAGGACGGCTTCTACGGCGACATCCAGGCGATCTTCGACCTCCTCCAGCTCCGCTCGGGGGCGAACAACTCGTTCGACAGCCAGGGCGGCTTCAACGTCCACATGATCTCCCTCGAGATCCCGGTCGCCGAGCTCGGCGGCGACCAGCAGGTCGTCGGCGTCTACGCCACCACGAGCCGCCGCGCCAACCGCACCCTCTCCGCCACCGGCGTTCCCGTCTTCTCGGGCGACTGGGTCCAGGTCGGCCGGCAGGGCAACCCGCTCTTCGCCGAGGCCCTCGTCGGCATCCGCGACAAGGATCTCTACAACCGCACCAAGCCCTCGACCGACGCGGTCAACTTCCGCAGCTACGCCGAGACCCCCGAGCTCGCGACGTTGATCAACGCCATCGTCTTCGGCGGCCAGAACGTCGCCCCCACGACCGGCCGCACCGACCTCGCCGGCATCTTCATCCCCGACCTCATCAAGGTCGACCTCTCCACCGGCCCGGCCCGGCGCACCGGCGGCGGGGCCGACGACGCGGGCTTCTCGCGCATGAGCGTCTTCGGCGGCGACGCCCTCACCTCGACCGTCCAGCCCGGCTTCCCCGGCTTCCCCGCCGGCACGATCGCCGGCGGCTGGCCCAACGGCCGCCGCTTCGGCGACGACGTGATCGACATCGCCGTGACCGCGATCATCAGCGACCTGCGCACCAACCCGCTCACGATCCGCTCGGCCGACGGGATCGACAACGTCTCCGCCAACGACTCGGTCTACAACAAGATCTTCCCTTATGGCGGCACGCCCCACAACGGGCGCAACTCCGTCCACAATCCCCGGCCCGGCGTCTCCCCGCTGATCAACCTCGCCGCGCGCGGCTTCGTCGGCGCGGGCGACCAGGTCCTGATCGGCGGCTTCATCATCCGCGGCGACGCGCCGGTGACGATCCTCGTGCGGGCCCAGGGTCCGTCGCTCGGAGGCTTCGGAGTGGCCGGCGCGCTCGCCGACACGACACTCGAGGTCTTCCGCGGGAGCGCCTCGATCGCGAGCAACGACGATTGGAAATCCACCCAGCAGGCCGCGATCGCCGCGACCGGCTTCGCGCCGGCCAACGACCTCGAGTCGGCGGCGATGCTCACCCTCCAGCCCGGCGCCTACACGGTGATCGTGCGCGGCAAGGGCGGCGCCACCGGCGTCGGCATCGTCGAGACGTTCCTCGTCGACTGAGCGCGCGGCCTTCGAGGTGGGTGCGGGCGTCCCGCCTGCACCCGCCTCCGCCTTGACGCCGGCGGGCTCCGCGGGAAGAGAACATCCCGCCGCATGACCGCCGCCGCACCGATCCACGGGTCTCCCGTCGCCGACACCGACCTGGGCCTGGGCGAGGACGAGTGGCGCTCCCTCGAGGCCGCCCATCGGGAGCGCGTCGCTGTCTGGACGGGGCCGCACCGCCGGCGGGCGGCGCGGGGCGAGCGGCACCCCGTGTTCGACTTCCTCTTCGAGTACTACAAGCGCCGCGCTTCGCACCTCGAGCGGTGGAATCCGGGCCTCGGCCGGGCGCTGGAGGGCGCGGGGGCGGGGTGTTTCCTCCGCCGGCCCGGCTACGCGCGGCGGGCGGACGGCGCAGTCGCCGCGGATCCACGGCGGCTCGCCGCGCACCGGGTCGACTCCATTCGCTGGATACAAGTCCTGCTGCGGGCCTGCGCGGAGCGCCCGCCCTTCTTCGGCTGCTCGGGGATGCACGAGTGGGCGATGGTGCACCGCACCGAGGCGGTGCGCCACCCGTCGACGCCGCTGCGCCTGCCGCCCGACGAGATCGCGCGCCTCGTGGAGGCGACGGGGGTGCGCTGCTCCCACTTCGACGCTTTCCGCTTCTTCACCGGGGCGGCCCGGCCGCTCAACCGCCTCCAGCCGACACGTGACAGCCGCCTCGGGCTGGAGCAGCGCGGCTGCGTGCACGTGACGATGGACCTCTACAAATGGGCCTACAAACTCGAGCCCTTCGCCCCCGGCGAACTCGTGGCCGACGCCTTCGCGCTCGCCCTCGAAGCGCGCACGCTCGACATGCGCGCCAGCCCCTACGACCTGCGCGCGCTCGGCTTTGCGCCGGTGCGGGTGGAGACGCCGGAGGGGCGCGCCGACTACGAGGCGGAACAGCGCGCGCTGGCGGAGCGGGCCGCGCCGCTGCGGGCGCGGCTGCTCGGGGTGTGTGGGGCCGTCCTGACCGCGCTCCGAGGAGTCGGCGATCCGGACGTCCCCTCCCCGTAGCAGCGGACTCGGGGTCGACCGGAGCGGCGGTTTTCCAACCGCCGGGTGGAGGTCGCCCCGGCGGCCGGGGTCAGAACGTGCCCTTGACGCCGAACGTCCAGAGCGCGCCCCAGACGATGCGGTTACGGAGGCGAGCGTAGTCGGGGGTCTCGGGGCCGTAGGCCTCGGACAACTCGGGCTCGTTGCTCACGTTGCGACCGTTGATGA
>DAIPIQ010000226.1:0-4792 GCA_036770745.1 Opitutaceae bacterium | reverse complement strand
ATGCAGGTGCGCCTGCTCGGCAAGGTGGAGGAGCTGACGCTCCACCTGATCGAGCTGCACAAGGCCAACGCCGCGCTCGCCGCCCGGGTCGGCGAGCTGGAGGCCGGCGGGGTGCGGTAGGTCGGGGGCGGCCGAGGGTGGGCGCGGGCCTCAGGACCGCGTCATGCGCTCGTGCCTTTCGGCGAAAGGCACGCTACCCGAAGGCGCGCTACCGGGTTCGGGCGCTTCCAGTTTCGCCGAGGTGGCACGCCTCTCGCCGAGAGGAGTGGAGGCGGACTTGCCCGGGATGCGGCCGTGCCGTAGGGTCGTAAGCATGAGCACGCTCGAGATGATCGTCGAAGAACTGCGCACTCTGCCGCCGCCCAAGCTGGAGGAGGCGGCCAACTACATCCACGGGCTCAAGGAAGCGGCGCGCACCGAGCGGTTGCTGGTGCTGGAGCGCACCGCTGGCGCATGGGGCGGCCCGGACGGCGCGGCGATCGAGAAGGCCATCGAAGAAGGTTGCGAGAGGATCGATCCGCATGACTGGTGACGTCGTCCTGGACACCGACGCGGTCGTGGCGCATCTGCGCGGCATCGCGACCGTGACGGCGAAACTCCAAGCGGCGTTGCAGGCCCAGGCGACGCTGCATCTGCCGCTCACCGCTTGGGGCGAACTGCTCTACGGCGTCGAGCATGCGGGCCAGCCCGCGCGCGAGCTGGCCAAGCTCGGCGAGTTTGCCCGCATCACGGCGCGGCTGCTGCCGACTGATCGCACCGCCGAGTACTACGCTAAGGTCAAGAAAGTGCTCGCCGCCGCGGGCACGCCGATCCCGGAAAACGACATCTGGATCGCCGCCTGCGCGCTCGAGCACGGGTTGCCGCTCGCCACGCGCGACGCCCACTTTGCCCGCGTGCCTGGGCTCACCGTGCTCGACTGGCAGTAGCTGCTGGCACCGCTTTCCGAAGTGGAGGCACATCCGGGCGGCCGGACGGCGCGCGGTGGGTGCGGGCTCGCGCCTTTCGGCGAAAGGCGCGCTACCGGGTCGGGCGCTTCCAGTTTCGCCGAGGTGGCACGCCTCTCGCCGAGAGGCGTGGGGCGGTCGGGCGAGGCGAGAGCGGTCGCTGGGGCGCGAGGCGCGAGGGGGGCTGGGGAGCGGCCGCGCAACACGCCGTCGCCAGCACGCGAGGACGCGTGCGCTCTCCCGGACTGTTCTGAGCAACGCGATCTGGGATCAACCGCCGATGTACGACATCTCGACCTTCGGCGGCGTCTCCCCGGCGAGGATCCGGCCCGCCCGCTCGTCGGAGTAGCGATCGGCCCGCGCCGACCACACGCCCCGGATCCGGGCGAACAACTCCTCGTCGTCCACTCCCGCCCGCAACGGCGCCCGGAGGTCCGTCCCGGTGGCGGCGAAGAGGCAGGTGTAGAACCTGCCGTCGGCCGAGAGCCGGGCGCGGTGGCAGGCGCTGCAAAACGGTTCGGTGACCGAGGAGATCATCCCGAGCTCCACCTCCGACCCGACGTGGCGGTAGCGCGAGGCGACCTCGCCGCGGTAGTTCGGCGCGAGCGGTTCGAGCGGGAACTCCCGACTCACGAGCGCGATCAACTCCGCCGCCGGCACGACCTCCGCCAGCCGCCAGCCGTTGCTCTCGCCCACGTCCATGTACTCGATGAAGCGCAGGGTGATCCCGCGCTCGCGGAAGTGGCGCACCATCGGGAGGACCTCGCCCTCGTTCACCCCGCGTTGGACGACCATGTTGATCTTCACCCCCAGACCGGCGGTGCGGGCGGCGTCGATCCCCTCGAGCACGCGCGCCACGGGAAACCCCCGGCCGTTCATCCGCGCGAAGACGGCGTCGTCGAGGGCGTCGAGACTCACGTTGATCCGGCGCAGCCCGGCCGCGGCGAGCTCCGGGGCGAATCGGGCGAGCCGGGAACCGTTGGTCGTGAGCGAGAGATCCTCCACGCCCGGCAGCGCGGCCAGCCGCCGCAGCAACCCCGGCAGCCCCTCCCGCAGCAACGGTTCGCCGCCCGTGATCCGGATCTTCGTCACCCCCGCGCGGACGAAGGCCGCCGCCAGCCGCACGAGCTCGTCGTCGGTCAACACGGCCGCGCGCGGCAGGAAGGCGTGGTCGGGGCCGAACACCTCCGCGGGCATGCAGTAGGGACAACGGAAATTGCACCGGTCGGTGACGGAGATGCGCAGATCGCGGAGCGGCCGGCGGAGCCGGTCGAGCGGCTGCTCGGCGGAGGAGGATCGCGGCGTGGCGTGCACGGAGCCGGTAGCCAATCCCGCGGAGTCCCCGGGTCAACCCCGGCGCCGCCCGTGCGAGGCGTGAGGTGGACCCACCCGGAGCGGCGGCGTCCCCGCCGCCGGGTTGACGTCGCTCCGGCGGCGGGGACGCCGCCGCTCCGGAACTCCGCCCGGCCGCGGAGGCCGCTATCCCTTGATCGCGCCCTGGGAGAGGCCACGGACGAAGAGGCGCATGGTGAAGAGGAAGAGGATGATCAGCGGCACCGAGGCGATGAAGAAGGCCGCCATGATCCGACCCCACTGCTTCACGTACTCCCCGTCGAGGTAGATGAGGCCGACGCCGATCGTGAAGAGTTCCCGGTCGCGCAGCACGATGAGCGGGAGGAGGAACTCGTTCCACTTCCCGAGGAACGTGAGGATCGCGAGCGTGCCGATGATCGGGGCCGCCATCGGCACGACCACGTTGACGATCTTCTGGAGGTGGCCGGCGCCGTCGATCTCGGCCGCGTCGAAAAGGTCCTGCGGCAGATCCTCGATGAAGTGGCGCAGGACGAAGATGTTGAAGACCTGCGCGCCCGCGACCCCCACGATGATCAGGGCCCAGAACGTGTTCAGCAGGTTCATCCGCTGGAGCAGCGAGAAGAGCGGCACGATGTTGGCGACGCCGGGCATGAGCATGAGGACGAGGAACACCGCCCAGAGCAGGCCGGAAAGGGGCATGCGGTAGCGCCCGAAGAAGTAGGCCGCGAGGATCGCAAGGGCGAGGCTCGCCACCGTCCCGGTGACCGCGACGAAGAGGGAGTTCGCGATGTAGGGACCGATGAGGTGGATCCCGAAGAGCCAGTTCTCCCAGAGCCAGGTGACGGGGTTGCTCGGGAACCACGGGTTCTGGATGAAGGCCGCGTTGTCCTTGAAGGAGATCTGCGCCATCATGTAGAGCGGGAAGAGCTCGATGGCGACGAAGCAGAGGATGACCGCGTGCTTGGGCCAGTCGCGCCACGGGCGCGCGCGGCCGGCCCCGGAACCGGCGCTCATTTGTCGATCCTCACGAAGCGGTTGTTGATCAGGGTCAGCACGAGGATGAAGACGAAGAGGATGATCCCGATGGCGCAGGCGTAGCCGAACTCGCCGGCGATGAAGGCGCGGTTGTACATCCAGAGTCCGGGCGTCATGCCGCGGCCGGCGGGGCCCCCGGTCTCGCCGAGGAGGATGAGCTGGAGGCCGTAGCCCTGGAGCGTGCCGACGACGAGCAGGATCAGGGAGAGCCGCACCTGGGTGAGGATGAGCGGGAGCTCGATGTAGAAGAACTTCGCGATCGGGCCGATGCCGTCGAGCTCGGCGGCCTCGTAGACCTCGCGGCCGATCGACTGCAGCCCGGCGAGGTAGATGAGCACGCCGACCGCGCCGATCCACGGGAAGCCCCATAGGAAAAGCACCGGGAGGATCAGCTCGGGCGTGGAGAGCCAGCCGATCGGCACGCCCGCGTGGAAGACGTTCCAACCAAAGACCCCGTCGAGCCACTGGAGGAGCCGTTCGATCCCGGTGGCCTCCAGCACCCGGTTGAGCGGGCCGAGGTTGGGATCGAAGAAGAACTTCCAGATGAAGAGCGTGACGAGCCCCGGCACGATCATGGGCACGACGAGGAGGGCGCGGTAGACGTACTGCCAGCGGTCGCTCTTCAACCGATGGATGAGCACGGCCATCGCGATCGAGGGGATCATCTTGAAGAGGTTGAAGAGCATCAGGATCGAGACCGTCACGAAGGCGCCCCGGAGCACGTCGTCCCCGAGGGCGCGCCGGAAGTTGTCCCAGCCGATCATCTGCTTGGCGTCGCCGCCGTCCCACTCGAAGAAGCCGTGGTAGATCGCGCTCGCCGCCGGGAAATAGGCGAAGGTCGCGACCAGCGCGAGGGAGGGGAGCACGAGCAGGTAGAGCCGCCACTCCCGCAGGGCCTTGGTGCGGGTCACCAGCCGTGCCATGACGGGCCCTCGGGGGTCGGCGGGTCGTCGGAAGGTCCGTGCACCGGCACGGCCAGGGAGTCGGTCGAGGCGATCATTCCGGTATGGGATCGTCGCGGTGGACTGGGTGGCCTTCCCAGGACGCCACGTCGGAATCGGCGTCGTAGGTGAGGACGCGTTCGCGACCGCCGGGAGCATGCGGGGCATCCCGCGTCGGGAGAAAGGCGGCGAGGCGCGCCTTCGTCGCCGCGTGTTCCGGGAGGGCGGCGAGGTTGCGCCACTCCTGGGGATCGCCCCAGAGGTCGTAGAGTTCCTCGCTCCCGTCGGCGTAGCGGATGTAGCGCCAGCGTTCGTCGCGCAGGCCGTGGTTGCCGGGGTTGGCGGTGGTGAGGGCCGGTCGCGACCGCGGGCTCAGGGGATCGCGCAACTGCGGCAGGAGGCTCGTGCCGTCGAGGTCGGCAGGTGGAGGAAGTCCCGCCAGGTCGGCGAGCGTCGGGTAGAGGTCGACCAGCTCGACGGGCACGTGGCTCCGCCGACCGGGCGGGACGCCGGGACCGGCGAAGATCAGGGGCACGCGCGTGGAGCGTTCCCACAGGC
>DAIPIQ010000059.1:0-20519 GCA_036770745.1 Opitutaceae bacterium | reverse complement strand
CCGGATCGAGATCCCCTGCCCGCTCGCGGGCGAGGCGATCACGATCGAGGGCGACGTGCTGCCGCCGGGGGACAACCCCGCCGCCGCCGGCGCGGTGGGCCTGAAGGTCGCGGTCGGCCGCGACGCGACGGAGCGGCGCGCGCTCGCGGACGGCCCGTTCTCGCTCTCCGTGCCGCTCCCGCCGGAGGCGCGGCGCGGTCCCGTGCGCGTCGAGCTCGCGATCCTCGGCGTCGCCCGGACCAACGCGCTCGCGTTTCTCGGCCGCAAGCTCGACGGCCTCCCGGGAGGCGCCGCCCTCGCCCCCTTCCGCCGGCAACCGCTCAACAAGCGTCTGCGCATCCGCCGCGTGACGCTCGACGGAGAGCCGGTGATCGACTTCGCGACGAGCGCGACCGCGTTCGACGTCGGTTTCCTCACCCGGCACGCCGCCCTCGGCCTCAATCTCGTGGGCTGGTTCCGCGCCGAACTCGGCGTGGGTGAATCCGTGCGCTGCGCCGCGCGCGCCGCCGCCGCGGCCCGGTTGCCCCACGCCCTCGTGCCGCTGAAGCTCTTCTGCAAGGCCGCGCAGGGCGACACGTCGTTCGACGACCGGCTCGGCGAGGCGAACCCCCATCCCGTGAACGTCTTTCACGTCGACGCCCCGCAGACCCGCGACATCGACCACCACCACGGACCGGCGTTCCGCCGCGGCAAATACAACATCGCCTACTGGGCGTGGGAGCTGCCGGAGTTTCCCGACGGCTGGGTGCGGCACTGCGACCACGTGGACGAGATCTGGACGCCCTCGCGCTTCACCCGCGATTCGATCGCCGCCAAGGTCCCGGTACCCGTGCTCGTGACGCCGCATGCAATCGACTTCGCCGTGCCGGAGCGGCGGGGCGCGCGCGAGGCCTTCGGCCTGCCGGCGGATCGCTTTCTCTTCCTCTTCCTCTACGACCTCAACAGCTATCAGGAGCGGAAAAACCCCCGTGCAGTCCTCCAAGCCTACCGCAGCGCCTTCGGTGCGACGGGTCGGGCCGACGTCGGCCTCGTGATCAAGGTGCACGGCGTCGCGGGAAACGAACACGACCTCGCCGCGCTCCGCGACGAGACCGCCGGCCTCGACGGCTGCACCCTGCTCGCCGGCACCCTGCCGCGCGCCGAAGTCTACCGGCTCCAGCAGGCCTGCGACGGCTTCGTCTCCCTGCATCGCTCCGAGGGCTTCGGCCTCGCCGTCGCCGAAGCGATGTTCCTCGGCAAACCCGTCGTCTCGACCGACTGGTCGGGCACCGCGGAGTTCGTCGACGAAACCAACGGCTGTCCCGTGCGCCACCGGATGATCACGCTCGAGCGGAACCACGGACCCTACACCAAAGGCCAGCATTGGGCCGACCCCGACATCGAACACGCCGCCCACCACATGCGCCGCCTCGTCTCGGACCCGGCGCTCTGCGCCCGACTCGGCGCGGTCGCGGCGGCCTCGATCCGCCGCGACTTCTCGCCCGCGGCGATCGGGGCCCGCTACGCCGCGCGGCTGCGGGCGATGGCGTTGTGGTGACGATGCACGCGGCCTTCCGCTTCCGCGCACCCGGCCGGCTTTTCCGCGTCACCTTCGCATGACTCCGCCCGCCCGTACCCGCATCGGTGGCTTCGCCCTCGGGCTGCGGCGCGGCCGGAGCGCGTGGCAACGCGACCTGCCCGCGTGGCTGTGGTGGACGCGCGAGCATGGCTTCGCCCACGTCGACCTGGGCGACGACGCCGACAGCGCCCTTCCCGCGGTCGAGGCCGCCGGGATGGCGATCGGTTCCGTCGACCTCCCGCGCTGGCGCGAGCTGCTTTCTCCCGATCCCGGGCGACGTGCGGCGGCGGTCGACGAAGCCCGGGCCTACGCCTCCCGCTGCCTCGACCGCGGTGTGCGGCGGTTTCTCGTGGTGCTGGTCCCTGAGGATCCGGCGCGGAGTCGCAGGGAAAACTTCGCCACCGCGGTCGAGAGCTACGGCGTGCTCCTTCCGGACTTCGAAGCCGCGGACGCGGCGATCGTCCTCGAGGGCTGGCCCGGGCCGGGCGCGCTCGGCTGCACTCCCGAGACACTCCGGGCGTTGTTCCGCGAGCTGCCCTCGCCTGCCCTCGGGATCAACTTCGACCCCTCGCACCTCCTGCGCCAGGGCATCGACCTGCGGCGCTTCATCGACGAGTTTGCTCCGCGGCTGCTCCATGCCCATGCCAAGGACACCGCGCTCCTCCCCGACCGCGCCTACGATCTCGGGACCGAACAGCCGCCCACCTTTGCCGTGCCTCGCAAGTACGAGGGAAGCCATTGGCGCTACACCATCCCGGGCGAGGGCGGCATCGACTGGGACGAGCTCCTCGCCCGCCTCGCCGCCGCCGGCTTCAACGGCCGCATGAGCCTCGAGCTCGAGGATGCGAACCACCTCGGAACCGAAGCCACCGAACAGGCGGGCCTGCTCCGCGCGCGCGACTTCCTGGCGAGGCCACGCGCGCAGCCGGCGGCGGAGAGCGGCTAATCCGCTGGCCACGCCGCTCCACCACCGATATCGCTTTCCGGATGCCCGACCCCGTGATCGAACTCGAACCGAAGAACCCCTTCCGCTGGACGGTCGTTCTCGGGCTCGTCGCGCTTTGGGCGGTCGTTCTCGTGCTCGCGATCTACCTGAAGAGCGGCGTCCTGCGCCTGCTGCTCCCGGTGATCCTCGTGATCGCCCTCGGTTACCTCGCCTTCTGCACGCTCTACCTCCTGCGCCACCGCCGCTGAACCGCTCCCTTTCATGAAACAAATCGTCACCCTCGTCACCGCCGGCCTCCTCCTCGTCATCCTCGTGCTCGCGAGCATCTTCATCGTCGACATCGTCACGGTCGAAGGAAACGAGATCGGTGTGAAGGAAACCTGGGCCGCCGGCGTCGAGGACGTCCCGCTCCAGCCCAAGACCTACGTGCTCTTCCCCGGGTTCACCCAGAAGGTCTTCATCTACGACATGTCCTCCCAGGTGTTCGTGATGAACGACGACGCCATGACGACCTACGGCGAGGGTCGGCGCCGCGACAGCTACATGGTCCAGTCCTCGGAGGGTCAGGACATGCGCATCTCGATGAGCGTGCGCTGGCGGCGGGATCCGACGAAGGTGGTCGACCTCCACAAGACCGTGCGCAACGACATCGAGGAGAAGGTCATCCGCCCCGAGATCATGCGCATCGTCAAGGATCGCGCCACGATCCGCTCCGCCCTCGAGGCCTACTCCGGCGAGGGCCTCGTGCGGCTGCAGGCCGACATCTCCACCGCCTTGACCTCTCCCGAGTCCGAGCTGCGCTCCCGCGGCGTGATCGTGGAGAACTTCGTGGTCGAACACATCGGCCTCGATCCATCCTACGTCGAGCAGATCAAGGCCCGCCAGGTCGCCGTCCAGGAGCGCCTGCGTGCGATCGAAGAGACCCGGGCCGCCGAGGCCAAGGCCGACCGCGCCAAGGCCGACGCCCAGGCCTCCTACGAGAAGGCGCTCGTCGACGCCCGACGCGACAAGGACGTCGGCATCCTCGAAGCGCAGAAGACGGCCGAGCAGCAAGTCCTCGCCGCCGAAGCCGCGGCCAAACAGGTGGAACTTGCGGCCCAGGCCGACAAGAACCGCAACGTCCTCGCGGCCGAGGGCGAGAAGGAGGCGAGCTTCCTCCGCGCCTCCGCGATCGAGGCGCTCGGCGTGGCCGAGGCCGAAGCCACCCGACTGCGCCTCAGCGCCTACGCCGCCGAGGGCGCGGACTCCTTCGTGCGCATCGAGATCTCCAAATCCATGGCCGAGGCGTTCAAGAACGTGAGCGGCTACCTCCCGCAGGACATGACGATCAACCTGCTCAGCGAGTCGTTCCTCAAGGCCGTCCAATCGGTCGTCGCCCCGGGCGCACCCGCCAGCCCGCCCCCGCGTCCCACGCCGCCCGCGCGCTGAGCCGACGGAAAGCCGTCGGAGCGGAAACAAAGGTCAGAATGTCATCAACAGTGGTGGCAGCGAATCGGCGCAGAAGGTCGTGCTTCAAGTTGTCCGAGCGTTCCTCATCCTGCCGGACGCCGGGGATGGACCTCCCTACAGCGGGAGTGGATGGAGCACCCGACCTTTCCCTCGCCTGAAGACACGGCTGCTCCCGGCCCCGTTCGCATCAGCCCGAGCGGGACTCGAGGGTACGGCTCCGGATATCTGTCCTCCGGGATTCGTGTCGTTTCGGGTGCGCTCAAAGTTTCAACAGTGTGAGCTTGGCGTCCGTTGCGGGTCCGGCGTTTCGGGATCAACGTTTCATAAAGTTTTTCGAGTGACCCCGACCGGGACTCGGAATTTTCCCCACCCTCCAACCCTACGAACATGACCTCGTTTCGACGTGATCACTACTGCGTTTCCAATCCGCTGAAGGCGGCCTTGGTTTTCTTTCTCATGTGCCTCGGTCTCCCGGCCTTCGGCCAGTCGACCAGCGTCGTCTCCGGCATCGTGACCGACGAAACCGGCGCGCTCGTCGTGGGGGCCGAAGTCCGACTCCCCGGCCTGGGCCTTTCCGGCGCCACCGACCGCACCGGCCGCTTCCGCATCGCCGGCGTCCCCTCGGGCACACACACTCTCGAAGTCTCCTACCTCGGCCGCTCGCCCTTCTCGGGCAGCGTGACGACGACCGGGGCCTCGACCATCCAGAATGTCTCCCTCGGATCCGACATCATCGAGCTCGATGAGTTCTCCGTCGAGTCGTTCGTCGAGGGCCAGGCGCGGGCGATCAACCGGCAGCGCACCTCCAACACGATCAGCAACATCGTCGCCGCCGACGCCCTCGGCCGCCTCCCTGACGCCAACGTCGCCGAGGCCCTCCGCCGCCTCCCCGGCATCTCCGTCCAGAACGACCTCGGCGAACCGGAGTTCATCTCCGTCCGCGGCACCTCGCCGAAGTTCAGCGCCGTCTCGCTCAACGGCGAGCGCCTCCCCTCCGTCGGCGACCCCACCGAATCACGGGACAACCGCGCCGTCTCCCTCCACTCCGTGCCGACCGACATGATCTCCAGCATCGAAGTGGTGAAGGCGATCACGCCGAACATGGACGCCGACTCGGTCGGGGCCAACGTCAACCTCATCACCAAGACCTCGCTTGAATACAACCGCCGCGTCCTCAACGGAAAACTCGAGGCCGGCTACAACGACATCCGCGACTCCGCCCAATATTCCGGGAGCCTCAGCTACGGCGACGTCATCCGGGACGGGAAACTCGGATTCCTCATTGGCATCTCGACCTACGAGAGCGAACGCGGCCTCGATTCCTTCACCAACAGCTACGGTACGCGCACGACCACCGCGGGCGTCGTCATCCCCGGCTTCATGACCGAGCTTCAATACCGCCACCGCTACCTCACCCGCTCGCGCGACGCGATCTCGGGTCAGCTCGACTTCCGCACCGGGGACAATGCGACCTTTTACGTCCGCGGTTTCGTCAACTCCTTCGAGGACGCCGAGGAGCGCCGCCGCCTCCGCGTCGGCTTCGGCGACAACAGCCGCGTCCTTCCCGGTTCGACCGCCACGGTGGCCATCGTCGACGGCGGACGGCTTCGCCGCGAAGACCGGATCGGAACCAAGACCACCGACATCTACAACGCCTCCACCGGCGGCAAATGGGAGCTCCCGGGCTACACCGTGGACTACTCGCTCGCCTACACGTGGACCGGTTTCAAGGTCCGCCGGCATGTGTATTCCTCCGAATACCGCCTCAGCGACACTCTTTGGAACGTCAACGGCATGCGCTTGGATCAGGACGGCATCCCTGACCTGACCTTCGATCGCACCAACGTGAACCGCCCGATCATCGGCGACCCCTTCAACCACTTCAACAATCTCGGGCGCTTCAGCTTCAACAACCGCGGTGCCTTCAACTTCCGCGACGACGACACCTCGGAGGAGGACCTCACGGGAGGCGTCAACATCAAGATCCCTGGTCGCTTGGGAGACCGCCCGGTCGAGTGGCAGATGGGTCTGCGCTACCGGAGCAAGGAAAAGGACAACCGTCCTGAGAATCCCCGGTTCGCCATCGTCGGTGCGCCCGAGCTCACCGTGGCGAGCTTCCCGGACACCGACCCCTTGGAAATCTTCGGCGGCAGCTACAATGTCGGCCCGAGCACGAACGTCCGCGCCGCCCGCGACTTCTTCCGCGATCCGGCCAACTCGAATCGATTCGTGCGGAACGTGAACAACGACCGCAACGACTTCGGTGCTTCCTACCAGGCGACCGAGGACATCTACGGAGCCTACGCCATGGCCACGATCAACCTCGACAAGCTGCGCGTCGTCACCGGTCTGCGCTGGGAGCGCACCGAGGTGGGATACGACGCCAACCAGCGCGACACGCGCAACGGCGCCTTCGTCGGATTCACTCCGATCAGCGAGAAGAACAGCTACGACAATCTCTTCCCGAGTATCGTGACGACCTACCGCATCCGCGACGACCTGCTCCTCCGTGGCGCCGTCACCACCACGATCGCCCGGCCCGACTACAACCTTCTCGCTCCCATCCGCACCATCAACGACACGGACGACACCGACACGATCTCCGACGGAAACCCCGGCCTGAAGCCCTTCCGGTCGGTCAACGTCGATTTTTCGATTGAAAAATACCTGCCCACCGCGGGCATCCTCTCCGCTTCGATCTTCCACAAGAAGATCAAGAACTTCACCCTCTTCCGCGGCGAATTCGTCGAGGGTGGCGAGTTCGACGGCTTCTTCCGCACCCGCCCGGAGAACGGTCCGCGCGCCCGCCTCACCGGAGTCGAGCTCTCGTGGACGCAGACGCTCAACATGCTCCCGAAGCCCTTCGACGGTCTCGGCATCCAGGCCAACCTCACCCTCGTCAACGCCTCCGCCGAGATCGACGGCCGCGGCACGGTCGACAACATGACCGACCAAGTCGACAGCGTCTACAACATCCAGCTCGTCTACGAGATCGGGGCCTTCGAGGCCCGCGTCGCCTACTTCGACAACGGTCGCTACATCGACAGCTTCGGCTCCACCGCGGCGGGCGACACCTGGTTCGACAGCGTCGACTCGTGGGATCTCTCGCTCAACTACCAGCTCCGCCGGGGCATCAAGCTCTACGTCGACGCCAAGAATCTCGCCAACAGCGACAAGAAGCGCATCTACATCGGCACGCCCGATCAGGTGGTCGAACAGGAGTTCGCGGGCTGGAGCGCCGTCGGCGGCGTGAAGTTCGAGTTCTGATCCCTCGCGGCGACCACGTCCCCTTGTCTTCTCCACGCGCGGGATCCCATGATCCCGCGCGTTGTTTTTCCCTCCCTCCATGAGCCCATCCGATCTTCGCCCCACCCTCCTCGCCCTCGCCGTCCTCGCCCCCTTCGGTACGACCGCCGCCGAGCGCGACCTGCACGACCACCTCATCGAGACGAACCGCGCCCAGATCGTGATGCTCGCCGAGCGCGCGATCCTCCCAGCCGACGAAGCCGCCCGGATCGCCGCGGCCTTGCGCGCCACCGCGTCGGAGATGGCGGCCCGCGAGGAGGACCGCTCCACGAACTACCTCGACCTCGAACGGCGCCTCCAGGCGCGGATCGGGCCCGAGGCCTCCAACCTCCACATCGGGCGCAGCCGCAACGACCTCAACGCCGCGATGAACCGGATGATCCTGCGCGAGCACCTCCTCGCCCGCGTCGACGACATCGGAGCCGTCCGCACCCGCCTCCAAGCCATGGCCGGCGCACACCTCGAGAGCGTGATGCCGGGCTTCACCCACGCCGTGCAGGCCCAGCCGACGACCGTGGCCCATTTCCTCCTCGCCTTCGACGCCGGTCTCGCCCGCGACCAGCGACGCCTCCGCGAGATCCACGCCCGGATCAACCTCAGCCCGCTCGGCGCCGGGGCCTTCACCACCTCCGGATTCCCGCTCGACCGCCCCCTGCTTGCCGAGCTGCTGGGCTTCGATGGCCTGGTCGAGAACGCCTACGACGCGATCATGGTCTCCACCGCCGACAGCAAGGTCGAATACGCCGCCGCCCTCGGCCTCTCCGCCCTCGGGATCGGGCGCTTCGCCCAGTCGCTGATCGTCCAATACGACGACCCCGCCCCCGGCATCTACCTCGGCGACAACGTCACCAGCCGCAGCAGCATCATGCCGCAGAAGCGCAACCCCAGCGCGATCGAGCGCCTCCGCCTCTCCGCCAGCGAGGTGGTCGCCAACGGCCACGCCTCCGCCTTCTTCGCCCACAATACGCCGCTCTACGAGGTGAAGGACGTCCGCGAGGACCACCTCGCGCGCCTGCTCGTGTTTTCCGAGACCGCCGGTTCGATGTACGCCCAGCTCGGCCGGATCCTCGACGGCCTCGTGATCGATCCGGTCCGCCTGCGCGGCCACGTCGACGCCGACTACTCGACGATGACCGAGCTCGCCGACACGCTTCTCCGCGAAGCCGACGTCCCCTTCCGCATCGGCTATCGTGTCGCCTCCGAACTGACGACCCACGGTCGCTCTCTCGGCAAACGCCCGGTCGACCTCACCCGCGAGGAAGTCGCCGCGATCTACCGCCGTGTGGCCGACGCCGAACTACCGCTTTCCGAGGCGCAACTGCGCCGCGCCTTCGATCCCCTCGAGATCGTCCGCGCCCGCAAGGGCGTGGGCGGTCCCCAACCCGCCGAGACCGCGCGGATGTTGAAGGACCAAGAGCGGGACACCGCCGCGAACCGCGACTGGACCGCCGGTGAACGCGAGCGCCTGGGCCGAGCCTCCGAGGCCCTCGGCCGCCGTTTCGACGCCCTCGCCGACCGGGCCCGCTGACCGGCTCCGCCAAGCAGCTGCAGTCGTGGGCCGGGGTTGATCCCCGGCTTTTTCGGCGCTCTCATTCGGAAGCCGGGGATCAACCCCGGCCCACGACCAAGGCATGCAAGGTCACCGTGGTCGATGCGTCCGAATCGGCCGCGAAGAAGCCCGTCGGTCCTCCGTAGAACCGAGGCATGCCACCACTCTTGATTGCACTGGCCTCCGCTCCGCCCCTCCGCCGACCGGAGTTGAACCAACTCCGCCTCGGCCTACAGTGCCTGCAGAAATGACTCCCCGCCCCACGACCCGCGACATCGCGCGCCACGCCGGCTGTCACTATTCCACCGTCTCGCTCGCGCTGCGAAACCACCCGAGCATCTCCCCGGCCACCCGTCACCGCATCCAGGCCGCGGCCGACGCCCTCGGCTACCGCCCCGACCCGATGCTCGCCGCGCTCAACGCCTACCGCGTCGGCCGCCGGCCCGTCTGCGAACGCGCGGTGCTCGCCTGGATCACGAACCATCCCACCCGGGACCTTTGGCGGGAAAACTCCTGCCAGTGCCTCTATTTCAACGGGGCCGAATCCCGCGCCCAGGAGCGCGGCTACCGGCTCGACCACTTCTGGGCCGGCGAACCGGGCATGGGTGGCGCCCGCCTCAGCGACATCCTCGTGGCCCGCGGCATCCGCGGCGTGCTCCTCGCCCCCCAACACCACCCGCGCGAGATCGACCTGCGCTGGAGCGAATTCTCCGCCGTGACGATCGGCCGCACCCGCATCGCGCCCCGGCTCCACAACGTCTACCACCACGCCTACCGGATGATGACCCAACTGCTCGCGGAGACGCACGCCCGGGGCTACACCCGCCCGGCGCTGGTCGGGTTTCGCGAGCACGACGACCGCGTCGATTGCAACTGGTCCGCGGCCTTCCTCGTCCACCAGCAGACGCTCCGGCGCGCCGATCGGCTGCCTCCGCTTCTCGTCGACGCCTGGGATCGCCGGGCCTTCCTCGATTGGGTGGAGCGGCGCCGTCCCGACGTGATCATCTCGAAACTCCCGGAAGTGGTCACGGCCCTCCGCGAAGCCGGCCACGAGGTGCCCGGGGGGATCGGCGTGGCCCTGCACTCGCTCGTCCGCCACGGATCCGATCTGCCCGAGGCCTCCGGAATGCTGAAACATCCCTCACAGGTCGGTCAGATGGCGGTGGACCTGCTTGTCGACATGCTCCACCGCGACGACCGCGGCGTGCCCGCCCTGCCGCAGCAGCTCCTCCTCGAGGGCACGTGGAACGAGGGCTCGACGCTCCGTCCGGCCCGCGCTCCCGCCGCCGCCGTCCCGGCCTGAACGGACGGCCCGCGACGGACGTTCAATCCTGAAAGGTGGACGCGGGCCCCAGGACCACGTCGTGCTCTCGCGCCTTTCGGCGAAAGGCGCGCTACCTGGCTGGCGCTTTTCGATTTTCCGAGGTGGCACGCCTCTCGCCGAGAGGCGTGGGGCGGAGGGCACGCGAAGCAACGCCGTTCAGAGGCCGGCGTCCACCCTCCTCGCCACCGCCACGGCTATGCGCCCGTAGCCGCGCGCAACGCCGCGCGATCGGGCTCGATCCCGATGCCGGGCCCCGTCGGCAGGTGCAGCCAGCCGTCCCGCGGCCGCACGTCCTTGTCGAAGAGCCGCGCCTGCGCCTCCAGGGTCTCGTTCATGATCGGGAACTCCATGTAGCGCGCGACCTGGTTGGTCGTCGCCATCAACTGAAGCGAGGCGGCCGTCGAGACGGTCGGGCGCGTGTTGTGGAGCTGGATCGGCTTCTGGTAACACGTCGCCAGGTGATGGATACGGTCCATCTCGGTGAAACCGCCGGCCTTGATGACGTCGGGGTTCAGGATGTCGACGTCGCCCACCGTGATGAGCTCCTTGATCTGCCAACGCGTGTAGCACTTCTCCCCGGCAACGATCTCCACCCGGTCGAGCGCGGCGGTGACCTGCGCCATCTCCAGGTTGTTCTGGTCGGAGACCGGGTCCTCGAAATAGTTCACGCCCCACTCCTCGTGGAGGCGGATCGCCGTCTGGATCGCGCGCTGGGCGGAGTAGCCGTTGTTGGCGTCGACCATCAGCTCGATCCCGTCGCCGACCGCCTTCCGCACCGCGGCGACGTAGGCGAAGGTCGGATCGGGATCGGGGTTGAGGTGGTGCTCGCGGATCTGCATCCGCACCTTCACGCACTTGTAGCCCTGCTCGACGAAGGCGACGCAGCGCTTCACGCAATCCTCCACGCTCACCCGGCCCCGTCGCACGGGCACGCTCCCGTAGGCCTCGATCTTGTCGCGGTAGGCGCCGCCGAGGAGCTGGTGCACCGGCAGCCCGAGCAGCCGCCCCCGCGCGTCCCACAAGGCGATGTCCACCCCGGCGATCGCGTTGGGCAGCGCCCCGCCCGGGCCGAGGTCGTGGTTCTCGTAGTACATCCAGTCCCAGAGCCGGCGCACGTCGTGGACGCTCTCGCCGATGCATTCCGGCGCGAGCAGGTCCTCGACGAAACGCTTCATGAGCGGACCGCCGTCCCAAGCGCATTCGCCCCAGCCGGTGACGCCCGCGTCGGTGCTCAACTCGACGAGCGCGAGCTCGTGCACGATGTGGCATTTGACGCCCGTCACCTTGACTTCGGAGAGCGACGAGACGCCGCCGGCCGCCGCGGCGCCCGGCGCGCCGAAGACCGCGGGAGCGGCGGCCGCGCCTCCGAGGACGGCGGCTTGTTTCAAGAAACGACGACGGGAGAGCGGATCGGGGGAGTGCGGCATGATCTTTCGTGGGGCTTCGCCTCCGGGATACCCCGCCGCCGCGCAGAGGCAAGCGACCCGCGGCATCACATTGTTGAAACGCCCGCCGTCAGAGGGCGGCCACGACCGCACGGGTGAACGCCGCGGTCGAGAGACTCCCCCCGAGGTCCGGGGTCGTCCGGCCCGCCGCGAGCGTCGCCGTCACCGATTCCCGGATACGACCCGCGCCCACGGCCTCGCCCAGCCACTCGAGCATCATCGCGGCGGCGAGGATCGCACCCGTCGGGTTGGCGACTCCCTTCCCCGCGATGTCGGGGGCCGAGCCGTGCACCGGCTCGAAGAGCGAGGGACTGCGTCGGGTCGGATCCAGGTTGGCCGACGGGTTCAGCCCGATTCCGCCGGTGATCGCGCCGGAGAGATCGGTCAGGATGTCGCCGAAGAGGTTCGAGGCCGCCACGACGTCGAAGGACTCCGGGCGACGCACGAAGTTCATGGTGAGCGCATCGATGTGCTGATGGTCCAGCTCGACGTCGCGATACTCTCCGGAAAGCTCCGCCGCCACCTCCTCCCAGAGGACGTAGGCGTGCCGCTGGGCGTTGGACTTGGTCGCGACGGTGAGGCGCCGGCGGCGCGTGCGTGCGAGCTCGAAGCTGAAGCGCAACACCCGCTCGATTCCCCGCCGCGTGTGGAGCGCGCTCTGCACGGCGAACTCCTCGGGCGCGCCTTCGTGAAAGCGCCCGCCCACGTCCACGTACTCGCCCTCGGAGTTCTCGCGGACGACGACCATGTCGATCGCCGGTGCGCCGGCGAGGAGGCTGCGCACCCCCGGAAAGGTCCGCGCCGGCCGGACGCACGCGTAGAGGTCGAAACCCTGGCGGATCCGGATCAACGGCTTCAGCGTGACGTTGTCGGGAAGCCGGGCCGGCCAGCCGACGGCGCCGAGAAAGATCGCGTCGAACCCCTTCAAGGTCTCGAGAAATCCATCCGGGGCGACCACCCCGTGGCGCGCGTGGTGTTCCACGCCCCACTCGAAGCGGGTGAACCTCAGGCCGAAGCCCCCGTGCCGGTCCACGAGCGCCGTCAACACCTCGACCGCGGCTTCGGTCACGTCGACGCCGATGCCGTCTCCGGGGTAGAGGGCGATGGAGTGGGTCTTGTTCATGCGAAGTGGGCTGAAGGGTGTCGAATGCCGCAGGTCGGTCGCGAGGGGGTCTCCGCGCAATCTGTTGAGTTTTCGCCGCCCCGCCCAAGCCCGGAGTTGAGCCCCTCTCACCTCGTCCCTTTGCTCGCGCCCGATGCGAACGTGGCTCCCTTACCCTTCGTTCTTCTTCGCCCTCCTGGCGTCGCCGTGCACGGGCGCGATCGAGCTCCCGAACCTCGCGGGCGCGATCGACCTGCACTGCCACGCGGGACCCGACGTCGTCCCCCGTCGCCTCGACGATCTCGCGCTCGCCCGGGAGGCCCGCGAACGCGGCCTGAGGGCGATCGTGTTGAAGAACCACGTGACGATGACCGCCGACCGGGCGCGCCTCGCGATGCGAGAGGTCGGAGGGATCGAGGTGTTCGGCGGAATCGTGCTCAACCTCGCCGTCGGCGGGCTCAACGCCGAGGCCGTCCGCCAGATGGTGGCGATGGAGGGCGGGCGCGGTCGCATCGTCTGGTTGCCCACCCGCGACGCCGCCAACGAGGTGGTCCGCGCCGGTGTCGACCGCCCGCACGTGCCGGTGGTCGAGGCGGGGCGTCCCGCGCCGGCGCTCGCGGAGATCTTCCGCTTGATCGCGGAGCACGACCTCGTGCTCGCCACGGGCCACTCCTCGGCCGAGGAGTCGATCGTCGTGCTCCGCGCCGCGCGGGCCGCGGGCGTCCGTCGGATGCTCGTCACCCACGCGCTCTCGCCGACGATCGCCTCCACGCCGGGAGACCTGCGCACGCTCGCGGACCTCGGCGCTTTCCTCGAATGCGTCTGGCTCACCCACGCGCCGTCCGCCCGCCCCCGGGGCGGTGTTCCTCCGAACTTCTCTCGCGCGCCCGTCCCGCTCGCGGATCTTGTGGAGGTGATCCGCACCGTCGGCGCCGGGCACATCGTCCTCGCCTCCGACTTCGGCCAGCCCGACAACCCCAGCCCGCCCGAGGGCCTCGCGATCTTCCTCGAGAGTCTCCTGGCGCTGGGTGTTTCCCGCCACGAGATCGACGAGATGGTGAAACGGAATCCGGCCCGCCTTCTCGGGCTCGACGAACCAGCCCCGGCCACGCCGTGACGATCGACGCCCACAACCATTTCTGGCGCTACGCGCCCGCTGAATACTCCTGGATCGACGACTCGATGGCGGTCATCCGGCGCGATTTCTTCCCTGCGGATCTGCGCGAGGTCGCGGAACCCCGCGGGGTCGCCGGGACGATCGCGGTCCAGGCCAGGCAGTCGCTTGAAGAGACCCGCTGGCTCCTCGCGCAAGCGGCGGCGGATCCGTTCGTCCGCGGCGTGGTCGGCTGGGCTCCGCTCGCCGATCCGGGCATCGCGGGAATCCTCGACGAGCTCGCGACGGCGCGCGCCTTGAGGGGCTTGCGCCACGTCGTTCAGGGCGAGCCCGATCCGGGCTTCCTCGCGCGCGCCGACTTCAACGCGGGACTGCGCGCCGTCGGCGACCGCGACCTCGTCTACGACCTCCTCATCCGCGCGGCGCAATTGCCCGCCGCGATCGATCTCGTCGACCGGCACCCGCGACTGTCGTTCGTCCTCGACCACATCGCGAAGCCGCGGATCGACGGTCCTCCGCCTCCCGAATGGCGCGCCGCCATCACCGACCTCGCGCGGCGCGAGAACGTCGCCTGCAAGCTCTCCGGACTCGTCACCGAGGTCGTCGGCCGCGCGTGGACGCCGGGACTGCTCGCGCCCTACTTCGAGGTCGTGCTGGAGGCGTTCGGCCCGTCGCGACTGATGTTCGGTTCGGACTGGCCGGTCTGTCTCGTCGCCTCTGACTACGCACGCTGGTTCCGGTTCGTCGAAGGCGCCCTCGCCCCGCTCTCGGCGGACGAGCGCGCCGCGATCCTCGGCGGAACCGCGACCGCAACCTACCGTCTGACGTGACAACCGCGATCCCGCTCCCGCAGGTCGACGCGTTCATCGGTCACGTCTCCGCGAGTCTCGCGAGCGGCTCCTTTGTCCGCCTCCTGCTCACGAAGCCGGTCGCCGACACGGCGACGGAGCGCATCATCGGCCGGATGGTCGTGCTCCGTGGCGAACCCGTGCTCTCGCTCACGCTGCGTGAACCGAAGCGCGACACCACGCGCAACCTCCCGCTCGCCGAGGTCCCGACGTGGCTGGCGGGGCGGGTCCCCGCCGCCTTCCGCAGCGCGGTGGTCGAGACGACCGACCGCAACTGGCAGCTCAGCCCCTCGCCGCGCGGTGGACTCCAGCTCGTCGCCCACCGCGCCACCCATGCCGCCACACCGCCGCGCGACCACGACGCGGCGGGAAACCCGCTCCTCGACGCCCGCGCGCAGCCCTGGCTGATCGCGCTCGGCCTCTGCGCGCCCGATGGAAAGGTCCGCGCCCGGATGGCCGACAAACACCGGCAGCTCGAGCGGTTCCTCGAGATCCTCGCCCACCTCGTGAAGGACGCCGCGTTGCCTCCCGGGGGCGACGTGAAGGTCGTCGACATGGGTTGCGGCAAGGGCCTCCTCACCTTCGGGGTCTGGCACCTGCTCCGCCACACCCTCGGCCTGCCGGCGGAGGTGACGGGCGTCGAGGCGCGTGCCGAGCTCGTGGATACGACCAACGCCGTCGCCCGAGCCACCGGGTGCGACGGCCTCCGCTTCGTCGCCGCGCGGATCGATGCGGTCGAGCTGCCCCCGCGTCTCGACCTTCTGATCGCGTTGCACGCCTGCGACACCGCGACCGACGACGCGATCCGCCGTGGCATCATGGCCGGCGCGCGGATCCTCGTCGTCTCGCCCTGCTGCCACCAGGAGCTGCGCCCGAGGATGGGCGCGCCCGAGCCGCTCGCCCCGCTCCTCGCCCACGGGATCCTCGCCGAGCGCATGGCCGAGTGGCTGACCGACGGCCTGCGCGCGCTCCACCTCGAGGCCGCGGGTTACGCGACCCGCGTCATCGAATTCGTCGGCGCCGGCCACACGCCACGCAACCTCCTCCTCGCCGGCGTGCTCCGCCCCGCGCCGGCCGCGGCCGACCGCGACCGGGCGCTCGCCCGGATCCGGGCGCTGAAGGATTTCTTCGGCGTTGAGCGCCACGCCCTCGATGGGGTTTGATCAAAAGTGACGGCAACCGCCTGTCGTGGGTCGGGGTTCATCCCCGACTTCTGCGGCGTCTGTTGGTCGGAAGCCGGGGGTAAACCCCGGCCCACGAGCACTTGACCCACGAGCACGGCATCGTGGTGGCCGTGGTCGATGCCTCCGAACCGGCCGCGGAGACGGCTGTCGGTGTTCAGCAGAACCGAAGACTGCCACCACTCTTGCCCCCCTCGACGATCCGCCGGGATCGTGACTTGCCTCGCACTCGGCGAACCGAACCCTCCCTCCCGCACACCGTGATCACCATCCACTGTCCCGCCCTCGAATCCCTCCACCCCCACGACGTCCTCGTCGTGGGCTCCGGCTCGGCCGGGGTCGTCGCGGCCATCGCCGCGGCCCGCCGCGGCGCCCGCGTGCTCCTCCTCGAGCGGCTGCCGTTCCTGGGCGGCAACTCGACCGCCGTCCTCGACACGTTCTACGGCTTCTACACGCCAGGACCCGAGCCGCGCAAAGTCGTCGCCGGCCTCACCGACGACGTCATGGATCGCCTCCGCCGCCACCACGCCTGGCTGGAGCGCCCCAACACCTACGGCGCCGGCACGGGGGTGACCTACCATCCCGAATACCTGAAGGTCGTCTGGGAGGAACTCGCCCGCGAGGCCGGCGTCGACGTTCTCCTCAACGCCTGGGTCCAGGACGTCGAGCGGGAGGCGGACCGGATCACCGGGCTGATCGTCGCGACCAAGGCCGGCCTCCGCCGTTGCCCCGCCGGCATCGTCATCGATGCGAGCGGCGACGCCGACGTCTGCCACTTCGCCGGGATCGGCTACGAACTCGCGGGCGCGACCGACCCCGCGCAAACGCTCACGACCACCTTCAAGATGGTGAACGTCGACCTCCCGCGCCGCAAAACCGTGCCGAAGGCCGAGTTCCACCGACTCATGGCGGCGGCCGCCGCCGACGGCTACGCCCTCCCGCGCAAGGAGGGCAGCGACCACATCACCCCGGTCGACCACATGACCGCCACGGTCATGACCCGGCTGCCCTCGACCGCGACGCGCGACGGCGTGTTCCGCAACGCCACCGACCCCCGCCTGCTCTCGGAAGCGGAGATGGACGGTCGTCGCCAGGCCCTCGAATACGTCCGCTTCCTCCGCGACCGCGTGCCCGGCTACGAGCGGGCGGAGCTCGCCTCGTTCGGCGTGCAGATCGGCGTGCGCGAGACCCGCCGCGTCCACGGGCGCTACCGGCTCACACGCGACGACGTGCTCTCGGCGCGCCGGTTCGACGACCAGATCGCCCTCTGCGGCGCCCCCATCGAGGACCACCACGGCGGCGACGACACGGTCTGGGCCTACCTGCCGCCCGGCGAGTGCGTCGGCATCCCCTTCCGCACCCTCGTGCCCCGCGACGGTCGGGACGTCCTCGTCGCCGGCCGCTGCTTCTCCGCCACCCACGACGCCCACGCCAGCGTCCGCTCGATGGCCCAGACGATGGCGATGGGCCAGGCCGTCGGGACGGCCGCCGCCCTCGCCGCCGGCCGCCGCATCCCGGTCGCTGACGTACCCGTCGCGGAACTACAGGATCGGCTCCGTCGCGACGGCGCGCTACTGGAGTGAATCACCCGGCCCGGCGCCCGCCGTTCCGGCGAGGTTGTTCGCCGCCCTCCGTGCCGCGCCGCCGGAACGGGGCCGCGAGCAGCCCGGGGAGCCCGCGCCATTCCCGCTCTTCGTAACCGTCCAGCCCGATCTCGACCCCGGCCGGATCCGCGCGCAGCCGGAACGATCCGAAAACCCGGTCCCAGACCGAGAAGAGGCTGGTGAAGTTCGAGTCCGTCTCCGGCCGTCGCCGCGAATGGTGGACCACGTGCATCCACGGCGTGACGATCAGCCAGCGCAACGCCCGGTCGACGCCGCCCGGGAGGCGCACGTTGGCGTGGTGGAAGAGGATCACCGGCAGCGCGATCGCCTCGTAGAGCAGCACCTGCGGCACCGTCACCCCCAGCAGGGGCAGCACCACCAGCCGGGCCGCGAAAGAAAGGACCATCTCTCCGGTATGGAAGCGCACGCCCGTGCTCGCATCCATCTCCGCGTCGGCGTGGTGCACGGCGTGAAACCGCCAGAGCAACGGCACCCGGTGGTTGAGCCGGTGCCACCAGTACTGCCAGCAGTCCACCGCAAGGATCGCGCCGACCCATTGCGCCCAGACCGGCGCTTCCACGAGGCGGAGGAGTCCGAACCCTTGCGCCCGCGCCCCTTCGGTGACCGCGAGCAGGGCGAAGGCGAACGCCGCCGCGACGAGCGCGTTGAGCCCGGCGAGCGCGAGGTTGACGCCGACGTGCGCGAGCCGCCGGCGACGCCCCGCAAACAGGGGCGCGACCGATTCCAACGCGAGCAATCCCGCCAGCACGAACGTCGCGACGACGAGTCGCCACTCCGTCAACCGTCCGACTTCCGCCGCGTCCATCGCCTCCATCCCCCCAACCTGTGCCGCCGGCGGACGACGGCAACAACACCCGCGATTCGGGCGAACCCCACCAACACCCCGCAACGGGGTTGGACAACTTCGACCGCCTTTGTCGTCTTCCCCGCATGGCACGCATCGCAGTAATCGGACCCGGAGCGATCGGCGGCATGGTCGCCGCCTGGCTGGGAAATGGAGGACGTCACGCCGTCACCGTCTGCGCCCGGACGGCGTTCGACTCCCTCGAAGTGGCGACACCGTATGGCGCACTCTCGGTCCGGCCCGAGGTCCTCACCGATCCGGCGAACGCCTCCCCCGTCGACTGGGTCCTGGTCGCGACCAAGAGCTACCATGCCGACGCCCAACACTGGCTGCCGCGCCTACGGGCGGCCGACACGCCGGTCGCCGTCCTCCAGAACGGAGTCGAACACGTGGAACGCTTCGCCTCCGTCGTCCCGCGCGATCGCATCCTTCCCGTGGTCGTGATGGGCCCGGCGGAGCGCGACGGACCCGGCCGCATCCGGCAGCGGGGCGAAATCTCCCTCAACGTGCCCGAGGGTGCGCTCGGGGCGGAACTCGAACGTCACTTCGCCGGGACCGAGATCCGCTTCCGCCGCGTCGACGACTTCAAGACGGTCGCGTGGCACAAGCTCTGCCTCAACGCCTCCGGGGTCGTCTCCGCGATCGTCCGCGGGACCAACGCCGTCGCCCGCAACCCCGCCGGAGCCGGGCTCATCCGCGCGATCGTGGAGGAGGCCGCGGCGGTGGGCCGGGCCGAGGGCGCACGACTCGACGCGGGCATCGCCGACCGCGTGCTCGAGATCACCCGCTCCGAGCCCGAGGACGGCATCAACTCGCTCAACGCGGACCACCGCGCCGGACGGCCCACGGAGATCGACCTGCGCAACGGCGTGATCGTCCGCCTCGGCCGGCGTCACGGCATCCCCACCCCGCTCAACGAGATGGCCGTGGCGTTGATGAGCCTCTGAAGCGATCCGGACCTATCGGGTCACGGAGGGCACAGAGGCGGGAGAAAGTTCACGGAGCGATGATTCCAAGTTGTGAAGGGTGAAATCGGAAGTGGTGGCATGCCTCGGTTCCGCTGAAGACCGACGGAGTTCTCCGCGGATGATTCGGACGCATCGACCACGGTGAACCTGCATGCCGTGGTCGTGGGCCGGGGTTGATCCCCGGCTTCCGACTGAGAGAGCCGAAAAAGCCGGGGATCAACCCCGGCCCACGAAGGCAGGTTGCCACCACTTTCGATTACACCAGGCGGGGAACCACCTGCGGAATCTCCGTGGCCGCGGTGTCCCTTCCGACTCACTTTTCCAGGCTGAAGGAACTCACGGCACGCCGAGGATCCAGCCCTCGAGGCGCGCGAGCGTCCGCTCCGCCGGCGTCAGCTCGGGCGAGAACACGCCTTCCAGCAAACCCGACGCGTCGCTTGCGCGCATCCACTTCGTGGTGACGAAAGCGTCGTGTTGATGGGGGTTGCGCGCACCCCGTGGCGTCGCGCCCGCCCACAGCGAAGGATAGACCTCGGCGACGACGGACACTCCCGGCGGGGGCGACCAGCCGTCGAAGGGCCACCAGTGGACGCGCGCCCCGAGCCGCGAGCGAAGAAACCGCAGCCACGGCAATCCCGCGTGGGTCGACTTCGCCACGCTGCCCGGCACGTCGAAGTGGAAGACCGACTTCGCCCGCCCCTGTCGGCGCTCCACCAGCCGCCGCCAGCGCGCGTCGCCCGAGCGCGCCGCTCCGTGACCACACAGACCATCGCGGACGAAATCGACGTAGATCCCGCCGTCGGTCGGCCAATGCCGCTGGAAGTCGTCGAGAAACGTCGGCCAGTCAGGCGGGATGAGATGGCGCTCGAAGTAGCGCAGGGGAAACGAGAACGCATGGTCGATCCCGACGAGCGTCGGAGGCCCTTCGCGCAAGGCCCCGAGCAGCCACTCCGCCAACAGCGCGCGGCTCCAGTGTCGTCGATGCGCGACCGGCTGCCGCACCTCCTCGGGTTCGCGCCCGTCGTGAGTCGCCACGAACACGGCCAGTCCGGGGATCGGGCTGTCCGCCGTCTCGGCGCCGGAGTAGTCGATGCCGATGAAGCGGGAGAAGCGGCACGAGGTCACCGGCGGAGCGGCGGCGTCCCCGCCGCCGGTTGCGCGTCGCTCCGGCGGCAGGGATGCCGCCGCTCCGGTCGGGTCTTGTTCGCGCGGTTCGGGTTCGCGCCCCTCGGCGAGGGGCGCGCCACCTCGGTCGTCAGC
>DAIPIQ010000225.1:0-4819 GCA_036770745.1 Opitutaceae bacterium | reverse complement strand
ATGCCGGTCTCGATGTCGGCGGGGGCGACCATCATGAGGTCGGCGAGCTCGTCGATGATCGCGACGATGTAGGGCATCTTCTCGGGGATCTCGAGCTCCTCGTCGCGCGGGACCTCGATGCCGAGGTCGTCGATCGCGCCGCGTTCGTCCGCCGAGGGGGCGGCGGGGGTTTCCTTTTCGAGGACCTTGCGGCCGTTGAAGCCGGCGATGTTGCGCACGCCGACCTTGCCGAAGATCTGGTAGCGGGTCTCCATCTCGGTGATCAACCAGCGCAGCGCGGAGGGCACCTTCTTCGGGTCGGTGACCACCGGGATGAGCATGTGCGGGAGGTCGTTGAACGCCTTCATCTCGACGATCTTCGGATCGACCATGATGAAGCGCAGGTCGTCGGGGCTCGCGAAGTAGAGCAGGGAGGTGATGAGGGAGTTGATGCAGACCGTCTTGCCCGAGCCGGTGGCGCCGGCGATGAGCAGGTGCGGCATGCGGGTGAGGTCGGCGATCACGGGGCGGCCGCCGACGTCGCGCCCGAGGGCGAGCGGGATCTCGGCCTTCGCGGTGGCCCACTGCTCGGACTCGAGGATTTCGCGGATGCCGACCGGCACGGGAATCTTGTTGGGCACCTCGACGCCGACGCAGCCCTTGCCGGGCACGGGCGCGAGGATGCGCACCGATTGGGCGCGCAGGCCGAGGGCGATGTTCTTGTCGAGGCTGGCGATCTTCTCCACGCGCACGCCGGGTGCGGGGAAGATCTCGTAGCGGGTGATTACGGGGCCGATGTGGATCTCGCCGAGCGACACGTCGACGCCGAACTCGCCGAGCGTGCGCAGGAGCGCCTCGGCGGTGGCGGCGTGCTCGGCCTCGTCGGTCGCCCCGGCGGCGGCGGGCTCGTTGAGCAGGTCGAGCGAGGGGAAGACGTAGTTGCCCTTGCTCTTGGGCGGGTCGAACTTCGCCTTCCGCGTCTCCTCCGGGGTGACGAACTTGATCCCGGCGGCCTTGACGGGCTCGGGCGCGGCCTCGTCGGGGTCGGTCTCGCGTCGTTTCCGGGCGGGTTTGTCGGGCTCGGCGGTCGCGAGCTTCGGCTCCTCGGCCGGCGAGGGGGGCGGTGGCGGTGGTGCGGCGAGCGCGCGGGGGGCCTTGGCGGGATCGTCGGTCTTGGCGACCGCGAGTTTCCTGGCGACGGGCGGGGGCGCGGCCTTGGTGGCGGCGAGGGTGCGCTCCCGCTCCTTCTCGCGGGCCTCGCGGGCGAGGCGCTTGAGCTCGCGGCGCTCGGCGCGCCGCTCGAGCCGGCGCTTGTTCCACTCCCGCACGAGCTGCCCGAAGCTGCTCACCTCGCCGCCGACATCGCGGAAGAGGATGAAAAGCAGCCCGACCACGTAGACCGAGCCGAGGATCAGCCCCGTGCCGAACGTCCCCAGGTAATCGAAGAGGAAACGCCGGTAGAGCAGCTCGCCGAGCGCCCCGCCGGGACCGCCGTGGTAGGTGCGTTCGAGGGTGAAGACCGCGTCCTGCATGGCGGCGAGACCGGCCCCTGCGATCACGCACAGGAGCATCGCCGCGAGCCGGCTGACCACGAAGCGGCGCACGCCGCGCAACAACAGCAGGCCCAACCAGACGAGGAAGGCCGGGACGAGCCACGCCGCGCCGCCGAGCAGGTAGAACGCGTACCAACCCACCTCCGCGCCGAAACGACCGACGAGGTTGCGGTCCGTCGGATTGGTCGTGATGTGCGGGCTCTGCTCCGGCGCGTAGTCGATCAGCGAGACGACGAGCAGGATCGCGAGCACGAGGCAGAGGGTCGCCCAGAACCAGCTGCTCCTGCCTTTGGCGGGCTGGAACGACGGAACGTCCTTTGGTCTGGAGGTCTCGCGTTTGGGCATCTCTGCTGGGCCTCTACTTGATCGTATCCGGTCGCGCGATGACAAACCTGCAACCGGGCGGCGCGCGCGACAGCCGCGGGCTTTGACCAATTTTTCCACCACATGATCGGGCCTCTCGTCTTCGAACCACTCTATCAGGAACGCGTCTGGGGAGGACGCGCGTTGGAGCGCTCGCTCGGTCGCACGCTGCCCGCGGGCAGGGTGATCGGCGAGAGCTGGGAGGTCGTCGACCGACCCGAGGCGCGCTCGGTCGTCGCCCGCGGCCCGCACGCCGGCCGGAGTCTGCGCGAGCTCGTCGAGACGGCGCCCGAAGCGCTCGTTGGTCCTGGCTGGGACGGAGCACGGCCGTTCCCGATCCTCGTGAAGTGGCTCGATTGTCGCGAACGCCTCAGCCTCCAGGTGCATCCCCCCGCGGCCGTGGCGGAGCGCCTCGGGGGTGAACCGAAGACCGAGAACTGGTACGTCGCGGCGGCGGTGAAGGACGCCTCGTTGATCGTCGGGTTGAAACGCGGTGTCACGCGTGACGGCTTCGAGCGGGGCATCCGCGAGGGCACGCTCGAGGACCTCGTGCACCGCTTCCCGGTCAAGGCGGGCGATTCGATCCTCGTCGAGAGCGGGCGCCTCCACGCGATCGACGCCGGCAACCTCATCCTCGAGATCCAACAGAACTCCGACACGACCTACCGGGTCTACGACTGGGGTCGCGTCGGTCTCGACGGCAAGCCGCGCCAGCTCCACGTCGCGCAGTCGATGGAGAGCATCGACTTCGAGGATTTCGAGCCCGGGCCGCTCCGCGCCTCCGCGGGCGATGCCGTCCTCGCCGAGTGCCGCGAGTTCCGCATCCGCCGGTTCGAGCGCGCCGCGGGCGAGGCCTTTCCGGCGATCCGGGACGGGGCGGGTGCGGCCCTCCTCCATGTCGTGAAGGGGGCCGTCGAAGTCGCTTGCGAGGGTGGGAGCGTGACGATCCGCGCCGGAGAGAACGCCATCCTCCCCGCCGACCACGACCATCCGGTCTCCGCCGTCGCACCGGCGGTCGTGCTCGTGACCGACCGTTTCGGGGCCTGACGCGCCGCGCCGGCCGGAAAAAACGCTTTGAATCCGGCCGCGCCCGCGGTTACCGCTGCGCGTTTCCCATCCTCCCACGCCCATGACCGATAGCGCCCACCCAACGGAACCCTCACCCGTCGAAGCTCCCCCGCCGGCCTCCGCTCCCGAGCCCGCCGCGCCGGCGGACGAGGCCGCCGCCGCCCTCGAGAAACTCCGGACGGAGCGCGACGAGTTCTACAACCGCTACCTCCGCTCCGTCGCCGATCTCGACAACTACCGCCGCCGCGTCCAGCGCGAGAAGGACGAGCTGCGGCAGTTCGCCGTCGCCGACCTCGTCGAGTCGCTCCTCCCGGTGCTCGAGCACCTCGGCCTGGCCGTCGCCTCCGCGCGGCAGGCGACCGACGCCGCGACGGTGGTCACCGGGGTCTCGATGGTGCTCGAGCAGTTCCGCACCGCGCTCGGGGCGGTCGGGCTGGTCGAGATCCTCCCGGAGGCGGGCGCGGATTTCGATCCGCACCAACACGAGTCCCTCTCCCGCGCCCCCAGCGACGAGGTCCCGGCGGAGAAGATCCTCCAAGTCGTCCGCCCCGGTTTCTCGCTCAAGGGTCGCCTGATCCGCCCGGCGAGCGTCGTCCTTTCGGGCGGGCCCTCGACGCCGGCGCAGTAGGCCCGACCGCGCATGCCTCACCACCAACCCCGGCGGGTTGCATCGGGGTCGACTCCCCGTAATCGTCCCCGCCGAGCACGTCCCGGGGACGCGCCGACCACGCATCGATGAGCAAAGTCAAAGAGGATTACTACGAGCTGCTGGGCGTCGCGAAGACGGCCTCGGCCGACGAGATCAAGAAGGCCTATCGCAAGATGGCCATGAAGTTTCACCCCGACCGCAATCCCGGCAACAAGGAGGCCGAGGAGAATTTCAAGAAGGTCTCCGAGGCCTACGAGGTGTTGCAGGACGAGGAGAAGCGCGCCGCCTACGATCGCTACGGCCACGCCGCCTTTCAGGGCGGGGCCGGGCCGCGCGGCGGCGGCGGGGGTGGGGCGGGCGGCTTCCATGATCCGTTCGACATCTTCCGCGAAGTCTTCGGCGGAGGTGGAGGCGGGGGTGGCGGGATCTTCGACGAGTTCTTCGGCGGCGGTGGTGGTGGCGGTGGCGGCCCGCACCGGGGCGCCGACCTGCGTTACGATCTTGAGGTCACGCTGGAGGAGGCGGCCAACGGCATCGAAAAGGAGATCTCCTTCCGCAAGCCCACCACCTGCGACCACTGCCGGGGCAGCGGGGCCGAACCCGGCTCGAAGGCGTCGCGCTGCGGCACCTGCGGGGGCACGGGCCAGGTCACCACCTCGCGTGGCTTCTTCACCTTCCGCCAGGCGTGCCCGACCTGCGAAGGCAAGGGCACGAAGATCGACAAGCCCTGCGGCGTCTGCTCCGGGCAGGGCCGCGTCAACGCGACCACCAAGATCAAGGTCCGCGTGCCGGCTGGCGTCGACACCGGCTCGAAGCTCCGCAGCGCCGGCAACGGCGAGGCGGGGACCCACGGCGGACCGGCCGGCGACCTCTACATCGTCATCCACGTCGCCGACCACGACGTCTTCGACCGTCAGGGCGACGATCTCTTCGTCGAGATCCCGATCAAGTTCACCCTCGCCGCGCTCGGCGGCACGATCCAGGTGCCGACGCTCACCGGCAAGGCGACGCTGAAGATCCCGCCCGGCACGCAGTCGGGCACGACGTTCCGGTTGCGCGGCAAGGGCATGCCCAACCTCCGCGGCGGCTACCAGGGCGACCAGCTCCTGCGGGTCCACGTCGAGGTGCCGACCTCCCTCTCCGGCGACCAGCGTAAGAAGCTCGAAGAGTTCGCCGTGGTCTGCGGCGACGCCGACGAGCCGGTCGG
>DAIPIQ010000058.1:14221-20698 GCA_036770745.1 Opitutaceae bacterium | reverse complement strand
GCCTCGATCGCGCGGAGCATCTGGTCGGCGAGGTAGAGGTCGTGACCGGTGAGGCCGTGGAGCAGGGCGTTCACGCAGTGGAGGCGGGCGAGGCGGTCGCGCGGGGTCACGAGGGGGGCGTCTCCAGGCGGTTCACCTCGGCGGCGAACTCGGCGATGTCGCGGAAATCCTTATAGACGCTGGCGAAGCGGACGTAGGCGATCGGATCCACGCGGCGGATCCGCTCCATGATGGCCTCGCCGATCGCGAGGCTCGGCACCTCGAGGTCGAAGCGGACCTCCAGCGCGTCGATCACGTCCTCGACGAGCATGTTGATCTGCTCGGCGTCGATGGGGCGTTTCTCGCAGGCCTTGCGGAGGCCGTTGAGGATCTTCGCGCGGTCGAAGTCCTCACGGCGGCCGTCGCGCTTGATCACGACGAGGCCCTCGCGGAGCATCGTCTCGGTGGTGGAGAAGCGGTGGCCGCAGGCGAGGCATTCGCGGCGGCGGCGGATCGTGGCGCCGTCCTTGCTGATGCGGGAATCGATCACCCGGTCTTCGGTGGACGTGCAGCGGGGGCAGCGCATGGGCGCGGCGTTACGATTCGAGGAAGTTCCTCAACATGTCCATCCCGTGTTCGGTGGCGATGGACTCGGGGTGGAACTGCACGCCCCAGACCGGGAGCGAGCGGTGGCGCAGGCCCATGATCTCGCCCTCGGCCGTCTCGGCGGTGATCTCGAGGCAGTCGGGCAGGCTGGAGCGCTCGACCAGCAGCGAGTGATAGCGGGTGGCGTTGAACGGGCTGGGCAGGCCGCGGAAGACGTCCGAGCCGCGGTGGAGGATGGGCGAGGTCTTGCCGTGCATGAGGCGGTCGGCCCGCACCACCCGGCCGCCGAAGTGGTGGCCGATGCACTGGTGGCCGAGGCAGACCCCGAAGACGGGTTTGCGGCCGGCGAAGGCCGCGAGGATCTCCAGGCTGACGCCGGCCTCGGTGGGCGAGCACGGCCCGGGCGAGAGGAGCACCCGGTCGGGATCGAGGGCGAGTGCGGCCTCGGCGGTGATCTCGCTGTTGCGTACGACCCGTTGCTCGACCCCGAGTTGCCCGAAGTACTGGACGAGGTTGAAGGTGAACGAGTCGTAGTTGTCGATGACCAGCAGCATGCGAGGCGGCGGAGGCTAGCCGGGCGCTTCGCCGCGGGTCAAGTGGCGTGCCCGCAGGCGGGCGGGGAGGGGCGTTGACGTGCGTCAAGCCGGCGGTTTGCTCGCCGATGTCCCATCGACGTATGCGCATCCTCATCACCGGCGGAGCCGGATTCCTCGGCAGCCACCTCTGCGACCGGCTCATCAACGAAGGCCACGAGGTCATCTGCCTCGACAACTTCTTCACCGGGCGGAAGCAGAACGTCGCGCACCTCCTGCAGCACCCGCGCTTCGAGTTCGTGCGGCACGACGTGGTCGACCCCTTCAAGTTCGAGGTCGACCAGATCTACAACCTCGCCTGCCCCGCCTCGCCGCCGCACTACCAATACAACCCGATCAAGACCACGAAGACCTCGGTCATGGGCGCGATCAACTGCCTCGGCCTCGCCAAGCGGGTGCGGGCCCGCGTCTTCCAGGCCTCGACCTCCGAGGTCTACGGCGACCCCGAGGTCCATCCGCAGAAGGAGGATTATTGGGGCCACGTGAACCCCATCGGCCGCCGCTCCTGTTACGACGAGGGCAAGCGCTGCGCCGAGACGCTCTTCTTCGACTACCACCGGGAGAACCGCGTCGACATCCGCGTGATCCGCATCTTCAACACCTACGGCCCGCGGATGCTGCCCAACGACGGTCGCGTCGTCTCCAACTTCATCGTCCAGGCGCTGCGCGGCGACGACATCACCGTCTACGGCGACGGTTCGCAGACGCGCTCGTTCTGCTTCGTCGACGACCTCATCGAGGGCTTCCTGCGGTTCATGAACCAGACCGCGACGGTCGGTCCGCTCAACCTCGGCAACCCCGGCGAGTTCACCATGCTCGAGCTCGCGCAGGAGGTGCTCCGCCAGGTCGGCGGGCGCTCGAAGATCGTGCACAGGGAACTCCCCGCCGACGATCCGAAGCAGCGGCGGCCCGACATCACCCTCGCCCGCCGCCACCTCGGGGGCTGGGAACCGACCGTGCCGCTGGCCGAGGGATTGCGGCGGACGATCGAGTATTTCCGCACCCAGGTCGCCTGAGCCGCGCGCGCACCCCGCGGGTCGCGCCGCCCCCGCCTTGGCCGAGCCGCATTTCCCTGCCGCGCAGACCCCGTCGGAGGATTCAGGACCTCCCTGAAGACCGACCGACGTCTCCGCGGCCACTTGGAATGCCTTGGAGTGGGCCGGGATTCATTCCCGGCTTCCGACCAGGAGACGCCGCGGAAGCCGGGGATGAACCCCGGCCCACGACGGAAGTTTACCACCACTGTCGGTCCCATCCCCGCCTCGGGGCGGCCGCCTGATTCCCCGTTGCCATTCCGGAAAAGGCGGGGCTAGTTTCCGCCTTTTCCCATGATCGGTTTCCTCCTCAAGAAGATCTCCGGGCGTCACTATCGGAAGTTCATCGCCCGGTGTCGCCCGGTCGTGGCGCGCATCAATGCGCTGGAGCAGGAGTACCAGGGGCTCGCCGAGGAGGCGCTGAAGGCGAAGACCGCCGGGTTTCGTTCCCGCCTCGCCGCCGGGGAGTCGCTCGACGACCTCCTGCCCGAGGCGTTCGCCGTCGTGAAGAACGCCGCCCGCCGCCTCTGCGGCACGGTCTCCGTGGTCTGCGAACACGAATTGCGGTGGAACATGATCCACTTCGACGTCCAGCTCATCGGCGGCATGGCCCTCCACCAGGGCAAGATCGCCGAGATGGCGACCGGCGAGGGCAAGACCCTCGTCGCCACCCTGCCGCTCTACCTCAACGCCCTCCGCGGCCGCAACACCCAGCTCGTCACCGTCAACGACTACCTCGCCCGCCGCGACTCCCAGTGGATGGGCGTGCTCTTCAACTACCTCGGCCTCACCGTCGGCTGTATCCAGAACTCGATGACCCCGGCCGAGCGGCGCGCCGCCTACGGCTGCGACATCACCTACGGCACCGCCTCGGAGTTCGGCTTCGACTACCTCCGCGACAACGGCATGGCCGTCCGCCGCGAGGACCAGGTCCAGCGCGACCACTTCTACTGCATCGTCGACGAGATCGACTCGATCCTCGTCGACGAGGCCCGCACCCCGCTGATCATCAGCGGCCCGATGGCGATCCAGCGCGAGACGCCGTTCCCCCGGCTCAAGCCCGTCGTCGAGCGCCTCGTCTCCGAACAGGGCCGCCTCTGCAACCGGCTCGTCGGCGAGGCCAAGGAGCTGCTCGAAAAACCCGACGCGAGCACCGAGGAGCGCACCGAGGCCTCGCACAAGCTCTACCAGGTCAAGCAGGGCGCCCCCAAGAACAAGCAGCTCCTCCGCCTCATGGAGACGCCCGAGTGGCGCAAGCTCATCGACAAGATCGACCTCGAGCTGGCGAGCGACTTCAACAAGGAGACCGCCTTCCGGATCAAGGAGGACCTCTACTTCGTCATCGACGAACGCCAGCACCAGGCCGACCTCACCGAGAAGGGCCGCCACCTCCTCAACCCCGCCGATCCCGACGCCTTCATGCTGCCGGATCTGCCCACCCTCTTCAGCGACCTCGAGCGCGAGACCGGCCTCACCCCCGAGGAGAAGGAACAACGCCGCCGCACCGCCCAGGAGCGCTTCGAGGCGGTCGGCGAGAACATCCACTCGATCAGCCAGCTCCTGCGGGCCTACTCGCTCTACGAGCGCGACGTGCAGTACGTGGTCACCCCCGAGGGCAAGGTCGCGATCGTCGACGAGAACACCGGCCGCATCATGCCCGGCCGCCGCTGGAGCGACGGCCTCCACGCCGCCGTCGAGGCCAAGGAGGGCGTCCAGATCGAGCGCGAGACCCGCACCTACGCGACCATCACGATCCAGAACTACTTCCGGATGTACGAGAAGCTCGCGGGCATGACCGGCACCGCCGAGACCGAGGCCACCGAGTTCCACGAGATCTACAAGCTCGGCGTCGTCGTCATCCCCACCAACAAGCCCTGCATCCGCGTCGACCAGAACGACGTGATCTACAAGACCCGCCGCTCGAAGTACAACGCCGTCGTCAAGGAGATCGAGGAGGCCCACAAGCGCGGCCAGCCCGTCCTCGTCGGCACGGTCTCGGTCGAGTCCTCCGAGATCCTCAGCCGCATGCTCCGCCGGGTGAACATCCCCCACGCCGTCCTCAACGCGAAGTACCACCAGCAGGAGGCCGACATCGTCACCCGCGCCGGCCAGCGCGGGGCCGTCACGATCGCCACCAACATGGCCGGCCGCGGCACCGACATCAAACTCGGCGAGGGCGTCCCCGAGCTCGGCGGCCTCTACGTGATCGGCACCGAGCGGCACGAGTCCCGCCGCATCGACCGGCAGTTGCGCGGCCGCTGCTCCCGCCAGGGCGACCCCGGCCTCTCGAAGTTCTACATCTCCCTCGAGGACGACCTCATGCGCCTCTTCGCCTCCGCCGGCCCGCTCGCCCGCGTGATGGAGCGCTCGATGCTGGAGGACGAGGAGCTCGCCCATCCCCTCCTCAACCGCTCCATCGAGTCCGCCCAGAAGAAGGTCGAGCAGCAGAACTTCTCCCAGCGCAAGCGCCTGCTCCAGTACGACGACGTGCTGAACAAGCAGCGCGAGATCGTCTACACGATCCGCAACGACGCCCTCCGCAGCGACGCCCCGCGCGAGGTGATCTTCGAGATGGTGACCGACGAGATCGCCTCCCGGCTGGAGGACGCCGGCTTCGGGGAGAAGGGCGGCCCGGCCGGCCCCGCGGCCGAGGGCTTCGTCGGCTGGCTCAACTCCCATTTCCCCGTCGGCCTCCAGGTCGCCGATCTCCAGGGCTCCTCCCTCGAGGCCGCCCGCGCCCTCGTGATGGAGCGCATCCAGAAGGCCTACGCCCTCAAGGAGTCCGCCGAGAACCGCGACGCGCTCGTCCACCTCGAGCGCTACGTCGTGATCAATGCGATCGACAACCACTGGCAGGAGCACCTCACCGAGATGGAGGACCTGCGCAAGAGCATCGGCCTGCGCAGCTACGGCCAGAAGGATCCACTTGTTGAATACAAGGGCGAGGCCTACCGCTACTTCGAGGAGCTGATGGACAACATCCGGCTCCAGGTCTGCTCGAGCCTCTTCCGCTCCGCGACCAACCTCATCGCCCTGGAGAACATCAAGCTCATGCTCGCGCGCAGCGCCCGCCTCGAGGGGCCGGGCGTCGCCGGGGCCCCCGCCGCGCCGGCCCGTGCTTCCGCCCCGGCCCCGGCCGGCGTCGAGGCCCCGGCCGCCACCCGTCGCGAGATCAAGCTCCCCGTCGTGACGATGACCCGCGAACTCCCCAAGGTCGGTCGCAACGACCCCTGCCCCTGTGGCAGTGGCAGGAAATACAAGCACTGCTGCGGACGCTGAGGCGTCCGCCCCGGGCCCGGATGCGGGGCCGGTCTGGCGCGCCCGCGTGTGGGCGGCGATCGTCTGGGCTTCGATCGTCGTCCTGCACACCGGGGCGTTCCCGCCCTTCGACCTGCCCGAGGGCGCCTACGTCTTCGCCTGCGCCCTCGCGCTCTGGGCCGCGCGCGCGCCCTCGTGGCGCGGGTTCCTCCTCACCACCGGCTCGGCCTTCCTCGTCTCGTGGCTCGTGCTCCTGGAGTGGTTGCGCGCGCTGACGGATCAGGCGGGGCCGGTCGCCCTCTTCGGCTGGCTCGCGCTCCCGGCGGTGCTCGCGCTCTTCCCGATCGCCTGGGCGGCGGCCGCGCGTTTCGCCCTGCCGCGCATCGCCGCGGGCGACGCGTGGGTGCGCGTGCCGGTCCTGCTCGGCCTCGCCGGAGCGTGGGTCCTCCTCGAGTGGGTGCGCGGCTGGTTGTTCACCGGCTTCCCCTGGTTGCCGCTCGCCGCCAGCCAGTGGCAGCGGCCGGTGATGCTGCAGGCCGCGGCCTACGGCGGCGCCTGGGCCGTCTCGTTCGCGCTCGTCCTCTTCAACCTCGGTCTCGCCGCCTACTTCGAGCGGCTTCACCGCCACGTGCGCCTGAAGCGTTCGCGCTTCTGCCCGGAGTTCTTCCTCGGATTGATCGTGCTCTTCGTCTCGTCGTTCGGGATCTACGGCGACGCGGCCCGGCAGGAACGCGAACCGCTGCTGCGCGCCGGCGTCCTCCAACCCTACATCCCCCAGTCGGTGAAATGGGATCCCGCCTCGGCCCGCGGGATCCTCGAGGTGCTGGAGACCGGGACGCTGCGGCTCGAGCACCTCGGACCCGACGTCATCTTCTGGCCCGAGGCCGTGACTCCGCTCGCCCTCGTCGGCGACGAGGGGATGCGCGCCTGGACCGAGGAGCTCGTCACCCGGCTGGGCCGGCCGCTCGTCCTCGCCTGTTCAGCCGATTTGGCCGATTCGACCAACA
>DAIPIQ010000058.1:0-14211 GCA_036770745.1 Opitutaceae bacterium | reverse complement strand
CTCGTCCTCGGCGCGCTCGCCCGGGAGCCCGACCCGGAGCGCGGGGGCGCCGCGATGCGCTGGAGCAACGGCGTCTTCGTCGTCGATCCCGCGCTCGGCCTGCGCGAGCGCTTCTACGCCAAGCGCCACCTCGTGCCCTTCGGCGAATACGTGCCGCTGCGCGGGTGGCTGCCCTTCCTCGACAAGATCGTGCCGGTGGGCGACGACTTCGCGCCCGGGCGCGACGCCGCGCCCCTGCTCGTGCGGGCCGACGGCCGGCCGCTCGAGGTGGGCGCGCTTGTCTGCTACGAGGACGTCTTTCCCGCCCTCGCGCGCGACGCGGTGCGCGCGGGCGCGCAGCTCCTTTTCGTCGCCACGAACAACGGCTGGTTCGGCGAGCGCGCGATGGCCCACCAGCACGCCGCGCACTCGGTCGTGCGCGCGGTGGAGACGCGCCGACCGGTCCTGCGCGCCGGCAACGGCGGCTGGAGCGGCTGGATCGACGAATACGGCCTCATCCGCGGCCGGCTCATCGACGACCCCCTCTCCATCTACCACCGGGGCAGCACCGTCTTCGAGATCGACCGCGACCGCCGCTGGGTCGGGCGGGAGTCGTTCTACGTGCGTTGGGGCGACTGGCTCGTCGCGCTCAGCGCGCTCTTCGTCGCCGTGGCCGCCTGGCTCCTTCGTCCACGACGGACGCTTTGAAGCACTCCGGCTGATCGCCCGCATCAGCGCCGCTACAAGCAGGGTGCCGTGTCAACGCGTGCTCAGGGAAGGCCAAGCGCCGCCAAGTTCCCTGCGCGTTCTTGTGCGATGCTTCACCCGCACATGAAACCCGAGCGATCCTTCACCGCCCTCGATCCTTGCGAAGCCTCCGGCTTCGCGGGCGCGGGGGAGCGCGTCGACGGACCGCGACGGAAGGTGCGCCAATTCGGATCCCGTGCGCCGGCAGCCCGACGATACCTCCGTCGCGGTCAGGGCGACGGGATCCGCGTCCGTAGTTGTTCATAGGTTGGATCGACCCGCCTCGTCGTCCGGTCTGGGGGGACCGGCGGTGGGGCGGGTTCACCGACCCGCCTTCGATCCTCCCGGCCCCTCGAGCACGGTCACCGACCACCACGGACCGCCCGCAGGATCGAGGAGGGCCGCCCAGTACCAGGCCGAGACATCGGTCCACACCCGCCCGTCGGGGCCTTCGAGGCGCTCGCGGGCGCGCAGCGTCTCCGCGCCGCGCCGCGCCGCGACGACCGACCAGAGGCCCGACTCGCGCTGTCGGATCGCCGGGCGGAGCGCGACGTCGAAGCCGAGGGCGCGCAGGCAACCCGCGACCGGATGGACCTTGCGGCTCGCCCGCTCGAGGAGCCGCACGACGATCCGCCGTTCGCCATCGGTGAAGGCCGCGATCCGCCCGGGAAAACCGCGGGCCAGTCGCTCCTCCAACGGGTGAAGCGGCGCCGGTTCGAGCGGCGCCCCCTCGAAGTGGGTCGGCCAGGCGACCGACCCGGCCGGCGTCGGCGGCGGGTCCTCACGATCGAGGAAAGGAAGGGTCCCGGCGATGAGCGCGGCCGAAACGCAGGCCGCCACGAGCGGGCTTTGGAAACGGGAAGCCGCGAAGGCCTCGTCGGCGCGCGGGATCGCCACCACCGCGCCTGCGAGACGCGCCGCGAGGAGCGTGCAGACCCCGAGCGCGCCTGCGAAGACCGCCAGCCCGACGGCCTCGTGCGCCCACGCGGGATTCGGCGAGAGCCCGGTCTCGAGGAGGAAGAGCACGGTCGTGCGCACGAGGTTGCCGAGGAAGACGACCGTCGCCGCGGCCTGGGCGAGCGCGAAGAAGCGCCACGGCGGCAGCCGGTGGAGGCACGCCAGGGTGGCGCTCGCCACCGCCGCGAACCAGAGCATGCGGATGCCGCCGCAGGGCGCGTCGATCAGCACGATCTCGCCGGCCCAGTGCAGCGTCGTGCCCCGCGCCTCGACCGCCAGGCCGGCCGCCTCGAGCAGTCGGGCGGCGCACCAGCCGGTCACGACCCGGATCGGGAAACCGAGAACGTAGTCGAGCGTCGCGAGCAGCGGGAGCGAAAGCACGAGAAGGGTGAAGAGCGGCGCCGCCGGAAGTCCCCGATCGTCGCGGGGCGCGAGCGCGGCCAGTGCGCCGAGCGCAGGGACCGCCCCCACCAGGGGCGGCAGCCCGGCCATCGCAAGGTGGACCACGAGCGCTCCGAGCGCGATGAGGAGTCGGCGCGGCGGGACCGGTCGGGCCCAACCCGAGCGGGGAAGGAACCACGCCGCGGCCGCGAGCGCGATCAGCCCGAGGGGATCGTCGGAACCGTCCGTCGTGCGCGCGAGGTACCAGCGCCAGACCGGCCACAGGCCCGCGACGACGACCACCGTCAGCACCCCGGCGCCCGCCCGTCCACCGTCGCGGAGCCTCACGCCCACCGTCTCCGCCACATGGATACGGCGAGGAGCCCGGCGACGATCGCGGCGAGGCCGGTCGCCCCTGGTTCCGGCGTCGTCGGCACGTCGTCGCCGGCGGCCGGGAAGGCGGGGCCGCCCGGCGGGGCGGCCGGGGAGTCGGGGCCTCCCTCGTCGACCGCGACGAAGGAGGTGTGCTTCGTGAGCAGCCCGTGGGCGAGGCCGAGCCGGGTGATCGCGGAAACGCGGTCGGGGTCGCGACCGCCGAGCTCCCGGTCCTCCAGGGCGGTGATCCGGGCCCGGGCCCAAAGCAGCTCGAGCGCGCGCGAATCCTCCAGCACGACCGCGCGGGCGACGTCGAGCGAGGCCGTGAACGGCCCCGCCCCGCCGTGCCCGCTCAGGACGATGCGCCCGGTCGGCGCACCCCGCCACCTGCCGAAGAGCGTCACGGGACGGTCGGCGAAGACATCCGCCAAGGCCGTGGGTTCGACGTCGCTTGCGGCGAAGCCTTCGAAGTGCGCGCGGACGCCCGTGAGTACCGGACTCTCGATCCGGCGGAGAAACCCGGCGGCCGCCTCGGGCGCCTCCGCCTCGGCGAGGATCACGACCGGTTCGCCGCCGCCGGCGCGCGCGAGGCCCTCGATCAGGTGACGGTTGACGGAGTCGCCGATGCCGAAGGCGAAGAGCGTCGTGCCCGCCGGCCGCCGTTGGACGAGGTCGAACGCCTCGGCCTCGATGTCGACCAACCCGTCGGTCACGACCACGAACGTGCGGGAGGTCCGCTCCGCCTGCGGGGTCGCGAGGGCGGCCGCGAGCGCCGGGAGGAGCTCGGTGCCGCCGCCGGCCTGCTGGAGCTCGAGGAGCACGATCGCACGCGCGAGGTTCTCCGGATTCGCCGCAAGCGGGCGGGGGGCGAGACGGGCCGAACCGCCGGCGAAGAGCAGGAGGTTGAAGGTGTCCTCCGGGCGGAGCCCGCCGATGAGCCCGCGGAGCAGTCCCCTGGTCGTCTCCAGCGGAAAGCCGTGCATCGAACCCGAGACGTCGACGACGAAGACGTAGTCGCGCGGAGGGATCCGCGCGGGCTCCACGCGCGCGGGCGGCTGGAGGGTGGCGAGGAACCAGCCCTCGTCGGCCCCGGGGGCCCGCGCGAGCAGCAGGCCGGCGGCCGGAGCGTCTCCAGAGAGCTGATACCGCACGACGAGGTCGCGGTCCGAGTGGTCGGTCGGATCGGCGTCGGGGTCGAGCCGGAGTCGGGCGACTCCTTCGGATTCCGCTTCGATCCGCACCGGGTGGGTCGGGCAGGCGAGGGCGCGGACCGGGGTCGGGCTGAAGAGCGCGAGGCGGAAGCCGAACGTCGCGCCGTCGCCGCCTCCGGAGGAGCCCGGCTCGTCGGGTCCCGCCCCGCGCCGGTAACGCGGGGCGACGAAGGTCGGGAGGACGAACTCCGCGACGCCTTCGCGCTGCGGGACCCACTCGGTGTAGCGCAGCTCCACGTGGACCGTCCCGCCGGGCGGGATGTTGGCGAGGTCCATCTGGAAGAGGTTCGGCCGCTCCTGCTCGAGCAGGGAGCTCGTGCGGCCGGCGGCCCTCGCGGCCTCGTGGGTGCGGCGGGCCTCCTCGCGCGGGCGGATCCGCGCGCGCACCACGCGACCGCCGACGACCATCGTGAGTCCGTGCACGGCGGCCCCGGTCGAACCGGGGAAGACGTAGACCGCGTCGAGCGGCGCCGGGCCGTGGTTGGCGTAGGTCTGGACGACCGCGACCTCGGCGATCGGCCCGGCGATCGTCACTTCCACCTGCGTATCCAGAAGTCCGAACACCCGTTCGTCGGGCGGCGTCGCGGAGGTGACGAGGAAGTGGGGGCTGGAGGCGCGGGCCGCGGGCAGGGCGACGAGCGCGAGGGCGAGGACGGAGAGGAGGCGGCGGAGGGCGGGATGCATCCCCGCGAGTCTCGCCGCACCGCGTGCGCCGGGGATGAAGCGGGCGCGAAGTCGCGGTGAAATCTCAGCCGGTCGGCGGACGGTCCTTGAAGTTCGCCAGCAACGACGGATCGGAGAGACCGTGGCTCACCTCGTAGCCGAGCTCCTTGTCGAGGAACTCGCTCATCGGGATCCACCGGCCGCCGTGCTTCACGCGGTTGGACCAGGCGCAGACCACGAGCCACTCGCGGATCTCGCGGGCGCGCTGGAGGTGGTTCCAGGTGATCCAGACGTTGATCACGCCGACCAGCCCGATCATGCAGGCCGCGACGAGGGCGGCGCGCGGCGTGAACCAGCGCTGATCCAGCCCGAGGATCTCCGTGAGGTCGAAAAGCGTGTCGGCGAAAATGAACGTGATGATCAGCGAGTACGAGAGGATCTCCCCGATCAGGACCGTGACGTGCAGCTTCTTCATGTGGCGGAAAAGGTGGAGGTGGTCGCCGGATACGGAGGCTTCCGTAGGCTCCTGAGAAGAACGCTGGGGACGACGCGTTTCTTCGCGCGATGTCCGCGACGCGGGGAATTTCGCGTCTCGTTCACGAGGGGTGGATGCGATCGCTCAGAACCGGCGGGATCGATTGCCGCCGGGTTTCCCCGATCGTGGGGAGGGAAGGCTCAACCCTTCGCGGAGGATCGCGCGCCGGCCGGCAGTTCCAGCACCGCGAGCGCCCCGCCTTCGGGGTGGTTGGCGAGGGTCGCCGAGCCGCCGTGGAGCAGGGCGATTTCCCGCACGAAGCTGAGGCCGAGGCCCGTGCCCTTGGCCCCGGTGTCGGGCCGCGGGAGCGAGTAGAAGCGTTCGAAGACCCGCTCGCGCGCGTAGTCGGGGATGCCCGGGCCGCGATCGCGCACGCCCACGCGCACCCGCCCGTCGGCCGTGCGGCCGACGTCGATCGCGATCGTCGAACCGGTCGGGGCGAAATCGATCGCGTTGTGGACGAGGTTGAGCAGGGCCTCGCGGAGCAGGAAGCGCTCGCCGATCGTCGCGGGCGCGTCGTGGGCGGCGACCGCGAGGGTCAGGCCGCGCGCGGCGCACGCCGGTTGCAGCTCCGCGCAGAGGTCCGCCACGAGGGCCGGAAGGTCGACGGGCTCGACGTCGTCGAGGCCCTTGCGCTTCTCCAGCGCGGCGAGGCGGAGCAGGCGATCGACGATGAGCTGGATCCGCGCCGCCTCCACGCGGATGTGGCCGAGGAAACGCGCGCGGTCGCCGGCGGTCATCTCCTCGCCGAGCAGTTCCGCCGCCCCGCGCACGGCCGAGAGCGGGGCCTTGATCTGGTGCGTCAGCGCCTGCACGTAGTCCTCGACGTAGCTCTTCCCGTCGAGCGCATCGCGCAGCTCCTCGAGGGCGCGGGCGAGGGCGTCGACCTCGGGACCGGCGGGTGCGGGCGGGCGCGACGGGCGGTTGTCGCGAAGGGCGCGGGCGTGGGCGGTGAGCTGCTCCAGCGGGCGGGTGAGGCGGATGGAGGCGAACCAGCCGACGGCGAGGAGTGCGGCGACCGCGGCCGCGCCGTAGAGCAGGACGCGGCGGGTCGTGGCGGCGACGAGCTGGTTCACGTAGGTCGTGGGCTTGCCCACGGCGAGCACCCCGGCGATCGCGCCGGCGGGATCGCGGATCGGGGCCGCCACGTGGATCACGAGCGTCGCCTCGTCGTCGGGGTCGAGACGGGTCGCGCGCGCGCCGTAGCGGCCGTCGAGGGTGCGGCGCACGTCGTTCCAGCGCGCGTAGTCCGCGCCCTCGTCACGGCCGCCGTCGGAGTCGTAGATCACGCGGCCGGACGCGTCGGTCACGTAGACCCGCAGGTCGACGCGGCTCTTGCGGATCGAGTAGATGCGCGCGTCGAAGGCGCGTCGGTAGGCGCTGGCGAAGGCCGTGCGGAGGGCGTCGGGCTCGATCCCGCGCTCGTCGATCCTCGTCTCGAGAAGCGAGGCGAGGATCATCGCGGTGTCGACGAGCGACTCCTCCATCGACTCGAGGTAGCGGAGGCGGATCGCGGAGGTGATCCACCAGAGCGAGCCGGCCCCCGACAACCCGATCACGGCGACGTAGAGGAGGAAGAGCCGGGCGCGGATCGTCATGAAGAACGCGCCGGGGAATCGATCGCGTAACCGAAGCCGCGGTGTGTGCGGATCGGATCCTCGGAGGCGCGGACCGCGCGGAGCTTGGCCCGCAGCGTCTTGATGTGGGCGTCGACGGTGCGGTCGAGGCTGGCCTCGGGCTCGTCCCAGGCGTGGGCGAGCAGTTGTTCGCGGGAGAAGACGCGCCCGGGTTGCCCGAGCAGCGCGAGGAGGAGGCGGTACTCGCGCCGGGTGAGGTCGAGTGCCGCGCCGTGGTAGCTCGCGACGAGGCGCGCCTCGTCGACCGTGAACGCGCCGATCGTGCGCGGGGCCCCGGTCGCGGCGTCGCGCGGGGCCGCCTGGGTGCGCCGCAGCACCGCGCGGACGCGGGCGGTGAGTTCGCGCGGGCTGAAGGGTTTCACGATGTAGTCGTCGGCCCCGATCTCCAGGCCGACCACGCGGTCGAGCTCGCCGCTGCGCGAGGTGAGGAAGATCACGGGGGTGCGCGCCTCGTTCTGGAGTTCGCGACAGAGCTCGAAGCCGCTGCCGTCGGGCAGGCCGATGTCGAGGATCGCGAGGGCGAAGGCGCGGGAGCGGAGGGCGGCGCGGGCGGCCCCGATCGTGGAGTGCCACGCGGGCTCGAAGCCCTCGGTGCGGAGGGCGTAGGTGATCGCGTCGGCGATCGCCGGCTCGTCCTCGACGACGAGGATCGCGCGGTCGGGCGGGGCGGCGTGGTTCGAGCGTTCTGGCGTCGGCATGGGGTCGGAGGCGCGTCGCGGGCGAGACAAGCTCCACCGACGGGCGACGGCAACGCCGCAGCTGGCGCGGGGCGCTTGACGTACCCCGGCGCCGCGGGCAGCAACCCCCACATGCCGGGGCCTCGCTGGTGGCTGGTCGTATTGAGTGGGCTGCTCGTCGGCCCCGCGTGGGGCGAGGAACGTGTCGGGGAATCCGATGCGGTCGGGCGGCAGGTGGCTCCGTTCTTTCAACCCTACGCGACCCACGTCGCCGCACTGTCCCCTGACGGGGCGTTCCTCGCCTACGACGACAACACGAAGTCCGAGGTCGCGATCGTCATCCTCGGCACCCAGGTCTTCAACCAACGCCGGTTCGTTGTCTCGAAGGACCGCAAGGCGCCGTTGCGGGTGCTCGCGCTGCGCTGGGTCTCGGCGGACCGGCTGGTGGTGACGACCAGCACCCGCATGCTCGCCGCGATCCACAACAGCAGGGACAAGGTGGACGTCCTCCTCGACGAGGTCGCGATCCGGCATCACTACGCCGGCTTCCGCACGAGCCCCGCCTTGGAGAACCGGATCATCACTCCCGACATGGCGATGGACGGCTTCAACCTCGGCGAGCTTCTCGATCCAGGCGCGGAGTCGACGCTCGCGAGGAGGGTGCGGGCGCCGTTGGCGGGGGAGTTTTTCGCGCAGCCCCTCCTCCGCGACCATCCCCTGGCCCTGAGCCCCCGACTCCATCAGCGGTCGCCCCACACCCACGACAAGCTCTACGTCGAGCTCCGCACCGATCGTGATCCGCTCGACGACCACGTGGGCCGGAGCGAGTCCGTCACGGTGCAATGGATGACCGATCTGCCGCAGAGCCTCGACAATTCCGTGCCCACGCACGCGACGCATGCGCGGTTGGCGCTCACGGCCGAGGCCCCGCCCGCGGTGCTGATCGAATGGGACGTCGTCGCGCGGCGGGAGCGGGTTCTCGCCAAGGGTGCGGACTGGCTGCGCGTGCTGACCGACCGGCAGGGGCGCCCGCGGCTGGCCTTGCAGGCCTCGGGCACGAGGCGCCGCTTCCTCTACCGCGGCGCCGCCGGCGGCGCGTGGACGCCGCTCGAGAGCGTGGTCAAGGATGCCGAACGGTGGGGACTGACCGCGACCCCGGAGAACCTCCTCGGAGAGCGCTCCGTCCCCCTCGGTTTCGACTACGATGGCGAGTCGATCCACTTCGCCTCCAACGTGGGCCGGGACACGTACGGGTTGCGCGTCCTCGATCTGGAGACCGGCGCGATGGGCGAGGTCGTGGTCGGCTTCGACCGGCTCGACCTCGTGCGGCCGACCGATCTTCTGCGGGAGGACGTTCTCGTCTTCGATCCCTACAACCGGCGCCTCGCAGGCGTCCGTTTTGAAGGGGCCGTCAGCGACACCTTCTGGCTCGATCGCCGGTTGGGCGAGATCGAGCGCCGGTTCAGGCCGCTCCTCCCCGGGCGCCGGGCGACGCTGGTCGATTGGGACGATCAGCGTCGCTGGTTTCTGGTCGAGGCGAGGGGGGCGGACGATCCCGGCGGCTTCTATCTCTTCGATCGGGAAGGCGGGCGGCTCATCCCCGTGCGGGATCGCGCCCCTTGGCTGAGCTCGAAGCAAAGAAGCAGGACCGAGACGTTCTCCTGCGAGGCGAAGGGCGACGCCGGTCTGGTCTCGGGCATGCTGACGCTGCCGGCGAATCCCCGGCTCCGGTCGCCGGCGGTCCTCGTCTATTTTCACGATGGTCCGTGGCTCGTTGACCGACCCGACTACAACCCTGGCGTGCAGGCGCTCGCCGCGCTGGGCTTCGCGGTGCTCCAAGTCAACTACCGCGGCTCCGGCGGGCTGGGGCGGAATCATCTGGAGGCGATCCGGGACCGTTGGGAACACACGGTGTGGGAGGACGTGCGCGCGGCGCTCGATTGGTGCGGGGAAAACCGCGGCGTGGATGCCGGGCGCGTCGCGACCCTCGGCTACGGCTTCGGAGGATTCCTCGCGATGCGTGCGGCGCAGCTCGATCCGGAGCGCGTGAAATGCGCGGTCGCGCTCAACGCGCCCGGCGAGCTCGAGGCGTGGAGCCGCCTCTCGAGGCCGGGGGGGATGTTCCTTTCCGACGTGCGGCGGCGCTTCTTCGCCGAATCGCGTTCCGATCTCGCCGACTCGTCGGCCCTGGCGGCCGCACCGCACGTCGCGCGTCCGATCTTCTTTGTGGATACGCCGGAGGAATCCCGCATGCCCGGCGGCATGATCCGGGCGCTCCACCGGGCGATGGCCCCGCGCGCCGAGGGCTCCGCCCTGCTCGATCTTTCCGACGAACGACGGGTCGGCTCCGCGGAGGAGCTGCGCACGCGGATCTTCACGGAACTGGGCAGGTTCTTCAACGCGACCATCTACGCCTACGGGGTGGAGATCGGCCCGACCGAGTTGGTCGACGAACCCGAGTAGGTCAGGGCGCCCGGAGGGCCTGGCGGAGGTGTTCGGCGGGGAAGTGGCGGCCGGGGCAGAGGGTGTGGCCGGGGTGGATGTGGCGGTGCGTCGTGACCGCGGAGTGGTCGAGCGCGGCGCGGCGCAGGAGGGCGCGGCAGAGGGCCTCGAGGCTCGCCATCTGGCGGCGGGTCGGCGGGCGCTTCTCGAAGTCGCCGACGAGGCAGATGCCGATGGACTTCTCGTTCAACTCCGGGCTCACGACGTGGCCGCCCGCGAGCTGTTCGTTCCAGCGCCGGCCGACGAAGATGGAGCCGTCGGTCATGCCGTTGCCGTTGCCGACGACGAAGTGGTAGGCGAGGCCGTTCTCCATCCTGCGCTCCTCGCGGTGGTAGCGATCCATCCCCGCGCCGGAGCCCTCGTTGGTCGCGCTGTGGTGGATGACGAGGTGCTTCCAGCGCCCGGGCCTGACGCGCGCGGAGTCGAGCGCGGCCTGGATCGCGGCGGGGAGCCGGCGGCCGGGCGGTTCGGCGGCCGGCGGGGGCGGCGGCGGCGGCGCGGCCTCGGCCGCGGCCGTATCCGAGCCTGCGATACGAAGCACCTGGCCGGGCTTGATGAGGTCGGGGTTCTTCAGGGAGTTTCCGGTGCGGATGTCGGCGGGCGCGACCTTGTAGCGGGCGGCGATCGAGCCGAGCGTCTCTCCCCTGGCGACGACGTGTTCGATGAAGGCGGGGGCGCCCTCGGGGATGACGAGGCGCTGGCCGCGGAGCAGGCGGTCGGCGTCGCGGAGGCGGTTGGCGCGGGCGAGGTCGCGGACCGTCACGCCGTGGCGGCCGGCGATCGCGGAAAGCGTCTCGCCGGAGCGGACGACGTGGGTGCGGGCGGGGGCGGGTTTTGCCGGTTCGGGGGCCGGGGTGGAGGATGCGACCGGGGTGCGGGAGGGGATGAGGAGGACCTGGCCGCGCCGCAGGTGGTCGGTGTCGCGAAGGTCGTTGGCGGCGGCGAGGGCGGCGATCGACACGTCGTAGCGTTTGGCGACCGAGGTGAGGGATTCGCCGGCGCGGACGGCGTGGGTGCGGCCGGCCGCGGCGAGGGCGGCGAGGCAGAGCGCGACGAGCGCGAGGGCGAGGCTGCGGGAGGGGCCCCTCATCGGGCGGCGGCGGCGCGGGCCCGGCGACGGGCGAGGATGCGGCGGAGCCTGGGCCGGTGTTCGGCGGCGACGATGTGGCCGATGCAACGGGCGGCGCCGCAGCGGCACGGGTGTTCCTCCCAGTTCTCGAAGTCGTAGCCGTAGTCGTAGGTGAGCTCTTCGCCGGGCTCGATCGCGCGGCGGGCGACGATCCAGATGCGGCCGCGGGTGACGCGGGGTTCGCAGTTGGGCTCGCAGGAGTGGTTGATGAGCCGGGCGGTGTTCCACGGCACGTTGCCGTCGATGTCGTGGCGGGCGTTGAGCTCGAACACGTAGACGCCGCCGCGATCGGAGCCGTTGACCTTCTCCAGCCAGGCGGTGGCGCGCCTCCAGCCCTCGGCCTTGGTGAGGAGGTGGCCGACGTATTCGATCACGCGCGCGCCGCGCGGGATCGCGCGGGCGGCGAAGAGGCCGGTGGCGTGGATGCCGGAGCGGCCACGACGCCAGTAACGGACGCCGTCGAGGGGAAGCATGGGCGTGGGTTTCGGGCCGGAGGCCGGCGTGGGCCGGCGTTTCGACCGTTTCGTGCGCGTGCGGCTCATGGAGTCCCCCACAATCGACACGGGGTTTCACGCCCGGCAAGCCCGACTCTCGAGGAGGCGTCAGTCCAGGCCCCGGAGTTCGAGGTCCTCTTCGTCGAGCCCGAGGTAGTGGCCGAGCTCGTGGAGGTGGGTGACGCGGACCTCCTCGGCGAAGCGCGCCTCGTCGGCTTCGCAGTATTCCCAGATGCTGAGGAGGAAGAGGAAGATCTGCGGCGGGAGCGGATCGCTCCCCTCGGCGCGGTCGTGGGAATCGCCGACGAAGAGGCCGAGGATGTCGGGGTCGAGGCCGCTCGCGACCAGCTCGTCGCCGGCCCACGGTTCGAAGACGAGCGGGACGGCGCGGGCGCGCTCGCGCAACGCCTCCGGCAGGCCGTCCAGGGTGGCGGAGGTCTCGCGCTCGGCGATCGTCACGAGCTTGCGCCAGAGCCGGGCGTCCATGCCGCGGATCTTCCGCCGCCGCGCGCGCCGGTCGCGAGGGTTTTCCTTTTCGCGGGATAAACGAAGGCTTGGTCTCGCCCGGCGCGATCGGTAACACGTTTCCCGAAGCGGGCGTGCGGCGCGTGTCCGTGTTCCCAACCTCCCCACCAAAGATGCAAACACTGATCCGCCTGGTCGTTTTCCTGTGTGTCCTTTCGGCCGTGCTCGTCGGGGTCTCCTACCTGCTCGACGGCGAGTACCGGGTCGAGCGTTCGATCGAGATCGAGGCGCCCGCCGAGGTGGTGTTCGCCCCGATCGCCGACCTCCGGCAGTGGGCCTCGTGGACGCCTTGGGACGACATGGATCCGGAGATGACCGCGACGTTCTCGGAGGTCTCGACGGGAGTCGGCGCGTGGCAGCGGTGGGACGGACCGAAGGTGGGCCGGGGCGAGTTGAAGATCACCGCGGTCGAGGCCCCGACCCGGCTCGCCTACGATCTGCATTTCCCGGATCGGGGGATGCACGCGAAGGGCGAGCTCACCCTGACGCCGACCCCGACGGGCGTGCGCGTCGCGTGGGTCGACGCCGGGCGGCTCGGGATGAACCCCGTCAACCGCTGGTTCGGTCTTTTCCTCGATCGGTTGGTCGGGGCGGATTTCGAGAAGGGCCTGGAGGAGCTGGAGAAACTCGCCGAGGCCCGGGCCGCGACCGCGCGCTGAGTCGATCGGATGTCCGCGACGGCTCACGAGTGCGCGCGCCGGGTCGGTCGGCTCCTTGCCCGGACCCCGCCCCTGACCGTCGCCGTCGCCGAGAGCCTCACCTGCGGTCGCATCCAGGCGGCCCTCGGAGCGATTTCCGGGGCCTCGGAGTATTTCCTCGGCGGGATCACGGCCTATGCGCTCGAGGCGAAGGTGCGGCACCTCGGCGTCGATCGGGCCGAGGCGGAGCGTTGCGACGCGGTGAGCGCCGCCGTCGCCGCGCAGATGGCGGTGGGTGCGAGCCGGCTGTTCGGGAGCGATTTCGCCGTCGCGACGACGGGTTACGCCGAACCCGGGCGCGGGATCGCGGCGCCGCTGGCTTTCTTCGCGGTCGCCCGACGCGGCGCGGCCGGTGTCGCGATCGTCCGCGAGGGGCGGATCGAGCGGGCCGGAGTCGACCGGGTCGGGATGCAGGCCGCCGTCACCGAGGCGGCGCTGACGGCGTTGGAGGAGGCCGTCCTCGACGCCCGCGGTTGATTCGCCTTTACTCCGGCTTCCACCCGGGCGCATTTCGACCCACCCCGGTCCTCCCGCGCGTCGCATGAAAAAGTCCCTCGTCCTCGTCCTGTTCTCCCTGCTCCTGCTCGGCGCGAACGGCCGGGCCCAGACCGTCGCCGACCGCCTCCGCGAGCTCGACCGGCTCAAGGCCGAGGGGCTGATCTCCGAGGCGGTCCACGCACAACAGTGGGGCCAGGTCGTCGCCGAGGCGATGCGCACGCCCTCGACCGCGATCCCCACCGCGGTGCGGCTGACCCCGGCGCCGGTGGTCGATTTTCGTTCCGAGCTCACGTTTTCGGGTTCCTGGACGAGCCTCGATGCGGGCGCGGCGGATGTGAACACGACCCAGGTCGACGCCGTCTTCGGGCGGTGGGTGACGGACGCCCTCCTCGTCTTCGGAGGCGTCAACCACATGAGCGCCGATCTCGACGGCGACGACCTCGACACCCTCGCCCTGCGCGCCGGGGCGGATTGGCATTTCGGGAAACGCGGCTCGGCCTTCGTCCCCTACGTGGGGGCGGGCGTCGCCTGGGTGCGGGTGGACGCGGACGGGGTGGGCGACGAGGACGACTTCGCGTGGGACGTCCACGCGGGCGTGCGGCAATACGTGGGCGACCGCGTCGTGATCAAATACGAGGCGGCCTACCGGAGCTTCGACGAGCTGGATCTGGACGGGTTCTCCGTGAGCGTGGGCATCGGGCTGCGGTTCTGAGCGCGGCCGCGCGGCGGGATCGACTCCACGCTCGCCATCCGGGACGTCGGGTCCCATGCTTCGAAGCGACGGAGTGGGGGATGACGGCGGACGTCATCCGGCCCGCCCGGAAATTCTACCCTCGGTTCGAAGCATGTTCTGGTCGATCGTGTCCCTTGTCCTAGTGGTCTTGCTCGCGGTTTTCCATCGTCCGGCGCGGCAGTATCCCCTGGCCACGTTGCTTTTCCTCGCGACGGTGGTCTACCTGATCTGGCGGTCCTACACGCTCTTCGCGGCCGAATCCACCGACACGCCGACCGACGATCTGCTCGTCTGGAAGATCCTCGGGGCGACCCTCGCGTTGATCGCGGTCGTCGGCGGTCTGGGGGCGTGGCTGGAGCGGCGACGGAAAGGCTCCGGTTGAGTACGGTCGTCGCGGAGCGACTCGAAGAGGAGCCGCCGTCCCCTCGTGGTCCTTGGGGTGAATCCGTCAGGCGGCTCCGAACAGGTTG
>DAIPIQ010000057.1:0-20743 GCA_036770745.1 Opitutaceae bacterium | reverse complement strand
TGGTCTCCCTCGATGGCGGGCACCGAGACGGAGCACCGACTGCATCGGATGGCCGCAACGTTGTTACGTGTGCGAACCCCGCGCGGACCAGGTCGGCTGTGGCTGAAGGCGAAGGCTGTCGTCTGGCCCGCACTCGCCGTGGTCGCCGCGTTGTTGGTCGTGTGGCGCTGTGCGCGTCAGGTACGTGACCGGCACGGTGCCTCCGGTCGAGAGCAACTGCGCGATGTACTCGAGGCGGCACTACGACACGGGATCTTTCCGACCGAATACTACCACCGCCGCGTCTTCACCACGGCGGCGCTCGCGGACAAGTCGCGCTACCTGAGCGAACGCGAACTGCTCGCGCTCGTCTCGGCCGCCGACCGCGGCTCCGACTCGGCCCGGATCGACGACCCCCGCGCCTTCCTCGCCGAGTGCGGGGTGCGTGGCACGCCGGCGCCGCGGACCTTCGCTCTCGTCGAGGACGGGCGCGTTGCGTTCCTCGGGGATTCGGGCGCGACCGCTTTTCCCCACCGCGATCTCTTCGTCCGGCCTTGCACCTGGCGCGAAGGGGAAGACGGAGAAACGCTCCGGTGGCAGGCCGGGGCCCGTGCGTGGAGTTTCCGTGGCGAGCGGGTCGGCCCGGAGGCGCTCGCCGCCCGGCTTGGCGCCCGTTGCGGCGAACGGTCGCACCTCGTGCAGGAATGCCTCCGCAACCATCCGGAGCTCGCGCGCTTCTCGGAGGGAGGGTTGTGCACGGTGCGGATCGCGACCGGGGCCGCGCCGGACGGCGCACCCGAGGTGCTCTTCGCTTCGCTGGCCATCCCGGGTTGCGCGCCCGCGGATCGGCCGGACGCCGGGGTCGCGCTCGTGGCCGGGATCGATCCCGGATCGGGCGTGTTGACCGCGGCGCGGGGGGCGTTCGTCACCGACGGCGAGTTCGAATCCCACCCCGGCAACGGCGCGGTCATCGCGGGGCGGGTCGTCCCGCACTGGCCGGCGCTGCGGGAGCTCGCCCTGGCGACGCACGCCCACCATCCGCGCGTGCCGTTCGTCGGCTGGGAGCTCGCGCTCACCGCGGCCGGCCCCGTGCTTCTCGAGGCGAGCACGAACTGGGGGCACTTCGACCACGTGCTCCCGGCGGAGACGGCCTTTGCGCGGATCTGCCTGCGCCACCTCGATCGTCAACACCAGGAAGCCGATCGAAGGGAAAACCTGGATACGGCCGGGCGCGCCCTGCGCGAAGCCGCGTGAACGCGCGTCGTGGTCAAGCCCGCGGCCTCCGCGTCCGAAGACATCCGGGATGGCCCTGATCGATCCAGCCGCGGTCGCCCTCGGTGCGGTCACCACGATGGTGCCGCTCTCGTTGCTCATCGGCGTGGCCGGCGTGCTCGGGCTCGCCCGGGCGCGGGTCGATCAACGCGTCGCCGACGGGCTCGACCGGCTCCTGCTCGAGCAATCCGAGCGGCTTCGTCGGGGCGCGACGCGCAAGGTGCTCGATTTCGCGACCTCGGAGTCGCTGCCCGCGCTTCCCTTCGGTCTCGGCTTCGGGCGGGTGCGGGTCGTGCGCACGATCCTCGCGGCGTTGCACGACGGCTACCGCGTGCGGGTGCGGGCGTTCGCCGAGGGGGCGCGGGGCCGGGTGATCGTGCGGCACGTCGACATCGAGTTGCGGCGGCGGCGTTGAGCGCGGTCCGCGGGTTTGTGCCTTGCCTCGAGCGGTTGGTTTGCGGGTGAGTCGGCGGCATGCGGCTCGTCCTCGGGATCGACGGTGGCGGCACGCGCACCCGGGCGTGGTTCGCGCGGCTCGACGGCGCGGTGCTCGCGCGGGGTGAGGCGGAGGGTTCGAACACCCACCAGCTCGGGGTCGCGCGCGCGGGCGAGGTGCTCGTGCGGGCCGCCACCGAGGCGTGGCGCGCGGGTGGTCTCCCGGGTGGGGAACCGCACGATCTCGCGGCGGTTTTCGCCGGCGTCGCCGGGGCCGGGGCGCCGCGGGACCAACGTGCTCTTGCCGATCGACTCGCCGCTCGTCTCGCCGTCGCGCCGGAGCGCTGCCTGGTCGATCACGACTTGCGCATCGCCCTGGCGGGCGGGCTGGTCGGCGCCCCGGGCGCGGTCGTCGTGGCCGGGACGGGTTCCGCGTGTTTCGGTCGCGCCGGCGACGGCCGATCGTGGAAAGCCGGTGGCTGGGGGCCGGTGCTCGACGACGGCGGCAGCGGGCACTGGCTGGGCGTGCAGGCGATGCGGGCCGTGGTGCGGGCGGCGGATGGACGGGAGCCGGAGCGGGGGTTCACCGAGGCCGTGAAGGCGCGGCTGGGCGTTGCGACACCGCGCGAGTTGCTCGCCCGTCTCGCTCCCGGTTCACCGGCGCCGCTCGATCACGCGACGATCGCGGCGCTCGCGCCGTTGGTGCTGGAAGCGGCCGCGGCGGGCGATCCGGTCGCGGTGGCGCTCGTCGAATCCGGGGCCCGTGAACTCGCCGGGATGGCCGCCGCGGTGCTCGCCCGACTCGGGATCGACGCCGATCCGGTCGGGCGGGTCGCCGGAACCGGAGGCGTTCTGGAGCGCTCGGCCCTCTACTTCGGGCGGGTCGCGGCGGCGCTGGAGGCGCGGATCTCCGACGTGCGCCTCGAACCGCCGGGTCTTCCGCCGGTCGCAGGGGCGGTCCTGCTCGCGCTCGAGGCGGCCGGCGGCGTGGTCGATCCGTCCGTCGTTACGCGGCTGCGCGACGAGGCCGGGCGCGGCGCGGAACGGGGGCGGACTTGAAAAATCCCGACGCCGGAGCGCGACCTCCGGACCCGCTCCTCAGGGAGTCGTGGCGGCGGTGGGCGCCGTCGGTTTTGCGCGGGCCGGGGCGGCGGGGGATTCGCCGGGAGAGGTGACTTCGAACTTCACGGCGGGTTTCTCCGAGGCGCGCGGCATCTCGCCCTGGATGAGGCTCATCCGCTGTTCGAGGCTGTTGATGTCGTTGAAGAGGCGCTCTTCGACCTTCTTGCGTTCGGAGCTGCCGACGATGCTGAGGGTCGACACGTCCTGGACCACCCGCACGGGCAGGGCGAGGATGCGCGAGAGGACGCCCTCGTCCTTGAGCGAGCTGAGGTAGAGCGCGGACATCTCCTGCGAGAGCCGCAACGAGTCCTGGGCGAGGATCGTGGTGTGGACGAGCGCGGTGTTGAGGCGTTGTTTCTCCGCGAGCTCCTCCTTGAGCACGCCGTCGATCAGGCCCGAGATCTGGCTGGAGTAGAACTCGACGTCGGAGCGGGTGAGGTTTCCGGTGCGGGCGATGTCGGAGAGGATGGGGTTGAGGCGGTCGGCCACGCGGTTCGAGACCGTCGTGTAGCCTCGGTCCTGCTCGTCCGGCGTCGGGATGACGGAGGAGAGGCGGTTCATCACCGCGTCGGCGAGGGCGTTGACCTTTTCGGTCTCGAGCTGGCGGTTCTCGTCCTGGGTGAGGAAGAGATCGGAATTTTTCGCGGCGATGGCGGCGTCGAGCGTCTTGTTCGTCTCGTCGACCCGGGCGAGGATCCGCTCGGCGAACTTGGCCATCTCGGCCTGGCTGGTCGCCTGGAGGTTGCTCATGTCGCTGCGCTGTTTGGCGGCGATCTCGGAGAGCACGCGCTCCTTGAACCAGAACGAATACCCGACGAAGAACAGGGCCACGAGGACCGCGCTGATCACGGCCACCGGAATGGCGGACTTGAGTGAGTTGCTCATACTGGCCGCGGAGCATGAGCCACGACCGGGCCGCGGCGCGAGACTGGAATCGGACTTCTCCCGGTCGGGTCTTGACCTTATTCCCCGTGCCGAAGCGATGCACGAACCGCCGCGTCAGGCGGTCGGATCTTCCCGAAATACGTGAGCAGCACCCCGAGGACGAAACCGAGGCCGCTGGTCAGGAGCAGGAGAAGGATGAGCGGCATCTCGATGGCGACGAAGAGCAACCGGGCGCGTACGGGCGCGTGGTTCTGGATGATGAGCGCGGCAAGGAGCGCCGCGACGACGAGGGTGACGATGAGGCGGAGGTGCTTTTTCATGATGCGAGGTGGATGCGAGGACGTGAAGGTTTCGGAACGGGCGGACGCGGGGCAAGGAATCCCGAAACGCGGGCGGCGTCCCGTGGGCGGTCAGAGTCGCAGGCTCAGTCCCGTGACCAGCACGTGGTCGTGCCGCCACGCCTCGGTCCCGCGGAGCGAGCGCACCATGTAGGCGATGCTCATCGTCGCCCCTTCCCGGAGACCGAGGCGCAGACCGAACGGCACCGCGCGGTTCTCCGCTATCACGTTGCGGTCGAAGTCGTGGAAGACCTCGTTGTCCGCGAAGACCGCGGTCACGGGCCCGAGGCGCGGCGTCTCCCAGACGAGCCGGAGGCGGGAGCGATGCCGGTCGCTGCTCCCGCCGCCGCCGGAGTCGCGGCGCAGCTCGAGCCGGTTGCGCAGGCTGATCCCGAATCCGGAGCCGATCTCGAGATGCGGCGTGATCTCGAACTCGAAGCGATGCTGCCGGCCCCACGGTCCCTCGGCCCCGCGCGACCACGTGTGCCGGTAGCCGAGACCGGCATCCAGCCACGGGAGCGGTTCCGTCGCCAGCACCTGACCCACGCGGGCGAGGAAGAGGCGGGAACCGTCGTCGGAGAACCTTGCGTCGAAGGTCGTGGCCGAGCTGACGCGGCCGGCGTCGATCCATCGCGCCTCGCCGCTCCACCACGTCTGAAAGTCGTCGGCGCGCAGCGCGGAAGAGGGAAACGCGAACAAACCGGCGGCGATCGCAAACCAGGGAAGCGAGGAGCGTGGCATCACGGGTGGCTGTCGCGAACCACCGGCCGCGGTAACGCTTTCCGCCCCGCGCGGACGCGCCGGGAAACGGGACCTCCCTTCAGTCGAGCCGCGCGAGGATCTCCCTGGTCAGTTCCCGGAACGCCTCGGCCCCGGTCGCGCCGTTGTCGTACAGGGCGATCGGCTTCGACTCCATCGGGGCCTCGCCGAGCTTCACGTTCTCGGGGATGAAGGTCTTGAAGAAATGCAGGCGCTTGTGGCCCTTCGCTTCGGGAAGGCGCTCCATCGTATCGGCATGGAAGCGCAGGTGCGCGCGCACCCGCGTGAAGACCACGCCGAGGCAGCGGATGCGGAACTGCAGCTCCTCGCGCAGGTAGTCGAGCCGGTCGAGGAGCAGGTCGAGTCCGATCGACGACAGGTAGTCGGGCTGCATCGGCACAAGGAACCAGTCGCTCGCATAGAGCGCGTTCTGCGTGGCCGTCTGGAGGTTCGGCGGGCAGTCGCAGATGACGATGTCGTAGTCGCCGAGGACCTTGTCGAGTTTGCGCGCGAGGATTCGCTCGCGTCCGGGACGGGCCGCGAGGTCGAGGTCGAGGAACGTCAGCTCCAGGTGGCTCGGCACGAGGTCGAGTGTCGGGATCTCGGATACGACTCCCTTGACGATGCTCTTCTTGAACGAGTGCTTGTCGTCCCCCTTGCGCCGCTTCCCGACCTCGAAGACGTCGGCCATCGAGCCGTGGGCCGCGGTTTGTTTCTCCCACGCCTTTTCCGGCATGAGGCTGAGCGAGGCGTTGGTCTGGGGGTCGAGGTCGATGAGGAGCACGCGCTTGCCGTGATCGCGGGCGAGGTAGGCGGCGAGGTTGACGGCGGCGGTGGTCTTGCCGACGCCGCCTTTCATGTTGAGCAGGGAGATGACGGTGGCTTTGGGCATGGGTGGAGGAGTTCGGGCGGGATCCAAGGCGCCTGGACCTCCGAAGGCGAGGCTCCCGACCGCCTGGGGTCGGGAAATGCCGCACGCACCGATCGGGGAGTCCTAAAGGAACCAACCGACCGTTCCGATTTTCTCTAGACGGGTTCTCGTGCTCCTTGTCCTCGCCACGGTTCCTGAATCGATGCCCGCTCCTTCTCCCACTCGTCCGCGTGCCCACGGCGCCGGGACCGCGCCCGTCGCCGGACCGGATGCGGTCGACCTGCTGCGGTTGGTCGCCGCCCAGGCCGCTCGCTCGCCGTCCACGATCGCCGTGGAAATGGACGGGACCCCGCCGCTCGGCTACGCCGGGCTACTCGGGCGCGTCGGGCGGCTGGCGGTCGAGCTCCGGGGCCGCGGCATCGGCGCGAACGTTCCGGTCGCGATCGTCATGGATCGTTCGCCCGGGATGGTCGTCGCGGTCCTGGCGGTCCTCGCCGCCGGCGGGGCCTACGTGCCGGTCGACCCCGCTTATCCGCCCGCCCGCCGTCGCTTCATGCTGGAGGACTCGAAGGCGCGATTGGCGCTCACCGATCCCGCCCTCGCGTCCAGCGTCGGCCTGCCCGCCGACCGGCTGCTCGTCGTCGATCGCGAGACCGCCGACGGCGCGGGGGTGGCGGCGGTCGATCCCGCGTCGGCGCACCCGGGGTCGGAGGATCGCGCCTACGTGATCTACACCTCCGGGTCCACCGGCCAGCCCAAGGGCGTGGAGATGCCACATCGGGCGCTGCGCAACCTCATCGCGTGGCAGATCCGCCGGGAAGGCTTCGCCCCGGGCGCGCGCGTCCTCCAGTTCGCCTCGCTGAGTTTCGACGTCTCGTTCCAGGAGATCTTCTCGACGCTCGCCTCGGGAGGGACGCTCGTCCTGATCGACGATCTCGCGCGCCGCGATCCCGTGTCGCTGCTCGAGCGGATGATCGAAGGTCGCGTCGCGCGGCTCTTCCTGCCGTTCGTCGCCCTCCGCGCCCTCGCCGATTCGGCGGTGGCACGGGGCCGTTTTCCGCGGGATCTGCGCGAGGTCTACACGGCGGGTGAGCAACTCCAGGTCGACGACACGCTGCGGCGCTTCTTTTCCGCCCTGCCGGCCTGTCGTTTGGAGAACCAGTACGGGCCGAGCGAAACCCATGTCGTCACCGCGCACAGGCTCGGGCCCGATCCGCGCCTTTGGCCGACGCTGCCGCCCATCGGCGCGCCGATCGACCACACCGGCGTCGCGATCCTCGATCCTGCGCGCCGGCCGTCGGGCCCCGGGGCGCGGGGCGAGCTCTGGATCCGCGGCGTCTGCCTGGCCCGCGGCTACGCCGGGCGTCCGGAGCTGACTTCCGAGCGCTTCGTCACGCTCGAGCTTCCCGGGGCCGCTCCCGAGGTCTACTACCGCTCCGGGGACATCGCCGAATGGGACGGGCGGGAGGAACTGCTCTTCCACGGACGCATCGATCAACAGGTCAAATTCCGCGGTCATCGCATCGAGCCGGCCGAGGTCGCCGCGCAGGTCGCGGCGCATCCGCAGGTCGCGCAGTGCGTGGTCTCGCTCCGCCGGAGCGACGGGCTCGCCCCGCGGCTCGTCGCCTACGTGCTTCTGCGCGAGGGCGCGACCGCCACGACCCGCGAGCTGCACGCCTTCGCGGCCGAACGCCTGCCGGCGCAGCAGGTGCCCTCGCAGTTCGTGCGGATGGACGCGTTTCCCCTCACCCCCAGCGGCAAGGTCGACCTGCGGGCGCTTCCCGAGCCGCTCGCCGATCGGAGCCTGCTCGCCGCCGAGCGCGTGCCTCCGCGCGCTCCCGACGAGCTCGCCCTCGCGCGGATCTGGAGCCGCGTCCTCGGTTTCGACGAGGTCGGGGTGCGGGATGACTTTTTCGAGCTCGGGGGCGACTCGCTCCTCGCCGCGGCGATGCTGGAGGAGGTGCGCAGGGCCTTCGGGCGCGTGCTCACGCTCGGCGCGCTCGCCGGCGCGCCGACGATCGAGGGACTGGCCGCGCTTCTCCGCGAAGGCGCCGCCCCGTCACGTTGGCGCTCACTCGTCCCGATCCGCCCGCAGGGCTCCCGGACGCCGCTCTTTTGCGTGCATGGAGGGCTGGCCGGCGTCGGGAGTTTTCCCCTGCTTGCACGGCAACTCCACCCGGACCAACCCTTCTACGGCCTGCAGTGGGACGGGCTCACCGGCGACGGCGGCGCCCGCACCGTGCGGGAAATGGCCCGGCGCTACCTTGCGGAGGTTCGCGACGTCCAGCCCGCGGGCCCCTACCTGCTCGCCGGCCACTGCATCGGCGGCCTCGTCGCGTGGGAAATGGCGCGGCAACTCCGGGCCGTCGGCGAGGCGGTCGCCCACCTCTTCCTCCTGGATTCGCCCAACCTCGGTTCGCCTCACTACCGGCCGGGGCCGATCGATCCCCCTTGGAAGGTCATCCTGCGCATGAAGAAGGATCGACGGGCGCTCGCCGAAGTGTGGCTGCGCCGGACCCTCGGCCTTGGCGTGCGACCCGAACACCGCACCATCCTCGCCGCGCGCGTGATGATCCGCGCCGCGTGGACCTACCGCCCGGCGTGCGAGGCGATCGACGCCTCCGCGCTCGTCACCGGCCTCGAGGACGGTCGGATCATGAACCTCGCGGGCTCGTGGACCGACGGCGCGATGGGCTGGACCGCGTGGGCGGAGAAGGGCGTGCGCGTGATGCGCCTCCATGCCGACCACAACGAGATCGTCGGCGACGCCGCCACCGCGGAGATCCTCGAGGAGGTATTGAAGCGGTTCCACCAGCGTGCCCCCTTCGCGACCAAGGCGACCGGTGCCGCCATCGCCTGAGGCGCTGCGGCCGCGGCCGAGCCGGAATGGCGTCCCCTGCGGGATTCAAGAGCGGGATCGAATCGTATGCTTTTGGCCTCTGGTTGCTTTGTACGTTGTTGGAATAGGGCAACCCATGGAATCGCTGAGGAGGCGGCGAGATGGCCGGAAAGACTGCCGGGTTCCTCCGTTCAGGCACGGACTGGGTACGATGGGCCGCGGGGGCGGCAGCGTCAGGGCGCCTTGTCGATGCCCAGACTGAGCTGTCCGGTGCCGGTCTCGGAGCTGTTCAGGGAAGGAGAGGTTCGTCAACGCTTCTGCCCTTGCTGCACGGTTCGATGTCCGGACTCGGATTGCTCGAGATGAAACTGGGTGCGGAAGGAGTTCGCGTACTTGAGCCGCCATCGGCTGCCCTTTGCCGCTCCGGGCAGAACCAGGAGCCGAGGCCACACCGAGAGTAGTGCTCGAAGTTTCTCGAATTGTCCGCCGTTCTTCAGGAGCGACGGGAGCACCAGCACATGCGTGATGGTGTGTTGGAGGCAAAGGACCGGAAGCTTGTCGCCGGAGGCGGAGTGTTTACCTCGGTCTTCCGAGATCACGATCCAGTTCGATTTCTCGAGCTTCGGCACCCACTCGCGGTCTTTCGCCGCCCGTCCGAAGAGTTCGATCGTATGTCCGATCTCGCAAGGGTGTCGCCGATCGAGCTCGGCAATCCGCTTGAGGAGCGCGACGAAGGGCGCACCCGTGTTCTCGTCGAACAGGAAGCGGGCGGGTGGGGTCATGCAGCTCTCAGCGTGTCGATGTAGTGGTAGGCTGCTGCCACGTCGTCCACATCCACGCCAAAAGCTTGGGCGGCTTGCTCGATTCCGCCCTCCTCGACCACCGCATCTGCAAGTCTTTGCGCCGTGATCCCCGCTCGATCCACGAAGGGTTGCCCGAAGTGGACCTCGGGATTCATCAGGACACGCCGGTCCCGGTAGGGAAACACCATGAACTCGTTGGCGAGACCGGTTGTCTGGTCGAAGCCGACGTCCTTGAGAAAAGGTTCCAAGACGGCCTTGAGCACGTGCTGCCCGCGCTCCTTTCCGGCGGCGTGCATCGGCACCGGCAGGTGCGTCGGTTGGATGAGGATTTGTTTTCCCTCGAGGAAGATCACGCGCCGCTGAGCAAAGGGGTGCTCCATCCCGAACTCCTTTTTCGCGTAGTCCAAAGCTCTCCGGATCGCGTCGAGTGAGACGTTGCATTCCACCCGCAGATTGCGCACCGCGACGGTCTGCATGAAGTCGAGGAAGGTGAGGAATCGTCCGCGATCATGGCCCTCGACGATCGGTTGGCCCTCGTTCGTCCCAAAGAACCAGCGTCGCACAGTCGCCGGGTGCATCCGGGCGAACAGGGCGATCTCTTGTGCGGTGTATGCGCCTGCACCGATCTGGAGGTCAGCGGGCATGTTCGTTCAGTGGTCGTTCTCGACAGTGTCTCGCAGCGAAACTCCGTTGGCAACCCCTGCTCGCTTGGATTCGATCGCTTACAGGGTTCCGTCCGCCGTAGATCAACTTGATGGTCTCGAGGGTCCTCTTGGGGCTGTAGAGGATTCGGGATCGCACATGTTGTCCGCGATCCACGAGGAAGCACGGCACGCCCTCGCTGAGCGTCTTGCTCGTCAGGGTGTCTCGGTGAATCCGGAGGAACCACTCGACCGCCCGCGAGCGGACTCGGCGTCCCTCGGTTCGTCGGCCGAGAGGTCGCTGGCCTTGGCGCGCACTTCCTTGGATTCGGCGAGGGTCGGGACGTTCATCTCGGCTCGTTAGGCCTCGTCCTCCACCTTTTCAGCGAAGTGCCTTCGGAAACGGGTGTCGTCGCTCGGTCCGTCGAACTTCCATCGGGGTAGCCCGAGATTCGGTCTTCGCTGTTTTGCTCTTGGAAGATGGCGTCCCCTGCGGGATTCGAACCCGCGTTCTCACCGTGAAAGGGTGGTGTCCTGGACCGGGCTAGACGAAGGGGACGTTCCCGGAAACGAGCGCGCGACCGTAGGTTCCGAGACGGGCGGGGCAAGGCTTATTTTCCGCCCTCGGCGCCCGACGCGGCGGGGCGCCGGAGCGTCGTTGACACCCGTCCGGCGCCGGCGGATTCCTGCGAGCCGTCCCATGAGGTCCTTCCAAGAGATCGTCGAAAGAATGCCGGCCGAGCCGCTCACGCGCATCGAGGGGCTCGCCCATCCCCGGATCGCCTCCGGCAAGGTCCGCGAGATCTTCGACCTCGGTGATCGCCTTCTCCTCGTCGCGAGCGATCGGATCTCCGCCTTCGACGTCATCCTGCCCGACGGCATCCCCGGCAAGGGGATCGTGCTCACGCAACTGAGCCTGCACTGGTTCGAGCTCACGCGCTCGCTCGTCGCCGATCATCTGCTGCCGGATCAGGACGGCATCCTGAGCGACGAGCTCGGCCTGCCCGAGCCGCTGCGGCTGCGCAGCATGGTCGTGCGCAGGCTCAGGCCGCTCCCGATCGAATGCGTCGCGCGCGGCTATCTCGCGGGAAGCGGCTGGTCGGCGTATCGGAAAACCGGATGCGTCTGCGGGCGCCGGTTGCCCGCCGGGCTGCGCGAGGCGGAGCGGCTGCCAGAGCCGATCTTCACGCCCTCGACCAAGGCCGCGGCGGGGCACGACGAGCCGATCGAAGAGGCCCGGGCCCGCGGGCTCGTCGGCGACACCGTCTTCGAGCAGGTGCGCCTGCTCACGCTCGAGATCTACGCCCTCGGACACGCCCGGGCCCTGGCGGCCGGTATGATCCTCGCGGATACGAAACTGGAGTTCGGTCTCGACGAGGCGGGCGGCCTCCATCTGATCGACGAGGTCCTCACGCCGGACTCCTCGCGCTTCTGGGACGCCTCGACGTGGACGACCGGAGGCTCGCCGCCGGGCTTCGACAAGCAGTTCGTCCGCGACCACCTCCTCACGCTCGACTGGGACCAACGCCCGCCCGGCCCCCGCCTCCCGCCCGCGGTGATCGCCGGTACCCGCGATCGCTACCTCGAAGCGCTCCGCCGGCTCCTGGCGGGAGCGTAGCTGCGGGGCGCAGGCGGTTCATTCCCGGCGGTCTTCCTCGCCCCGGGGCCGCCGCCTGGATTCCGCGAGGCGCACCAGCGCGAACGCGACGAGCGCGACCACGAAGAAGACCAACAACACCGACGCCGCCCCCTGGAGGGCGCCGATCACCGTCCGGTAGACCTCGAGCGTCCATCGCTCCGGCGTGAGCGCGAGAACCACGCCTCTCCTCTCCCCGTCCTGCGGACTGATGAATTGCTGGAGGTGGGTGATCCGCACTCCGCGCGAGATGCCGACGACGTAGAGCGCGAAGACCAGGTAGGTGAGCCAGGATCGATGGATCTCGTCCTGGATGAGGCGACGGAGGATCGCGCCCGCCGGTCGGGCGAAGATCCGGGCGCAAATCCAGGAGACGGCGGCCGCGATCGCGAAGGTGACGAGCAACAGGGTGTAGAACACGGTTCGGTTCCTCTTCGTCGTTTCAACCCCGTGTCGGTGGGAGATCCATCGCTTCCCGCAGGGCGTTCAGCATCACCTCGACCTCCGGCGCGAGTCCGCCCACTGCGCGTGCGGTCACGGAGGCGCGCTGCCGGGAGCGGGAGTCGTCTCCGCCGAACGCGGCGGTGGCGCGGTCGCTGTCGTCGGCGGAATGGGCTTCGCCGTAGGGATAGCCGTTGCGGACGTCGATCAGCAGCGCGCTGGCGCGGGCTTCGGCGCGCGAGCGCCGGGTGGGGGCGTAGGCGCCGACCAGCGTCCAGTCGATGATGGTCCAGCCGGTGCTCCGCGTCTCCGAGCGGACCGCCACCTCGTAGATGAGCACGGCGTCAAGATGCTGCCGGGCCGCGCCGAGGCGGATGCGGGCGATCGTGTCGGCCAGGGGTGCACCGCCCGCGACGGGGCTGCCCGCGCCGGCGTAGGCGAGCTCGGCGACCACGCGGTTGAGCGGCACGAACTCTCCGAAACCGGGTCCGAGCTTTTCGCGCAGGTCGATCCAGACCGACCCCTCGGAAGCGGGAATGTCGATCAGTCGCCCGTTTTCGATCCGCGCCAGACCGATCCGGGCCGGGAAACGCAGTCGTGGCTCGATCGCTGCCGCCTCGAGGACGAGCCGATCGAGGTCGCCCACGGGCCGAGCTGCTCCGGTGGTGGTCAATGACCGGGCGAGGTAGCGTTCGCCGGAGGTCATCTGGGTCGTGCTCTCGCAAGCCGCGAGAAACGCCGCGAGCAGCGCGGCCAGGAGCGATCCGGTTCGGGAAGCGCGGGCGGAGGGGCGGGGTTTCATCGGGGGAGGGCCAGCGGGTTGATGGCCGGGACGGGCAGGGTGGAGGCGGGCTTCGCGGCGCCCGGTCGGGCTCCGACGGGCAGCCACTTCCGCGCGGCGGGATCGGTCGCCGCGCCGAGGGCGAGGGTCGCCGCGAGCAGGGCGAGGGCGGTGAGCGGGCCGCGTCCGCGGCGGAAGAGGCCTGGTTTCTGCGAACCGGATCGAGGGTGCATGCCATGCCCTTTGGCAGGCATCGTGCCGTGGTTTCGGGGACTTCTGCGCAAAGCGTTGGGGGAGAGGCGCGGACGTCGGTCGGAAAGATCTTCGGAGCTTCAGCATCGGTTTCCAGCTTGGCATTTAACGTCCGATCATATGGCAGAATATGTCCGACATGGCCGAAGTTTTCGCCAACGACGAGGAGCGCCGGATCGCCGAGGCGCTGGCCGGGATCGCCTTCGCGAATCCGTTCTCCGACGATCGCGAGCCGTTGGAGCGGGTCGTGCTGGGAGCGGCCTACCGGACGCCCGAGCGGTTTCTCCTGCCGGGGCAGCCGTTGCACCGGCTGGAGGGAAATCTCGGGGCGCTTCTCGAACGGGCGGAGGTGATCCTTCGCGACGCGCTCGCGAAGGTCTCGCGGCGTTCGAAGCCGCCCTCGGACGAGGTGCGCGTGGTCCTCGAAGGCGTGGGCCACTTCGTCGTCTTCCACCGCCATGCGGCAGGCTTCGACGGCTTGATCGGTCCGGCTGCCGCGACCGGTGGCGTGGGCGAGGCCGACGCGCGAAGGCGCGTCTCGCCCCCGGCGCTCTTCGACCGGGTGCGTCGCGATCTGGAGGTCTTGATGGGTCCGGTGGCGGGCTTGGAGGAGGTCGCGCGGATGACGCCACGGTGGTTCGCCTTCTATTTCCAGATCCGTCGCGCCTGGGTCCACACCTACACCCTCATCCACGGCGGCTCACCCGCGTTGCGGCGGCTGCGGGCCCGGATCTGGCAGTCGATCTTCACCCATGACATGCGGCGCTACCAGCGCGGTCTGCACGAGCGCATGGGCGACATCACGACTCTGATCACCGGGGCCTCGGGCACGGGCAAGGAGCTGGTGGCGCGGGCGGTCGGCTGGTCGCGTTTCGTGCCGTTCGATCCGAAGGAACGGGCGTTCGCCGGCGACTTCGCGGCCTCGCTCCACCCGCTCAACCTCTCCGCGCTCACGCCCACGCTGATCGAGTCGGAGTTGTTCGGCCACCGGCGGGGCGCGTTCACGGGGGCGCTGGGCGAACGGGCCGGGTTCTTCGAGACCTGCGGACCGCACGGCACGGTCTTCCTCGACGAGATCGGCGAGACCGCGCCGGAGATCCAGGTCAAGCTGCTCCGCGTCCTCCAGACGCGGCAGTTCAACCGGTTGGGCGAGACCTCGCTCCAGAGCTTCCGCGGTCGGGTGCTGGCGGCGACGAACCGCGACCTCGCGGCGGAGATCCGCGCGGGGCGTTTCCGCGAGGACCTCTACTTCCGGCTCTGTGCCGACCGCGTGGATACGCCGTCGTTGTGCGAGGTGCTCGACGGCGACCGCGGCGAGCTGCCGTGTCTCGTCGCCCATGTCTGTGCCGCGCTCGCCGGCCCCGCGGAGGCGGCGTCGCTCGCCGGGCAGGTGCTCGAGGTCATCGGGCGGCGCCTGGGGGCGGACTATCCGTGGCCGGGCAACTTCCGCGAACTCGAGCAGTGTGCGCGCAACGTGCTCGTGCACGGCGACTACCTTCCGCCGCTCCCGCCCGCCCCGACCGGGAATGCGGGCGACTGGTTGGAGGAGGCGCGCGCGGGTTCGTTGACGATGGACGAGATCCTCGGGCACTACTGCGGGGAGATCCTGGCGGAGACCGGTTCGCTGGAGGCCGCGGCGCGCAGGCTGGGCGTCGACCGACGCACCGTGCGCCGTTATGCCCGGGCGGTGCGGGGAGCGAGAGCCTGAGCCGGTCGGCGCCCCTGTTTCGAGGGTTTCCTGCATCCGCCCTGCACCGGCGGGCGAATCAGTCACGGTTCCCGCGTGTCCGAGGATTCGCGTCGTCTTGACCGGTCTGGTAGTCTGCGCGTGGGGCCGGCCACAACATGCACTCCTCCCTCCACCTCGCCGCCCGTCTCCACCGCCTAGCGATCCTCCTTCCGCTCCTCGGGGCTCTCGCGCTTCATGGTCAGAACACTCCCCCTCCGACCGCCGAAGAGGCCGGGCCCATCGTGAGCCTCGATCCCTACGAGGTGCTCGATCCGGCCTTCGCCCGCGACACCACCCGGCCGATGTCGGTGCACACCCTCTACGGCGCGCAGCTCGAGGTGATGAACATCGCGAACATCGAGGACTCGCTCAAATACTCGCCCAACGTCTTCGTGCGGAAACGCTTCATCGGTGACCAGAACGGCGCGCTCGTCATCCGCGGCACCCACACCGCGCAGAGCGCGCGCAGCCTCGTGCTCGCGGACGGTCTGGTGTTGAGCAACTTCCTCGGATCCGGCCACGGCTTCGCACCGCGCTGGGGCTTCGTCGCACCGGAGGAGGTGCAGAAGGTCGACGTCCATTGCGGCCCGTATTCGGCGCAGTTCCCCGGCAACGCGATCGGGGGAGTGGTGCTGTTCACCACGGGCTTCCCGGATTCCTTCATGGCCTCGGTCAAGACGTCCCTTTTCTTCAACGACTACGAGGAATACGGGACCGATGATGTCTACCGCGGCCACACCGCCGCCGTCTCGATCGGCGATCGGGTGGGGCGTTTTTCGTGGTTCGCCTTCTACAACCGCCTGGAGAACGAGAGCAACCCGACCGACTACCGCGAGACCCTCCTCGCCGCCACGCAGGCCGACGGCACGGGCGTCCCCGTCACCGGCGCGTTCTTCGACCGCGATCCGCGCGAGCGCGAGCGCATCATCTACGGCGCCTTCGGCGTCGAGGACGTGACGCAGGATCTCTTCAAGGTGAAGGTCGCCTTCGACTTCTCCGAGACGCTGCGTGCGACCGCCTCGGTGAGTTACGTCCAGCGCGACGTCGACACCTCGGCCGACACCTACCTGCGCGACGCCTCCGGAAACTCCGTCCGCTCGGGCCGCGTCAACGTCGACGGTCGCAGTTTCTCCCTCGATCGCGCCGACTTCGGCCTCCGTGAGCGCCGCGAGACCGACCTGCTCTACGTCGCCGGTCTGCGCGGACGCCTCGCCGACGCTTGGGACTACGCGCTCCTCGCCTCCGCCTTCGTGGTGGACCGGGACACTTCGCGGAGCTCCTCCGACTCCATCCCGCTCGCCGCGGCGGGCGGCCCCGGCCAGCTCTCGCTCACGGGTCGCGACCAGGGCTGGCAGAGCGTCGACTTCAAGGTCGTGCGCGAATTCGCCGGCGGTCGCGAGGGCGGGGTGCACGCGCTCAGCTTCGGCCATCACTTCGACCGTTACCGGATCGACAACGGAAACTTCGCCACCGCCGACTGGCGCGCGGGCGCCCCGGGAGCGCTCCTCACCGGCCAGACCGGCCGCACCGACACCCACGGCCTTTTCGTCCAGGACGCGTGGCGGATCAACCCGCGTTGGAGCGTCACCGGCGGCCTCCGCTACGAGGCCTGGCAGGCCTCGGGCGGCTCGCGCTCGACCGACCGCAACGGCGTGCGCGTCGTCACCCGGCTCCCGCGCAAGTTCAACGACGAGTTCTCCCCCAAGCTCGCGCTCGCGTGGCATCCCGACGAGCGCACGATCGTCCGCCTCTCGCTCGCGCAGGCCCACCGTTTCGCCACCGTGGGCGAGCTCTACCAGGGCTCGTTCCTGCCCGACGGCACGGTCACCAACAACAACCCCGACCTGCGCAACGAGCAGGCGTTCTCCAAGGACGTCACGGTCGAGCGACGCTTCGACGGGGGCGGCTCGGCCCGGATCAGCCTCTTCGAGGACGACGTCGACGACAGCATCTTCAGCCAGACCAATACGACCACGCGGGTGACCAACTTCCAGAACATCGACCGCGTCCGCACCCGCGGCGTCGAGGTCGGCTTCGACCAGCGTGCGCTCCTCTCCGACCGCTTCGACCTCCAGGGCAGCGTCGGTTACACCGAGTCGGACATCCTGGAGAACGAGGCCTTCCCCGCCTCGGTCGGCAAACGCTTCCCGCGCGTACCGCGCTGGCGGGCGACCCTCTTCGGCACGGTCCGCGCCACCGACGCCCTCTCCTTCTCGGCCGGCGCGCGCTACGCCAGCCGGCAGTTCAACACGCTCGACAATGTGGATACGCGCGAAACCTATGGCGGGGCCAGCGGCTACCTGATCTTCGACACCCGCGCCACGCTCCGCTTCGGCCGCGGCCTCACCGCCGCCCTCGGCGTCGACAACCTCACCCGCGAGCGCTACTACCTCGGGCACAATCTGCTCCAGCGCACGTATTTCACGGAGTTGAAATGGAGCTTCTGATCCGCCTCCGGCGCCCTCTTCCATGAACACCGCATTCGTCCGTTACGGCCTCGCGCTCGCTTGCGTGGTCTCCGTCCTCGCCCCCGTCTCCGCCCACCAGATGTGGGTCGGGGCCAACAAGTTCAACGCCGACGTCCCCGGCCGCCACCCGGGCCCCGTCACCATCACGGTCTTCGCCGGCTGGGGTCATCGCCTGCCGGTCGACGAGATGCTCGACGCCGGCCGCTTCGGCGGCTTCACGCTCGTCGGTCCCGACGGCTCGCGCCGGAAGATCGAGTCCGAGAGCGGCGGCTTCTGGCCCGCCGCGATCGCGTTCGAGAAGGCCGGGCTCTACTGGGTCGTCTCCGAGAACAAGCCCGGGTTCTCGACCCAGGTGCGCGGCGAGGACGGTCGCATGCAGTACCTGCGCGTGCCGAAGGACGAACTCCCGCCGGGCGTCCGCGCCGTCGACTCCACCTACATCCACGGCTACACCAAGACGCTGCTCAACCTCCGCGGCGCGGGCGCGACTGATGCGCCCGCCACCCGCGCCCTCGGCCACCGTCTCGAGATCGTCCCGGGAGAATCGCCCGCGTCGTTGAAATCCGGAGACACGCTCCCGTTGCAGGTCCTCTTCGACGGCGGGCCGCGCGGCGGCGGCGACCTCGTGATCGATGCGGTCCACGCCGCCGCCGACGTGCTCGGCGCCAGGGGCGCCTGGCAGGCCCCGGTGCCCGCCGACGGCCGCGTCGCGATGCCCGTTGCCGCGCCCGGCCTCTGGCAACTCGTTGTCACGGTGACCCTGCCTCCCGAGGGCGAACTGAAGGGGAAGGTGAACCAGGTCCGCCACCGCGCGACCTTGACCTTCGAGGTTCCCTTCCCGCCCGCGGATTCATGATCCGCGCCCGCATCGCAGCGACGCTCTGGCTCGCGTCGGTTCCGCTCGTCCCCGTCCTCGCCCACGAGCCCTTCCTCGGGATCTTCGACAACGGGGACGGCACGATCGCGATCGAGGCGGGCTTCTCCGACGGCGCCTCGACCGCGGGCGTCAAGGTGCAGGTGCGCGACCTCGCCTCCGACCGCGTGCTCGACGAGCGCCCGCTCGATGCGGCCGGCCTGCTCACCCTCCCGATGCCGTCCGTCCCCTACCGGGTCCGTTTCGACGGCGGCCCCGGGCACACGCTCGCGCGCGAAGGACCGTTCACCGAGCGCGCCGCTGCGCCGCCGCCCGTCGCGAGCCCCGATCCTCTTCCAACCTCCCCGGGGCCCGTGCCCGCTGCGAAGGGAATCGACTCCTCGCTCGCGCTCCTCGTCGGCGTCTTCTTCCTGTTCGGCGCGGTCGCCTACGGCCTCGGATACTGGGCCGGCCTCGGCCTCCCCCGATGATCGAGATCGTCAGAACCGCCCCCGCGCGGCGCGAAACCCTCTGGGTCGTCGCGCTCGCGCTCGGCGTGCTCGCCCTCTGGGCGCTCGGCGTGCGCTGGCGCGCCGTCCCGCCCGACGGGGAGGCCCGGCGGATCGACGCGCTGCTCGCGTCCCTGCCCGACGAGGTGCGCGCGCTTCGCAGTGACCTCGCGGCCGCGCGGCGCGAGATCGTCTGGATCCACCGCGACGAGGGCGCGTGGCCGCGCGTCGCCGACCTCGCCGCGGCCGGCATCCCGCCCTTCGTTCCCGCCGAGGGTTCGGCGCCTCGCGGAGCCTTCGTCTGGTCGCTGCACCGCGACGGCGACGGGGCCCTCTACCTCGGGCGTCCGGACTCGAACACCCCGGAAGCGCCGGGAACGCTTCTCCTCCTTTGTGGCCCGCGCGAGGACGAGGGCGGATTGTTCCACCACCCCGCCGGCGATGCACCGATCCCCGCGACGCGTCGCACCGCGGGGCTGCGAAGCGAGGGATGGACGCCGCTCGACGACGGCGCCGGCAGACCATGATCCGGCGCCTCTTCGCCTCCTCGGTCGCCGTCCTTCTCGCGGCGGCGCCCGCGGCCTCCCTCGAAGCGACGGAGACCCCGCGCCGCCTCGTCATCGGGATCACGCTCCATCCCTACTACAGCTTCGTCCGCAACATCGTCGGCGACCTCGCCGAGGTGCGGCCGCTCATCGACACCGGTTTCAACACGCACGCGTATTCGCCGAAGCCCGACGACATCCGGCGGGCGATGGATCTCGACGTGCTCGTGCTCAACGGCGTCGGCCACGACGCGTTCGCCCTCGAGATCGTCGAGGCCGCCGGCGTGCGCGGTCGGCTCCGGCTCATCCACGCCAACGAGGGCGTGTCGCTCCTCCCCGTCGGAGGGCTCGATCGCGACGAGCCCTCGGTCAACCCGCACACCTTCATCTCGATCGCGCAGTCGATCCAGCAGGTCTTCACCATCGCCGGGGAGTTGGGCGCGATCGATCCCGCCAACGCGGTCGCCTACCGGGGCAACGCCCGGGCCTACGCCGCGCGGTTGCGCCGGATGCGGGCCGACGCCCTGGAGGCGGTCGCCGCGATCGGTCCCGCGGAGCTGCGCTGTGCCTCCGTGCACGGGGCCTACGACTACCTCCTCCAGGAGTTCGGCCTGCGGGTCGCCGTGGTCGTCGAGCCGGGCCCCGCCAGCCAGCCCGGCGCGAGCCGGCTCCGCCGCGCCGTCGACCGGATGCGCGCCGCCGGCGTGCGGGTGCTCTTCGCCGAGGAGGAGTTCCCCGCCGCCTACGTGGAGATGTTGCGGGCGGAGGCGGGCGTGCACGTCCTCCGGCTGCGACACCTCACCTCCGGCCCCTATGCGCCGGAGGGCTTCGAGGAGGGCATGCGCGACAACCTCGGGCGGATCGTCGAGGCGCTGCGCCTGACCGCGGAGCGGTCATGAGCGGCCCCGGCGGAGCGACGATCCGTTTCGAGCGCGTCGGCGTCGTCCTGGGCGGCCGTCCGGTGCTGGAGGAGGTCGACCTGCGGATCCTCCCGGGCACGCTCCACTGCCTCGTCGGACCGAACGGCGCGGGCAAGACCACCCTGCTCGGCGCCCTGCTCGGAGAGACGCCGCACACCGGCGTGATCCGGATCGAGTGGCCCGCGCATCCGGTGATCGGATACATGCCGCAGGGTCTCGCCTTCGACCCGACGCTCCCGGTCACGGTGCGGGACTTCCTCGCGCTCCTCTGGCAGCGCCGGCCCGCCTTCCTCGGGGCCTCTCGGGCGACGCGCCCGGCGATCGACGAGGCGCTGGAGGCGGTCGGGCTCGCCGGCAAGGCCGGGCGGCCGCTGGGCCGCATCTCCGGCGGCGAGATGAAGCGCCTGCTCCTTGCCCAGGCCCTCGTGCCCGAGCCCGCGCTGCTCGTGCTCGACGAGCCGATGAACGGGCTCGACGTTTCCGGCGTGGACCTTTTCCGCGGGCTCCTGGACGACCGACGCCGGCGCGGGACGACGATCCTGATGGTGCACCACGACCTCGAAACGGTCGGGCGCATCGCCGACACGGTCACCTGCCTCGACCGCACCGTGCGCTTCTCCGGTCCGCCCGCCGAGGCGCTCGCGCCGGAGCGCCGGACCCTGCTC
>DAIPIQ010000224.1:0-4879 GCA_036770745.1 Opitutaceae bacterium | reverse complement strand
AGACGCCGAGCACGCCCTCGAGCGCGCCGCCCTCGGACGCGTAGTTGAGCCGGAACTCCTGGGCGAACTCCTTCTCCACCTCGTCGCCGGTCTGCATGAAGGCGCCGTTGACCGAGGGCTTGAGCACGGTGCCCTCGACGAACGTGCTCGCGCTCGTGAAGACGAGCGAACCGCGCACGCCGCCGATCGGCTTCGTCACTTCGACCCCGGCGTTGTGGACGAAGCCCTCGCGCGCCTCGGAAAAGAAGTCGTTGATGAAGCCGTTGCCGAACTCGACGCGCTGGAAGACGGAGGTGACGCCGTACTGGGCGGCGAGGGCGGCGTTTGCTCCCGGGCCGCGGGCGGTGCCGCGCGGGATGCGGAAGTAACCGTAGCTGTAGTGGGCGACCGCGCGCAGCCCGTCGGGCGCGGGGTCGCGGTAGAGCACCTTGGCGCGGACCAGCCAGTTCTTTTCGGTCGAGATCTTCTTGTGGCCGGGCAGGTCTTCCCAGGCCGGGTAGGAGATGTGCCAGTCGTCGGCGCGGTTGAAACTCGCGGCGAGGCGGAAGGCGAAGCGGTCGTTGAGCGGGCGCGAGACGGCCACGCCGGCGAAGTACCCCTCGTCATCGGTGAGCTGCGCCCGCACCACCGTCTCGGGCGTGAACGTCGGATCGGCGGTGCGCACGTAGATCGCGCCGGCGAGGGAGTTGCGGCCGGAGAGCGTGGAGTGCGGGCCGCGGAAGACCTCGATCGCGGCGGTGTCCCAGAGGCCGTTGGCCCCGCGGCGCAGGCTCTGCTGCGTCTGCGCCACGCCGTCGAGGTAGAGTGTGCCGAGCGCACCGGAGCCGACGCCGATGCCCTGGGAGTTGATGCCGCGGATGATGAAGCCGCTGTCCACCGACGAGGCGGTGCGGACGTTGGGCAGGAGGCGGAAGGCGTCGGCGTAGTCGCGCACCATGCTCCCCTCGAGATCGCGGGCCGAGACGAAGCCGACGCTGGCGTAGGTTTCCTGGAGGGATTTCACCGTCTTCGCGCCGGTCACGGTGAACGTCTCGAGGACGAGCGTCGCCGACTCGTCGGCGGGCGCGGGGGACTGGGCGAGGGCGAGGGGGCACGCGGCGAGAACGATCCCGAGAGGCGTCAACCGAAGCACGGCGGCCTGCCGGAAGCACCACCGCCGAAGGCGGGAAGCGAACGAGTGCATCATGGGCAGCCATGAAGCACGGGCGATACCCCGACAAACTATGCGAGCTTGGGATGCGCGGCCGGCGGGTGAGCGGGCTTGGGCTGTCCGTCGTGGAAGCCGCACCGCTCACGACCGGCTGCTTGATCGTCACAATACGACCGGATGTCCATCCGTCCCCGATCGCGGTTTGAATCCTCTCCGGAATCGCTTCGACGAGCTCCGAGACTCGTCCCAACCCCGCACCCCCCATGCACCCGACCTCCCCGCCCGTTCCGCGTCGATCCATCCTTGGCCGTGGCTTGAAGACCGCCGTCGCCGGCGTCCTCGCCCCGGTCCTCCTGCACGCCCAGCAGACCTCCGGTCCGACGCCCTCCGGGGCGGAGGAGACCATCGAGCTCAACCCCTTCGTCGTCGATGGCGAGACCGAGACGGGCTGGGTCGCGACCCAGTCGCTCGCGGGCAGCCGCCTCAACACCGACCTGAAGGACATCGCCGCGCCGATCGAGGTGCTGACGCGGGACTTCATGGACGAGTTCGCGCTCAACTCCATCACCGAGGCCACCATCTACACCACGAGCGTCGAGGGCGTGGGCGACAACCTCGAGGCGGCCACCGGCCTCGGCACCGGCACGGGCTTCCCGCCGCCCACCCGCATCCGCGGTCTCGGCAGCGGGACCCTCTCGCGCGACTTCTTCGCCACCCAGACGGCCTCGGACAACTACAACCTCGATCGCGTCACCATCGCCTCGGGGCCGAACAACCTGCTCTTCGGCACCGGCTCGCCCGCCGGGGTGATCGACACCTCGCTGAAGCGGGCGCACTTCCGCGACTCCGCACGGATCGACCTCCAGTTCGACTCCAACGGTTCCCAGCGCTACGCGCTCGACCTCAACCACGAGGTCATCGACGAGGTCCTCGCCGTCCGCTACGCGGGGCTCCACGAGGAGAAGGAGTACGACCTGAAGCCTTCCGGCACCGACCGGCGGCGCCACTACTGGGCGCTGCAATTCCGCCCGTGGAGGCACACCAGCCTCTCGTTCATGTACGAGGACGCGCGCATCGACAACATCCGCCCCCGGCTCCTGCTCCCGTGGGACCAGGTCTCGCCGTGGTTCGAGACCACCTCCTCGGGCTTCACCGGACCCGGCATGAACGTCGACCGGCCGGCCTTCAACAACCCCGCCCTCGGCCAGCCCTGGGTCAACGCCTCGATCGCCAACACGATCTTCGGCCGGCTCAACCCCAACCCGACCTTCGTCGTCGGCGACGCCGGCGGCCTCGGGGGCCGCACCTACAACTTCAACAACTCCGTCGAAGTCCGCTCCCCGCGCTTCTACCCTTCGGTCAACACCCTCAACAACGAGGCCGACGGCTACACCCTCCTCGACGGCCGCTACTACCCGACCGACGTCAACCTCTCCGGCCTGAGTCGTCTCCAGGAAGTGCATACGCGCACCGCAAACCTCTTCCTCACCCAGCGGATCGGCGAGAACCTCTTCCTCGAGGCGGCGGTCCAGAACGAACGCCACGACGACTGGATCGGCGGCTTCGGCGGCTACATCGGCGGCAACACCCTCAACGTCGACGCCAACGCCAACCACGTCGACGGCACGCCGAACCCCAACTTCGGCAAGTTCTACGTCCAGGGCGACGTGTTCCGGGAGAACAACCAGTTCGAGAGCTCCGACTGGCGGATCGCCCTCTCCTACGAGAAGGACTTCACCCGGGAGGGCTCGGGCTGGTGGCGCGAGCTGCTCGGCCGGCAGCGCCTCGGCGGCCTCGTCTCCTACAACGAGGTCGTGTCCAAGAAGGCTGAATACAACGCCCGCATCCTTCCCGTGAACGGCGTGGATCCGGTGATCTCCGGCCTCGCTTTGCGTGCGCCCACCTTCGCCGACTGGGCGACCGACAACACCCGCACGATCAACGTCCGCTACTACCTCTCCGACACCGACCTCACCCCGCGGGCCCCGCACCTCGACGACATCTCGGGGCCGTTCACCTTCGTGGATTCGAACGGCGTCCCCCACACGATCGACATGCTCGACACCGGGCTGATCGATCCCTTCGGCCGGCGCCTCGGCAGCAACCGCAACAACACCCTGCTCAACTCGCGCCTCAACACCATGCAGATCGCCTACCAGGGCTTCTTCTGGGACGACCGTCTCGTCGCCACGATCGGCTGGCGCAACGACCGGGCGAACTCCTCCAATCCCGCCAACCAGGCCAGCGCCGCCCAGATCGCCAACGGCGTCCAGACCGGCCTGCGCCCGGTCATCGACGACATCGTCTTCCTGCCCTTCGAGGACGCCAACGAGGCCAAGGGCGACACCACCAACCGCGGCTTCGTCGTGCGCCCGCTCGACGGCTACGTGAAGCTCCCCTTCGACGCGGACCTCACCTTCGCCTGGAACCGCTCCGACACCTTCCAGCCCGACGTCTCGAACCGCGATCCCTACGGCTTCCGGGTGAAAGGCGCCGCGGGCGAGGGCGAGGACAAGAGCGTGCGCCTGGGCCTCTTCAAGGGGCGCTTCAACCTCCGCTACACCGAGTTCGAAAACACCGCGGGTCCGGCCCGCGCCGGCAACGTGCCCTACAACCGCTTCCGCTTCACCGCCTCCGGCCCCATCCAGCGGATCAACACGCTCGCCTTCGGCGACGGGGCCGTCGCCATCGATCCCGCCTTCCCCGACATGTGGCCGGTGCTCGGCGGCGGCGACCCCCACTGGGTCACGAGTTTCCAGAAGGCCACCGGCTCCGAGTGGGGCCTGGATTGGAACGTGACCGACCGCTTCACGATCCGATTCAACATGAACCGCATGACCGTGGTCGAGTCGAGCATCGGGGTCGACTGGTGGCGGTTCCTCGACACCTACCTGCCGCAGTGGCAGGCCTTCACCTTCCCCGAAGGCGGCGTCTCCAACCCGCGCGACCTCGACGGCAACGGCGTCGTCGGCACGTGGACCTGGAACACCGCCTGGCGGGCCGACAACAACCAGCAGTCCGTCGCCGACTGGTGGCAGACGGAGGCCGTCAACGGCTCCACCGGCATCAACATCATCCAGGGGCTCGACGGCAAATCGAACGACTTCGTGCGCGAGAACCGCTTCAACATCAACTGGAGCTACCGCTTCACCGAGGGCCGCTTCAGGGGCCTGATGGTGGGCGGGGCCTTCCGCCATCGCGCCGCGCCCCTGCTCGCCTACGGCAAGAAGACCGTGCCCAGCGGCGACGCCTTCGACCTCGAGAACCGCCTCTTTGGAAAGGCCGACAACCTCGCCGACCTGAGCTTCAACTACCGCGGCCGGCTCGACCTGTATTCGTTCAAGAGCTACCGCGTCGGGCTCAACATCCGCAACGTCCTCAACGAGGACGATCTCTACGCCCGCCTCCTCAACGTGGACGGCGACCCGATCCGCATGCAGCGCGTCAGCGAGCCGCGCAACTTCATCTTCACGTTCAGCCTCGAGATGTGAACGCCCGCGCCGGGCGCAATCCCGCCGCCCGGAGTCCCACGCCCGTTTCGCGACCGCGGAGCGGGCGTGCGCGTCTTCCCGCTCGATGAGGATCACCCGCGTCACCCCGCTGGTCCTCGGCGCCGGCTGGCGCGAGCTGCTCTTCGTCAAGGTCGAGACCGACGAGGGCATCACCGGGGGTGTAATCGAAAGTGGTGGCAACCTGCAGTCGTGGGCCGGGGTTTATCCCCGGCTTTTT
>DAIPIQ010000223.1:0-4910 GCA_036770745.1 Opitutaceae bacterium | reverse complement strand
AGCCAGCGGAAAGGGTCAGGCTTTGGGGTTTGGGGTTGACGACGGGCCGAGGTGTGGACGGCGTGGCGGGCGATGGCGCGCAAGTTGAGGATCCAGTACGAGGGCGCGCTCTACCCTCTCATCGATCGGGGCAACTACCGCCGGGACCTCTTCGGCACCGACGGGGCGGACCGGGCCTTCGAGGGGGGGTGAGCCAACGGGGTCGGCGTGAGCAAACGGGCTCGGGCCGCTGCATGCTGTCTCGCAGGCGTGAGCAACCGGGGGCGGACCGCCGCATGCCGTGTCGCAGGAGAAGGACTTCATGCGCACCGTCGCCGTAGAGCCGATCCTCCCGCGGCTCATCCGTGCTCGCGGGCGAGTCGCACGAAGCGCGGGGCCAAGCCGACCGCCACCGGGACGGGCAACTCGCTCGCGGACTGCTCGAGAAAGTCGGCCCGAACGCGGGGTCGCGTGAACCGAGCGGGGAACGCCGGCCACTCGAGGAGCCGCACGCGGCTGTCCAGGACCGCTGTCTCTCGCCACTCCGCCGGCGTTTTGCCTTTCCCCGCGGCTCGGGTCCGAGTCCCTTTGCCCCATGAAGCAGCGAAGGTTTGAGAAGGCGGGGCGCGAGGTTTCCGAGATCGGCTTCGGAGGCTGGGCCATCGGCGGGAGCTGGGGCGCCCAGTCGGAGCAGGACTCCGTCGCCGCGCTGGAGCGCGCGCTGGAGCTCGGGGTGGACTTCATCGATACGGCGGCCGGTTACGGCAACGGCCGGAGCGAACGCACGATCGCCGCGGTCCTCGACCGGCGGGGGGCGCGGGCGCGCGTCTACGTCGCCACCAAGACCCCGCCCCAGCCCGGAGCGTGGCCGCCCTCGCCCTACTGCAAGGCCTCCGAACGCTACTCCGAGGCCTACCTGCGCGCCAACATCGCCGAACGCCGGGAGCTGCTCGGGACCGACCGGATCGACCTGCTCCAGCTCCACACCTGGACCCGGGCGTGGAACCGCGATCCGCAGCCCTTCGTCATCCTCCGCCGCCTCCAGACCGAGGGGTTGATCCACCACGTGGGCGTCTCCACGCCCGAGCACGACCAGAACTGCGTGATCGACCTGATCCGCGGCGGCTGGGTCGACGCCGTCCAGGTCATCTACAACCTCTTCGAACAGGAGCCCGCGGCGGAGCTTCTCGACGTCGCGCGGGAACACGGGGTCGCCGTGATCGCCCGCGTCCCGTTCGACGAGGGCGTGCTCACCGGGAAGTACACCGCGGAGATGGTCTTTCCCGAGGGGGACTTCCGGCGGAACTACTTCGCCGGCGACCGGCTCGCCCGGAGCGTGCGGCGCGTCGAGGCGATCCGCGAGGACGTGCGCACGACGAACCTCACCCTGCCGCAGGTCGCGCTCAAGTTCGTCCTCGCGCACCCCGCGGTCACGACGGTGATCCCCGGGATGCGCTCGGCGACGCAGGCCGCGCTGAACTGCGCCGTCTCCGATCTCCCCGACCTCGCCCCGGAACTGCTCGTGCGGCTGCGCCGCCACAACTGGCGCCGCGCCTTCTGGTACGGCGGCAAGTGAGCGAACGCGCCGTCATGACACTCGACGACGAGCTCAAGCAGCGCATCCGCACGATCCGCGACTGGCCGCGGGCGGGGGTGAACTTCCGCGACGTCACGACCCTCTTCCTCGATCGCGACGGACTGCCGCTCGTGGTCGACGCGGTGGCGCGGCGCTTCCGCGGCGGGCGCGTCGACCTCGTGGCGGCGGTCGATGCGCGCGGCTTCATCATCGGGGGAGCGGTCGCCTACCGGCTCGGCCTGCCCTTCACGATGATCCGCAAGAAGGGGAAACTCCCGCACGTCACCGTCTCGGCCGACTACGAGCTCGAGTACGGCAGCGCCACCCTCGAGGTGCATGCGGACGCCTGCCGGCCCGGGCAGCGCGTGTTGATCGTCGACGACCTCATCGCCACCGGCGGCACCCTCGTCGCCGCCGTCTCGCTCTTCCGCCGGCTCGGCGGCGAGGTCGAGGGCGTGGTCGCGGTGATCGACCTGCCCGAGCTCGGAGGCTCCGACCGGCTGCGCGCGGCGGGCATCCCCGTCACCGCGCTGTGCAGCTTCACGGAGGAGGAATGAGCGCGCCGGCCTTCCACCGGCCGGGGGCGGAGGTCTTCGTGCCCGACGGCGCCCCGCCCGGTGAGGCGCTGCGACGCACGACCCACCTCGCGATCGGGGCCCACGCCGATGATCTCGAGTTCTTCGCCTGGCCCGGGATCGACGCCTGCCACGGCCGGAGCGACCGCCGGTTCACCGGCGTGGTCCTGTGCGACGGCGGCGGGAGCCCGCGGCGCGGGGCGTATTCGGATTTCACCGACGCGCGGATGATCGCGGCCCGCCGGGAGGAGCAGCGTGCGGCCTCCGTGCTCGGCGACTACTCCTGCGTGGTCCAGCTCGACTGGCCGGGCGCGGTGGTGCGCGACGCGCGCGACCCCCGCCCGGGGGAGGACCTCGCCGCCGTGCTCGCCGACATGCGCCCGGAGGTCGCCTACCTGCACAATCCCGCGGACCGGCACGACACCCACGTCGCCTGCTTCCTCCGCTCGCTGGGGGCGCTGCGGGCGCTGCCGGCGGACCGCCGGCCATCGCGCGTGCTCGGCTGCGAGGTGTGGCGCGGGCTCGACTGGCTCGTCGAGGGCGACCGGGTTGCGCTCGACACCGGCGGGCGGCCCGGGCTCCAGCGGCGGCTCAACGCGACCTTCCGGACGCAGATCGCGGGCGGGAAGCGTTACGACCTCGCCGTGCGCGGCCGACGGCTCGCCAACGCCACCTTCAACGATCCCCACGCCGTCGACCGCGAGCGCGGGCTCGTCTTCGCGATGGATCTCGCGCCGCTCGTCGCCGATCCCGCGGCCGACCCGGTGGACTTCGCCGCGGGTTTCGCCGAGCGCCTCGCCGCCGACATCCGCGACCGCCTCCGCCGGATGGGCGCGGGCGGTTGAATCCATCCGAAGCAGATGCACCATGGAGCGCGGAGGAAACAGGGGGTGTGATCGAGAATGGTGGCAACCCGCCCTCGTGGGCCGGGGTTCATCCCCGGCTGCGCCGGCCTTTCCCCGCCCCACGACAAAGCGACGTGAACCCCCTGCGCTCGATCCGTTCAGCCCGGTCGGGAAAGTCTCCGTCCGGCGTCGACGGGACCGAAGCCTGTCACCGCTTCCGATCACTCCCGGCCACACGCCGCTCGGCGAGAGGCGTGCCACCTGTGCGGAAACAGAGGTCCACGGAGCGTTGCCTCTCTTTCAGGCGATTCTCGTCTCACCCGGAAAGTGGGCCGAGACTGAAGCATGGAGGTTCCCGAGACACCACTCCGTGAGGCTTCTCTGAAACCTCCCTCGCCTCGGCGCCCGTTCCGACCGCCTTCCCCATTCCGAATCTCCCTTCGATGACCTCCCCGAAACCCACGCTCCTCGTCATGGCCGCCGGCATGGGCAGCCGCTTCGGCGGCCTCAAGCAGGTCGAGCCGTTCGGGCCGCACGGCGAGACGCTGCTCGACTACTCGGTGCACGACGCGTTGCGGTCGGGCTTCGGCCGGGTGGTCTTCGTCGTCCGACGGGCGTTCGCGGAGCTCTTTCGCGAGCGCGTCGGCGGGCGTTTCGAGGGGCGGCTGTCGGTGGACTACGTGCCCCAGGAGCTCGACGACCTGCCCGGTGGCCACGCCCCGCCGGCGGGGCGCGCGAAACCCTGGGGCACGGCCCACGCGGTCTGGTGCGCACGGGGCGCGATCGACGGGCCGTTCGCCGCGATCAACGCCGACGACTTCTACGGGCGCGACGCCTTTGCGCGGCTCGCGGAGTCCTTCACCCGCGGCCCGGCGGCGGAGTCCGGACCGGCGCGCGTCGCGATGGCCGGCTACCGGCTCGCGGACACGCTCTCGGAGCACGGCACGGTTTCCCGCGGCGTCTGTACGGTCGACGGGCGCGGCCGGCTCGTCGGGATCGAGGAACTCACCGCGATCGAAGCCGTGGGCGGAGGGTCCGGTCGCGTGCGGCTCGCCGACGGGGGCGAGCTGCTCCTCCCGGCCGACGCGCTCGTCTCGATGAACTGCTGGGGGTTTCCCGCCGCGGTCTTCGACCTGCTCGACGACGCGCTCCGGCGCTTCCTCGCGGAGCACGGGGGAGATCTGAAGTCCGAGTGCTACCTGCCGGCGGCGGTCGCCGAGGCTGTCGCCGGGGGGCGCGCCCTCGTCGAGGTGTTGCCCGTGCGCGCGACGTGGTTCGGCGTCACCCATCGCGAGGACAAGCCGAGGGTGGTCGAGGCGCTCCGGCGGCTCGTCGCCGCAGGCGAATACCCGGAGCGGTTGTGGGAGTGAGCACCGCCGCGTTCACCGCCGCCCGTCTCGCGATCGACGCCGTGCACGCGGCGGATCCCGCGCGCGCGGCCGACGGCCGGGCCGCGGAGCTCGTCTACGCCGACCGGATGGAGGCCTGGGTCGCGCGCCTCGTGCCCGGGGCGGGCGAACTCCTCCGGCTCGCCGCACGTTGTCAGCACCTCGAGCGCTGGAGCGTGCCGCGCGCGACGTTTCCCGAGGGCCGCGCCGGCTACCTCGCCTGGCGCCGCTCGCTCTACACCCGCCAGGCCGAACGGGCGCGCGGGCTCCTTCTCGCGAGCGGGATCGACGCGGCCGCGGCCGACGAGGTCGCGACGTGGGTCTCGAAGACCGGGTTGCTGAAGAACCCCGGCACCCAGGCGCTGGAGGACGCGGCCTGCCTCGTGTTTCTCGAAGAGGAGATCGCGGGCTTCGCCGCGCGCCATGCGGAGTATCCGCGGGAGAAGTTCGTGGAGATCCTCCGCAAGACCTGGCGCAAGATGAGCCCGGCCGCTCGGGAGGCCGCCCTCGCCCTCGAGCTGCCGGCGCCGATCGCCGCGCTCGTGCG
>DAIPIQ010000056.1:0-20978 GCA_036770745.1 Opitutaceae bacterium | reverse complement strand
ACTGGCATCCCGTGGTCGCGATCGTCCCGGCCGCGTTGCTTGGGCTTTGCGCCCTCGCCGGCGCCGTGCCGGCATGGAAGGCCTATCGCGCCGACGTCGCCGCCGGCCTCTCCCCGATCTCATGAAGAACCTCGCCCATTCCCTCCTCGCCCTCTCCGCCCTCGCGCTCGCCGGTTGCGGCGGCCACGACCACGCCGGCCACGACCATGGGGCCCACGACCATGGCGGTCACGGGCACGTCCACACCGCCCCACATGGTGGCGCGCTTGTCGTGCTCGGCGACGAGGCCGCCCACCTCGAATTCGTCCTCGACGCCGCGACGGGCCGGCTCGACGCCTACGTGCTCGACGCCCACGCCTCGGAGTTCGTCCGCGTCGCCCAACCGGCGCTCGAGCTCGAGGTCGCCCGCGACGGGGCCCGAAGCGCGCTCGCGCTCGCGGCGGTCGCCAACCCCGCCACCGGCGAGACGGTGGGCGCCACGTCGCAGTTCTCCACGGTCGCTCCCGCCCTCGTCGGTGCGACGCGCTTTGACGCCGTCGTGAAAACGATCACCGTTTCCGACGCCACCTTCACCGATGTCGCCTTCTCCTTCCCCGAGGGAAGCGAAGGCCACTGAGGCCCTCCCATGCGCCGCATCCTCCGGAACATCCTCCTGCTCGCCCTCGCCGGGGCCACCGCCGCCGCGGCGCTCGCGGCGCGGGCCGGGTCGTCGCGGGAGATCACCTTCGCCGACCTCCGCTTCCCGACCCAGCCGCCCAAGCAGGTGCAGGTCGAGGGCATGGCCGACCCGATCCCGTCGTTCAACGAGCAGATCCCCGAGAAGATCCGGAAGATGAGCGGCGAGCGGGTGATCATCGAGGGCTACATGATGCCGCTCGTGCTCGACGGGAAGAAGGTGCGCGAGTTCCTCGTGGTCACGAGCCCGCTCGTCTGTTGCTTCGGGCAGACCCCCGACATCAACGAGTACATCGTCGTGAAGATGTCCGGCGAGGCCGCCCCGCTGCTCGAGAACGTGCCGCTCCACTTCGAGGGCGTCCTCGACGTCGGCGACATCTACGAGAACGGCTATTGGACCGGGATCTACGCGATGACCTGCGAGGCGGTCCGCTCGTAACGGGCGCGAGGCGGGCGGTTTGCCTTTGCCACGACGGCGCGCGCGCGGCGTCCTGACCGGCTGTCATGACGAAGCTGCGCGCGCTTTTCTTCGACTTCGACGGCCTCATCCTCGACACCGAGGCGGCCTGCTACGCCTCCTGGCAGGCCCTCTTTCGCGAGCACGGGCACGAGTACGCCCTCGCGGATTTTCAACGCATCGTCGGCACGAGCGACGGCGCGCACGATCCGCGACTCATCCTCGACGGTCTCGTCGGCCGCCGGCTCGACTGGACCGCCCTCGACACGCGCCGCCGCGGGATCGAGGACGCGTTCGGCGCGTCCCTCGTCGTCAAGCCCGGCGTGCGCCCGCTCCTCGAGGCCGCCCGCGCCGCCGGGATCGCGCTCGCCGTGGTCTCGAGCTCGCCCCACGCGTGGGTCGGCGGGCACCTCGCGCGGCACGGCCTGGCGGCCGACCTGCCGCTGCGCGTGTGCGCCGAGGACGCCCCCCGCGGCAAACCGGCCCCCGACCTCTACCTCGAGGCCCTGCGGCGCACCGGCGTGCCCGCCACGGCCACGCTTGCACTGGAGGATTCGCACAACGGCTCGCTCGCCGCCAAGCGCGCCGGCCTGTGGTGCGCGGCCGTGCCGCATGCGATCACCGCCTCGCAGGATTTCTCCCACTGCGACCTCCGCCTCGAAACCCTCGCCGGCGCGACCCTCGCCGACCTCGAGGCGCGGCTCGCCGCCGCCGCCTAGCCGGTCGGCACCTCGACGACGAGGCCCACCTTTTCCTGCTGCAGGTGGGTCCGGCCGCTGAAGCGCACCGTCACCCGCTCGCCGTCGTCCTCGACCGTGACGAGCCCGAAGCAACCCTCCTCGATCCCCGGCAGGTAGGCGCCGTGGCTGTAGGGACCGCCCTTGTAGGACCCCCTCCGGTCGAGCGAGGCCGCGTGGAAGACCGCGAGCGGGCCGACCGCACCCGGGCCGGCGAAGTTGGCGTTGCGGCCGTCGTCGGCCGCCAGCATGTGGGCGTCGCCGCTGAGGATGACGAGATTCCGGATCCCGTGCTCGGCGAAGAAGGCGGCGAGCTCGCGGCGCTCGGTGTCGTAGGCGCCCCAGTTGTCGGGCCCGCGCTCGGCCTTGGCGATCCAGCCCACCGAGCTGACCCAGAAGACGACGGCGTGCGACCGGTGCGCGGAGAGCAGCTCACGCTTGAACCACTCCTTCTGGTGCGTCCCCAGCATGGTCTTGTGCGCGGTGTCGGGCTCGGCCGAGGGCGAGCGCTCCGAGCGGAGGTCGGTGAGGACGAACCGCGCCCGCCCCACGGTGAACGCCCGCGTGATCGGCCGGTCGCCGTCGCCGAAGGCCATCGGATGATGCGGGACGACCTCGCGGTAGGTCAGCCGCGCGGAGGTGCGGCTCGGCGAGGTCGCATCAGAGTTGTTGGGCCCGAAGTCGTGGTCGTCCCACACGTAGACGAGCGAGGTCTCGCGCAGCAGCGCGGCCTGCCTTTCCGCCGTGAACACGCGCCGGTAGGCCTCCCGGAAGACATCGGGATCGTCGACCCCGATGTCCTCGTAGTGGAGGTCGCCCACGTTCATGAAGAAGAGCGGACCCGTCGCGCGGATCGCCGCGAAGACCGGATGATTGGAGCCGGTGGCCGCGCAGGAGCCGTAGGCGAAGGTGAAGCCCGCCGGCCCCGCGGGAAACGTCCGCAGCCGCCCGGTCGCGGCCAGCCCCGCGGCCCCGCCGCCCTCGACGAGCGCGTACTCGTATTCGGTATCCGGCGACAGCCCGCTCAGGGTGAAGACGACGATCCCGCCGCCCTCGCGCGAGGGCCGGCCCCCGGAGGTGACGACGCCGCCCGCGACCCCGCCGACCGGCCGGGCCACCACCGACCAGGGTCCGTCGCCGGGGGTGACGGCGGCGCGGATCTCCGCGGAGGTTGGCGTGACGGCCCCGCTGATCGGACCGTATTCGATCCGCGCCTCCGCCACGAGGCCCGGCAGGAGGAGGACGACGGGGAGGATCGCTCGCGGGAATCGCATGCGCGATCCTCGGCGCGGGCGACGCGGCGGCGCGAGCCCGTAACGCGCGCGCTCAGTTGCGCGAAAAGCCGCCGTCGGGATCGGGGCGTTCGCGCGGATTGCCGGGGAGGTGCCGCCCCTGTTGTTCGTTCTTCTTCTCCAGCACGTCGTGCCGGTCGTAGAACTCGTCGTAGAACGCCTCGGCGAAGTCGCCCAGCTCCGCCCCGATCGTGAGCGAGTCGGTCTCGAACCCGAGCTCGAGGTTGGCGATGAGCGGCTCGTTCTCGTCGGAGGAGATGAACGCCGTGAACGGCTCCGCCCCGAGGCCGACGACCGCCCAGAACTTCGCCTCGCGGTTGCTCACCATCAGGATCGGCGGGAAGGGCACCTCGGAGACGCGCAGCTCCACCTCCCGCGTCGTGCCGAGCGGCACCAGCTCCTCGAGCCCGAGGTACTTGCGCGCGTCGCGAACGAACGCGTCGAACTGCTCGTCGGCCATGCTCTCGTAAGGCGAGTCGGGCGGGATCCAGAAGATCATCGGGCCGGCGGGGTCGCGGTCGAGCTCGAGGCGGAAGACCTCGAAGGGCTCCTCGAAATGCACGAGGTAGTCGGTGTAGTCGTCGGGCCAGTAGATCCCGAGCCCGAAGCGCGGTGCGCGCGGCGTGTCCATCGCGGCCACTCAATGCCGGGCCCCGACCCGTGCAACGCGGAAACCCGCGCGCCGGCAGAGCCTCGGTTTCGCGCCACTCCGCCCGGGCGGCTCGGCGCGACGGGGAAGGTGCGCATGCAGTGGGTTTCAGACGATCAAACAGCGTCGGAACGGCGCGACCCCATCCGCTCGCCCCCGGGGATCACCTTCTCCCGCGGCAAGTCCTCTCCACCCCGACACCCGCTACGCGGTGTCGCTCATCTTTGACGTTCGGCAAGGCAGGGCAAAGCAGACCTTGACCCCGATGCGCTTCTGGACGTTATCCTGTCCATATGAAAGCCATCACTTACACCGCCGCCCGTGAGAACCTGGCCTCGACGATGGATGAGGTTTGCCGCGATCGCGCGCCCGTGATCATCACGCGGAACCGGGAACAGGCCGTCGTGATGCTCTCGCTCGAGGAGTTCGAGGCACTGGAGGAGACGGCGCACCTCCTTCGCTCGCCGGTCAATGCGAAGCGTCTCATTGCTTCCATCTCGGCGCTCGAAGCGGGGAAGGGGAAGGTTCGAAGGGTGGATCTGGGGCCATGAATCTGGTCTTCTCACCCCAAGGTTGGGAAGACTATCAGCGTTGGCTCGAGACGGATCGAGAAGTCCTCAAGAGGATCAATCTCCTGATCAAGGACACGCTCCGCAATCCGACCGAAGGCATCGGCAAGCCGGAGCCGTTGCGTCATGCTCTTGCCGGGTATTGGTCGAGGCGGATCACGGACGAGCATCGATTCGTCTACCGGGTGGTCGGAGACGAGCTGCGGATCGCGCAGCTGCGCTACCACTATGAAAGGTAGAAGAGGCGACTGCGGGCCGACAGGATGAAACAGGCGTCTCCTCCATGGGTGTGACGCCATTCCAAGACATCGCCGTGGCAGGTGAAACCCATCGGTCCGGACAAAGTGTCACCCGACTCGCCGGATCGTACCACTTGCTCCCCATCGGGTCCCCCTTCCGCCTTGGAAAGCCAGACCGCGGATCGCCCCCCTACAATCGCTTCGTTTGGAAATCGCTGTCGACGAAGCATCCCTGGCGCAGCCGCCCGTCGCACCTTGGCGGCCGTCGTTGCACGGGGGCGGGACCGCGCCTCGAAAGCGGAGGGATCATGCAGGCCGTCGCGACCGCCGTCCTGTTCGAGCGCAAGGCGGTGGAGCGTCTCGACCTGCTCCCGCGTGAGGAAGATCGGATCGCTCGTTCGCCGAGCTTGCCCGTCCCCTTGGCGTGCTCGTCGAAGATCCACGTCGCAACGGCAGCGAGGGCCTTTTCGCCCGCAAGGGTTGCCCGCCACCGCCGCCGTCGCCCGGAGCCGATCGAGGGATTGAAGAAGAAGGCGTGATCCGGCGCGTGCTCGGACGGGCTCGTGCCTTTCGGCGAAAGGCACGCCACCTCGATCGCGTCGGGCTCGAGAATCCTGAGTCGGCTCCCGCTTCGCGGCGCCTCTTCCGATCGCACCCTCGGGCCGAGGCCGTCCTTGCCCTTTGCCCAGGCGGCGCTTGGATCGCGCGCACCGATGCCGAGCCGTCACTCCACCCGCCCGCCGGCGGCGCCGAAGAGCGGCGCCGCGCGGGCCCTCCGCGTCCCGGTGGCGTTCCTGCTGCTTGGCGCGCTCACCGCCTGCGGGGCCCGGCCGGAGGTCCCCGAGCGCTGGCCCGTCGAACACGCGCCGCGCCGCGTCTTCGCTCATTACATGGTGTGCTGCCCGACGGCCGGGAGCCACGCCGGGGTGAGGGATTTCGAGCGCGAGATCCTGGAAGCGCAGGGCCGCGGGATCGATGGCTTCTCCCTCAACTGCGGCGGCTGGCGGCGCGAGGCGCACTACCGCTCCCGGGTGCTCGACCTCTACAAGGCCGCCCGCAACCTCGACTCGGGCTTCCTCCTCTTCCCCTCCGCCGATTTCTGCTGCGGCCTGACCGACGACGAGGTCCTCGACATGATGCGCACCGTCCACGCGCATCCCAACCAGCTCCGCCTCGACGGCCGCCCCGTGCTCTCGAGCTTCACCGGCGGCGAGAACCTCCAGACCATCGCCGACACGCTCGCGGCCGAGGGCAGGCCGATCGCGCTCGTGCCCTACGTCTTCCCACTCCCGCCCTCGGAGCATCCGCGCGGGCGCGAGATCGACGGGGTCTTCGAGCGCCTCCCCCGGGTCGACGGATTCTTCTTCTTCGGCGGACCAGGCGCCGGCCCGCAACTCGTCGAGAGCAACGAGCTGCTCGCCCACAAGTGGCTCGGCGCGGGCCGGCTCTTCATGGCCGGGATCACGCCCTACTACCGCGGCTTCGGGGGCAACTACCGCGCCTACGAGACGCTCGGCTTCGAGGGGTTCGCGATGCAGTGGGAAAGCGCGATCCGGATGCGCATCCCCTGGGTCCAGATCGTGACGTGGAACGACTGGGGCGAGGCCTCCTACGTGGCCCCGTTCGGTCCGCCCGAAAACACCGAGCTCTGGAAGGGCCACTGGGGGCCGCTGCCCTCCCACACCGCCTACCTCGACGCCAGCCGCCACCACATCGAGTGGTTCAAGACCGGCGTCGAACCCGCGATCACGCGCGACGAACTCCACTACTTCTACCGACCCCATCCCAAGGCCCTCGAAGGCGTCGTGAAACCCGGCGAAGGCCGGATGGGCCGGCCCTCCGGCGCCGGCGGTCTTCGCGACGACATCTTCGTGACCGCCCTGCTCGCCGCGCCCGCGACGCTCGAGATCCGCTGCGGCGGCGCGCGCCGCACCTTCGACCTCCCCGCCGGCCTCCACCACGTGCGAATGCCCTTCGAACCGGGCCGCCCGCACTTCCGCCTCGAACGCGACGGCCGCACGGTCATCGACAAGGCCGGCGAGCACGAGATCTCCGCGACCGACGCCTGGGCCAACTTCAACCCCTTCGCCGGCAGCGCCCTCGGCCCGCCGCAGACCCCGCCCGCGGATGCACCGTCGACCGCTCCTTGAGCTGCTCGCCCGCTACGCGCCGATCGACGCGGAGGACGCCGCCCGCCGCGCCCGCTTCCGGGCCTTCATCGAGGCCCACCCCGACTGTCTGGAGCGGAGCCTCTCGATCGGCCACGTGACGGGTTCCGCCTGGATCGTCGACCCGTCGGGCCGGGACGTCCTCCTCACCCACCACGCCAAGCTCGACATCTGGGTGCAGCCCGGCGGCCACGCCGACGGCGACCCCGACCTCCTGGCCGTCGCCCTCCGCGAGGCCCGGGAGGAGACCGGCCTGCCGGGGCTCGCGCCGGTCGGCGCGGACGTCTTCGACCTCGACATCCATCCGATCCCCGGGCGCGGCCCGATCCCGCGCCACGAGCACTACGACGTGCGCTTCGCCCTCCGCGCCGCCGGGGGCGTGCGGTTCGTCGTCACCCCCGAATCCCACGCCCTCGCGTGGACGCCGCTCGACCGGCTCGAGGAGCGCACCCGCGAGCCGTCGCTCCTGCGGATGCGCGACAAGTGGGCGGCGCTCGTCGCCACTTCATGAATACCGGGAACGACCCCGCCCCGAAGGCCCCGCTCACCGACGCCCGCCCGCTCACCAGGCGCGACACGCTCCTCTTCGGGCTGGCGCGCTACGCGTTCGTCGACGGGCGCTCCCGCATCCGCTTCGTCTGGCGGCGCGTCGCCCTCACCCTGTTGGTCGCGGGCCTGCTCGGCTGGCTCTCCCTCGCCGCGGCCGCCTGGTGGTTCGTCCGGCACAAGCGCGGCTTCGCGACCGTCGAGTTCCTCGACCTCGCCCTGCCCCACCGCTGGGACGACTACGAGCGCAAGCGCGGCGACGACTACCTCCGCCGCGCCGAGGCCGCACTCGCCGCGCAGCACTACCGCGAGGGTTTCCAGATGCTGCGCGTCGGCGTCGCGAAATCCCCCGCCAACGTCGCGGGCCGCCGCGCGCTCGCCGACTTCTACGTCGCGGTCGGCCGTCCCGACCTCGGGATCAAGACGCTCGAGGAGGGCGCGGCCCACGCCGGCGACGACGTGGGCTTCCTCCGCAGCTACCTGCAACTGCTCCTCGCCAACCACCGCGACGACGAGGTGCTCGCCCTCGCCGGGGCACGGCTTGGCGACCCGGCGCTCCCCGCGGAGGCCGGGCACGTGCTCGCCCTCGGCGGCGCGCTCGCCGCCTTCAACCGCGGCCACTTCGACCGCGCCGAGGACCTGCTGGCGCGGCCCGGCCTCGCCCGTTCGATCGAGGCGCGGCACCTCCTCGCGCGGATCGAATGGGAGCGCGGTTTCCCCGAGCTCGCCCTGCGCCGCCTGCGCGCCCTCGTCGACGAGGCCCCGCCGACCGAGGAGCCCTACGCGACCCTCTTCGGCTGGTACCGCGAGCGGGGCCGCCACTCCGAGGCCGAGAGCGTCGCCGTGCTGCGGGTGATCCGTTTCCCCGAAAGCATGCAGGCCCGCGCCGGGCTGCTCTACGGCCATCGCGACCGGGGCTCGACGGAACGGCTTGCGGCCGAGCTCGAGCGGATGCTCGAGGACGCCGAACGGATCGCGCTGCTCGCGCCGGCGGTCGCCGATTTCGCGGTGCAGTCGGCCGACGTCGCCCTCGCCGACCGCCTCGCCGCGGCGCTCGCCGGACAGGAGGCGTCGGCCGCGCTGGCCGCGCTCGTCCCGATCGAGACCCGGCTCGCCGCGCGGGATTTCGCCGGCGCCCTCGAACGGCTGGAGCGGCTCAACTCCGAACGTCCCGACTGGCTCGAGGCACACCGCGCCACCCTCACCGGGCTCGGCGCGATCGCCCACTACGGGATCGCGCGAAACTCGATCGCCGACCTCTACCTCGGCAACTTCCTCGACTCCCCGGGGCTGCGCGCCGAGACGCTCAACGTCATGGCCGCCCGGCTGCGCACGCTCGGCTTCCCCGAGGCCGCCCGGCGCGTCTGCGAGACCGCCGTGCGGAGCGATCCGCTCAACCAGCCCGCGCTCGCCACGCTCGTCGAGCTCGACCTCGAGGCCGGCGGCCTCGAGGAGGTCGCGCGACACGTCCCCGCCCTGCTCGCGATGCGCCGGCCGCCCCGGCCGTTGCTCGAGCGCGCCCTCCGCGCCCTCGAGGAACCCGCCCCGGAGTCAACCGCCCGCGAGCGCGCCGTCGCCGGTCTCCGCGACGCCCTCGCCGCCGCCCCCTGAGCCCGTCCCGACCCGCGCGACCCGCGAGCTGACGATCCGGCGCTCGGTCATCTGGAGCACCACGATCTCGAGCGGCCCGATCCGGAACGGCGTCTCGACCCGCGGCATCGCGCCGAGCGAGTTGGTGATGAAGCCGCCGAAGGTCGAGACCTCGTCGGTCGGCAGCGCGACGCCGAGCGCCTCGGCCACGTCGTGGAGCGCGGCGAGACCGTCGACGAGGAACGTGCCGTCCCCGTTCGCACGGATGAGCGACTCCTCCTTGTCGAACTCGTCGAGGATGTCGCCGACGAGCTCCTCGAGGATGTTCTCGAGGGTGATCGAGCCGACCGTGCCGCCGAACTCGTCGACCACGAGGGCGAAGTGGACGCGCCCCTTGAGCATGCGCTGGAGCACGAGCTCGAGCGGCTCCTCGTCGGCCACGCGGAGGATCTCGCGGCGGATGCGCCGCAGGTCGAAGCGCTGCGGATCCTCGACGCTGCGGAGGAGGTCCTTGATGTGGATGAGGCCGATGCAGTGGTCGAGATCGCCCTCGCAGAGCGGCAGACGGGTGTGGCCCGAGGTGCGCGCCAGCTCGAGGTTGGTCGCCGTGCCGTCGTGCAGGTCGAGGTAGACGATGCGGTTGCGCGGGAGCAGGATGTCCGAGGCCACGCGCTTGCGCAGCTCGAGCACGTTGTGGAGGAGTTTCTCGGCGAAGGGCGGGAGCTCCTCGCCGCCGTTGACGAGCGAGCGGATCTGCGCCTCGACGTCGAGGAGGTTGAGGTCGACCGAGGAATCGATCGAGAAGGCGCGCAGCACGCGGTTGGTGAAGCCGTTGAGGAACGCGAGGAACGGGGCCGAGAGCGGGCGGAAGATCGTCACCGCCCAGGACGAGATCGAGAGCGTCGGGTGGGGGAACTGGAGGGCGAGGGCGCGCGGGACGAGCTCGCCGACGACGTAGGAGAGGCCGACGGCGGCGACGAAGCAGCCGGCGACCACCGCGATCGAGGTCCAGCCGCCCGGCGCGAACCCGCCGCGGGCGAGCAGGCCGCGGGCGAGCGCGTCGAGCACGAAGCCGAGCGCGACCGTGCAGGTCGTGATGCCGAGGCGCACGATCTTGAGCGCGCCCCCGGTGTCCGCGAGCAGCCGCGCGATCCGCCGGGAGCGGCGCGCCCGCTCGAGCTCCTCGCCCTGGAACCGGGTGAAGCGGAGCCGCACGAGGCTGAACTCCGCCGCGACGAAGAGCGCGTTGAGGAGGACCAGCCCGAGCACCGCCGCGAGCGACGACACCACCTCGGCCCAGGGGATCATGCCGGGACCGGGGCCCGCCCGAGGACGGCGGCGAGCTCGCGCAGGAGCCGGTTGTTCTGCTCGGGCGCGCCCACCGAGACGCGGATCCATTCCGGCATCCCGTAACCGGCCATCGGCCGCACGATCACGCCACGGTGCTGGAGCTCGCGGAAGACCCGCGCACCGTCGCCGGTGCGCACGGTGATGAAGTTGGCCACGCTCGGGATCGTCTCGAGCCCGAGCGCGGCGAGCCCCGCGCCGAGCCGGGCGAGGCCCGCGGCGTTCGACGCCCGGCTGCGCTCGACCCACGCGCGATCCCCGAGCGCGGCCTCGCCCGCGGCGAGCGCGACGGAGTTGACGTTGAAGGGCTGGCGCACGCGGTTGAGCAGCGCGATCAGCCCGGGCGCGGCGTAGCCGTAGCCGAGCCGCAGCCCGGCGAGACCGTAGATCTTCGAAAACGTGCGCAGGCAGATCACCTTGCGCCCCTCGGCGAGCAGCGGCCGCAGGTCGGGCGGGGCGTCCAGATACTCCGCGTAGGCCTCGTCGTAGGCGAAGACCACGTGCGGCGGCAGGCCGCGGGCGAAGGCGAGGATCTCCGCCTCGGTATTGGCGGTGCCGGTCGGGTTGTTCGGGCTGGGAAGGAAGACCAGCCGCGTGCGCGGCGTGACCGCGCGGGCGAGGGCGTCCAGATCGTGCCGGTGTGCGACGAGCGGGACCTCGACCGGCCGCGCCCCGAAGAGCAGCGTGACGAGCTTGTAAACCGCGAAGGCCGGTGCGCCCATCACCGCCTCGTCGCCCGGGCGCAGAAACACGTTTCCCAGCAGCTCGAGGATCTCGTTGGAGCCGTTGCCGACGATCACCTGGGCGGGAGTGAGGCCGAGGTGCGCGGCGAGCCGGGCGCGCAACCGCACCGCGCCGCCGTCGGGGTAGAGCTCCATCGTGCGCACCGCCCGGGCCGCGGCCTCGACCCCGGCCGGGGAGGCTCCGAGCGGGTTCTCGTTGGAGGCCAGCTTGAGGATCGTGGCGGGGTCGAGCCCGAGCTCCCGCGCGACGTCCTCGATGGGCTTGCCCGGCTCGTAGACGGGCTGGGTCAGGACCTCGGGCCGGGCCAGATCGGTGATGGCGGGCGTCGCGCTCTGCTCGGGTTTCATGGATCGAGCCGGGCACGTTACGGGCGGCGGTTCCGGCCTGCCAAGGAAATCGTTCTTTCCACCCCGGGGCGCGGCGGACAGGTTGGCGGGCCTCCGCCGATGATCCGATCGCTCGTCGTCCTCCTGCTCGCCGCGACCGCCGTCGTCGCCGGGGCGGAGGTGCGGTTGCGCACCGGCGAGATCGAGGGCGCGCGGTTCACGCTCGCACGACCGGAGGCGTGGAACCGCAACCTCCTCCTCCTCGCCCACGGGCTGCGGCCGGCGGAGTCGCCGTTGAACGCCGCGCTCGATCCGCACGAGCTCGTCAACGCCCGGCTCCTCGCCGAGGGCTGGATGGTCGCGACGACGAGCTACCGCCGCAACGGCCTGGTCGTGCGCGACGCGATCGCCGACCTCAACTCCCTCCGCGACCACGTCGAGCGCACGGAGGGCGAGCCCGGCCTCGTGATCCTCGTCGGCGACTCGATGGGCGGAGCGATCGTGACGCTCCTCGCCGAGAACGAACCGGACCGCTTCCACGGCGCAGTCGCGATCGGGGCCGCGCTCCACGCCCGCGACCCCGTCTATCCGCTCCTCGTCACGGGCGCCCCGAAGATCCCGCTGCTCTTCCTCACCAACCGCTCCGAGCTGGAGGGTCCCGCCGCCTACGTCGAGGCCGCGGCGGGCGCGCCCGTGCCGCCCGCGCTCTGGACCGTCGACCGCGACGGCCACGTGAACGTCAACGACCCCGAGCGCCTCGCCGCGATCGAGGCGTTGATCGGGTGGATCACGACCGACCGGATCGAACGCCGCCGCGACGCGACGGTCGCCCTCGCCCCGGATTCGCGGGGCGGAGCCGCCCACGCCGACGGCGCCGCGCACGGCCGCGCGGTCTCGGTCACGGAAAACCACGGGAACATCTTCACGAACTTCACCGCGGCTGATCTCGAGCGCCTCGGGCTCGCCCGCGGCGACGCCTTCGAGCTCGTCGCCGGCGGGCGGAGCTGGAGTGTGTATCTGGGATCCGACTACGGCGACGTCGCGCCCGGCGGCTGGGTTGCGTTCCTCCGCGCCGAGGGCGTCCTCCTCCTCGCCCGCAACCACGAGGACGCCGCGCGGACCGCCGGGATCGCCGCGGGCGATCCACTCGTCATCCGGCCCCGGCCGCCGCGGCCCTGATCAGCCCCCGACCGCGCGCCGCCGCACGCTCGCGCAGGGGATCATCACGTGGTCCATCCCCGCCGCGACCGCCGCCCGCCGGCCCATCTCGGCGTCCTCGAAGACGAGGCACTCCCCCGGCGGCACGCCCATCCGCTCCGCCGCGAGGAGGAAAAGGTCCGGCGCGGGCTTGCCGTGGGCGACGTCCTCGGGCGTCACGACCACCGGGAAAAGATCGGTCAGTCCGGCCCCGGCGAGGGTGAGGTGCACGACGTGGCGCATCCCGCCCGAGGCGACGGAGAGCGGCCGGCCGCGGGCCGCCGCCTCGCGGGCGAAACGGACGACCGGCTCGATCGGTTCGATCAGGGGCAGGCGCTCGAGGTAGATGTCCTCCTTGGCGTGGGCGACCGCGAGCGCGTCGAGCGCGGTGCCGTGGCGCTCGTTGAGGATGGTGACGATCCGCGCGGTCGGCACGCCGCCGAGCGAGTAGAAGAGCTCCTCGGGAAACCCGTGGGTGAACCCCGCGGCGAGCAGGCCCGCCTTCCACGCCTCGTAGTGCGCCGGCATGGAATCGACGAGCGTGCCGTCGAGGTCGAAGATGTAGCCGCCGTACTCGCGCGTGGGAAAATCGATCCGCATCGCCGCGAGCAAACCGCCCCACCCGGCACCGGCCAGCTTGAAATCCCCGGCCGCGATTCCAGTCCGCTTTCGAGGAGCCCGTGCTTCCGGGGAGCGCCTGCGTCCCGCAGGCCGCCCTCGGCGTCCCGCCGAGGGCCTCGCGTGCTGCGGAGGCCGGCGAGGCGGGTTGATTTCCGCGCACGGGCCGCGTCTCGTGCCGCGATGAAGAACTGGTTCGACGAGGCCTTCTACCGACGCTCCGCCGATCAACTCGCCGCCCTGCACCCTCGCTTCGACGCCGGGCGTTTTCTCGCCCACGCCCTCGACGGCTTGAGTGAGCGCGAACTCATGGCCCGCCTGCACCGCACGGCGGAGGCCTTTCACCTCGCCCTGCCCGTGCCCTTCCCCGACCAGCTCGCGGTGCTGCGCGCCCACGCGCCGCAAATCGGGCACAACTTCATCGCCATCTGGCCCTGCGCCCACGTGGCCGCGCACGGGCTCGCGCGGCCCGATCTCGCCCTGCCCGCGCTGCGCGAGCTCACGCGCCACGGCTCGGCCGAGTTCGCCGTGCGCCCCTTCCTGGTGCGCGACCTCGCCGGCACGCTCGCGGTGGTGCGGGAATGGGCCGCGGCGGACGACGAGCACGTGCGCCGCCTCGCCAGCGAGGGCTCGCGCCCGCGCCTGCCCTGGGGACTGCGCCTGCAAGCCCTCGTGGCCGATCCCTCCCCCACCCTGCCCCTGCTCGCCGCCCTGCGCGCCGACCCCTCGCTCTACGTGCGCAAATCGGTGGCCAACCACCTCAACGACATCGCCAAGGACCACCCCGAACGCGTGCTCGACCTCGTGGCCGGGTGGGACCGGGCCGACCCGCGCACCGCCTGGATCGTGCGGCGCGGCCTGCGCACCCTGGTGAAGAAAGGCCACCCCCGCGCGCTGGCCCTGTTGGGCGCGGGCGCGGAGGCGCGACTGGAGGCCACGCTCACCGTCAGGCCCCGGCGTATCCGGTTGGGAGATACCGTGGAGTTCCACGCCACGCTGGTCTCGACCGCGCGCCGCGCCCAGGAGCTGATCGTCGATTACGTCGTGCACTACGTGCGCCCCGCGCGCCGCGTCTCGGAAAAGGTCTTCAAGTGGACCTCCGCCACCCTCGCCCCCGGTGCGACCCTCGAGCTGACGAAACGCCAGACCTTCCGCGACTTCTCGACCCGCCGCCACAACCCCGGGCGGCACTTGGTGGAGCTGCAGATCAACGGCCGCCGCGTGGCGCGGACCGGGTTCTTGTTGGCGAAGTGAGGGGGCGCAGGGTCGACGACGGGGGAACCGCCGATCGCACGGAATGCGCGGATCGAGGAAGGGCCCGTGACCGGGCCACGGGTTCACGGCGGCGACGAACCCCCGGGATCACCCGGGGTCGTTTCCGCCCGCGGCTTGCGCCCGGCGTCGGTCGGTGGCACCTCTTGGCTCGCGCCGGACGCTGCGTCCACCGTTCCCCCGGTCGCGTCCGCTCCCGTTTTCATGTCCCGCTTTTTCCTTCCACTCGCCCTCGCGCTCCTTGTCGCGGGCTGCTCGCGGCCTTCCGCGGCGCCGGTCCCGAACGCCGGAGCCGCCCGGGGCGCGCCCGCTCCGCTGAAGGTGACCGTGCACCGCGTCGAGCCGCGGGTCCTCGCCGAGCGCATCACCGCCAACGGCACCCTGCTGGCCAACGAGGCGACCGATCTGCGGAGCGAGGTCTCCGGCACGATCACCGCGATCCACTTCCAGGAGGGCGCGCGCGTCGCCGAGGGCGACCTGCTCCTGGAGATCAACGACAGCGAGCTGCAGGCTCAACTGCGCCGCACGCTCTACCGGATCGAGCTGGCGCGCTCCCGCCTCGAGCGACAGGCGCAGCTCCTCGAGGGGGGCGGCGTCACCCAGGACGTCTACGACACGGCCCTCAACGAGGTGCGCGTGATCGAAGCCGAGGCCGACCTCATCCGCGCCCAGCTCGCCAAGACGGAACTGCGCGCGCCCTTCTCCGGCGTGATCGGGCTGCGCTTCGTCAGCGCGGGCGCCTTCATCACCCCGACCACGCGCATCGCCACGCTCCAGGACATCGACCGGCTCAAGGTCGATTTCTCGATCAGCGAGCGCCACATGAACCGCGTGCGCCCCGGCAGCCCGGTGCGCTTCACCGTCGCCGGCGGCACGGAGACCTACACCGGCGAGGTCTACGCGATCGAGCCGGTGGTCGATCTCGCGACCCGCAGCGTCACCCTGCGGGCCCGGGTGGAGAATCCCGGCGGTCGGATCCTTCCCGGCGCCTACGCCGGCGTCGAGGTCACGCTCGACGAGATCCGCGACGCCCTGCTCGTGCCGACGACCGCGATCCTCCCCGGCCTCAACCAACGCTCCCTCTTCGTGATGGTCGACGGCAAGGTCGTCCCGCGGACCGTCGAGACGGGCATCCGCCTCGACCGCGAGATCCAGATCACCGCGGGCCTCGAGCCCGACGCCGTGGTCATCACCTCGGGCCTGCTGCAGCTCCGCCCGGGCGTCGCGGTGACGCCGGTGGAGGACGAGTGAACGCCCGATGAGCCTTTCCTCGATCAGCATCCGCCGGCCGGTCCTGGCGATCGTGATGTCGGTGGTCCTGGTGATCTTCGGGGCCGTCGGCTTCACGTTCCTCGGCGTGCGGGAGTTCCCCGCGGTCGATCCGGCGGTCGTCTCGGTCTCGACCTCCTATCCGGGCGCGAGTGCGCAGGTGATCGAGACGCAGATCACCACGCCGCTGGAGGAGCAGATCAACTCCGTCGCCGGCATCCGCACCCTCTCCTCGGTGAGCCGCGACGGGCGCAGCACGATCACCGTCGAGTTCGAGCTCGGGATCGATCTGGAGACCGCGGCCAACGACGTGCGCGACAAGGTCGCGGGCGGCGTCGGCCGGCTTCCGCTCGACGCCGAGCCGCCGCAGGTCGCCAAGGCCGACGCGGACTCGACGCCCATCGTCTTCCTCGGCGTGCAGAGCACGCAGCGCAGCCTGCTCGAGCTCACCAACCTCGCCGAGACCGTGTTCAAATCGAAGTTCGAGACGATCCCCGGCGTGAGCATCGTCGACGTGTGGGGTTCGAGGACCTTCGCGATGCGGCTGTGGATGGATCCGTAGCGGCTCGCCGCCTACGGCCTCACCCCGCTCGACGTCCGCGACGCGTTGCGCTCGGCCAACGTCGAGCTGCCCTCGGGCCGGATCGAGGGCGAGCTCGTCGAGCTGACCGTGCGCACCCTCAGCCGGCTCACGACCGTGGAGGATTTCAACGGGCTCGTGATCAAGCGCCTCGGCGACAACCTGGTGCGCTTCCGCGACGTCGGCCATGCGGAGCTCGGGGCCGTCAACGAGCGCACCCTCCTGCGCAACGACGGCGTGCCGATGGTCGGGATCGTCATGCGGCCGCAACCCGGGGCGAACTACATCGCGATCGTCGACGAGTTCCGGCGACGCTCGGCGGAGCTCGAGCGCGAGCTGCCCGCGGACATCGTGACCGGCGTCGGCTTCGACGTGAGCACCTACATCCGCGACTCGGTCAAGGAGGTGCAGCAGACCATCTTCATCGCGCTGGGCCTGGTGGTGTTGATCATCTTCGCCTTCCTCCGCGAGTGGCGCAGCACCTTCATCCCGGTGGTCGTGATCCCGATCTCCCTCATCGGCACGTTCTTCATCATGTACGTGGCGGGCTTCTCGATCAACGTGCTCACCATGCTCGGGCTCGTGCTGGCGATCGGGCTCGTGGTCGACGACGCGATCGTCGTGCTGGAGAACATCTACGCCAAGATCGAGGCGGGGATGGATCCGGTGGAGGCCGGGGTGAAGGGCGTGCGCGAGATCTTCCTCGCGGTCATCGCGACGACCGTGGCGCTGGCCGCGGTGTTCCTCCCGATCCTCTTCCTCGGCGGCCTCACGGGGCGGCTCTTCCGCGAGTTCGGGGTGGTGCTCGCCGGCGCGGTGATCCTCTCGTCCTTCGTCGCACTCACGCTCACGCCGATGTTGAGCACGCGCCTGTTGAAGCGGGGCGCGCACGATTCCTGGATCCACCGCACGACCGAGCCGCTCTTCGTCGGCCTCGCCCGCGGCTACCGCGCCGCGCTCGCCGGTTTCCTCCGCGTCCGCTGGCTGGCGTTTCCCGTCCTCGCCCTCGCGCTCGGCGGGGCCTGGTTCCTCGCGAACAGCCTGCCCAGGGAGCTCGCGCCGCTGGAGGACCGCGGCTCGCTGCGCATCGTCGTGAGCGCGCCCGAGGGCGCGACCTACGAGTTCATGTCGGGCTTCATGGACCGGGTCGACGACCTCGTGCGCACCGCCGTGCCCGAGGCGGCCTCGGTCGTGACCGTCACCTCGCCGGGCTTCGGCTCGACCTCGACGGTCAACTCCGGATTCGTCCGCGTGCGGCTGCCGCCCGCCACCGAGCGGGCGCGGCCGCAATCCGAGATCGCCGCCGCGGTCACCGGGGAGCTGCGCGCTCTCTCCGACGGCCGGATCGTGGTCGTGCAGGACCCCACGATCGGCAGCAGGCGCGGCGGCCTGCCGGTGCAGTTCGTCGTCCAGGCCCGCACCCTCGAGCAGCTCGAGGCGGTGATCCCGGCGTTCCTCGACGAGGCGCGGCGCGATCCGGCCTTCACCTTCGTCGACGTCGACCTGAAGTTCACCAAACCCGAGCTCAACATCGAGATCGACCGCGACCGGGCGGAGGTGCTGGGCGTCTCGGTGCTCGAGGTCGCGCAGACCCTGCAGAGCGCGCTGAGCGGGCAGCGCTTCGGCTACTTCATCATGGAGGGCAGGCAGTACGAGGTGATCGCGCAGCTCGACCGCCGGCACCGCAGCCAGACCCTCGACCTCAAGCAGATCAACATCCGCACCGGCTCGGGCCGGCCGGTGCCGCTCGACAACGTAATCCGCGTCGTCGAGTCAAGCAGCCCGCCCACCCTGTATCGCTACGACCGCTACGCCGCGGCGACGATCTCCGCGCAGCCCGCGCCGGGGCGGACGGTGGGCGACGGCATCGCGGCGATGCGGGCGATCGCCGACCGCGTGCTCGACGAGACCTACTTCACCGCCCTCGCCGGCGAATCGAAGGAGTTCGCCGAGAGTTCGAGCAGCCTCCTCTTCACCTTCCTCTTCGCGCTCGTGCTCGTCTACCTCGTGCTCGCGGCACAGTTCGAGAGCTTTCGCGATCCGTTCGTCATCATGCTCACCGTGCCGCTCGCGCTCGGCGGGGCGCTCGTCGCGCTCCACTTCGCCGGGGAGTCGCTCAACATCTTCAGCGAGATCGGGCTGATCATGCTCATCGGACTCGTGACGAAGAACGGCATCCTGATCGTCGAGTTCGCCAACCAGCGCAAGGCCGCCGGGCTCTCCGTGCGCGAGGCGATCCTCGACGCCTCCGCGGCGCGCTTCCGGCCGATCCTGATGACGAGCTGCTCGACCATCCTCGGCATCCTCCCGATCGCGCTCGCGCTCGGGGCGGGCGCGGAGAGCCGCGTCTCGATGGGCATCGCGGTGATCGGCGGGATGGTCGCGGGCACGGTGCTCTCGCTCTTCGTCATCCCCGCGATCTACTCCTACGCCTCGCGCGAGCTCACGGCCGCGCAGCGCGAGGCGCTGCGGCCCGTCGAGGCGCCCGCGGAGCTCGCGGCGGCCGGGCGTTGAGCGGCCCCGGGGGCGATTTTCACACGGCGTTTACGCGCGCCTGGGGGAAACACCGTGTTTCGGGGTTAACCGCGCCCGTACCTTTCCCGAAGCTGGAGGCAGGAAACACCTCCCATGGCCTCCCTCCCACGACTCCCGGACACCGTCCGCCCCCTCCTCGCGCTCGCCCTCGCGACCGCGCTGCCCGCCGCCGGCCACGCCGCCGGGATGACCCTCACGATGCAGAACGCCGCCCACCTCGGCCACGCCTTCAGCGGCGGCGCCGCCGCGGAGGACGCCTCGACGAACTTCTTCAACCCCGCCGGCCTCGTGCGCCTGGAGGGCGCGCAGTTCGTCGTCGGCGGCAACTACGTGCTCTTCGGCGGCACGTTCACCAACACCGGCTCGACCACCGGCGGCCTCTTCCCGACCCCGGGGGCCGACGAGCGCGACCTCGGCCTCGACAAGCTCGTCCCCAACCTCCACGTCGCGTATCCACTTTCACCTACGATGGCGCTCGGCTTCGGGGTGAGCGCGCCCTTCGGCCTCGGCACCTCCTACGAGCCGGGCTGGGTCGGCCGCTACCACGCCCTCCACTCGGAGCTCCGCACGGTGAACCTCAACCCCTCGTTCGCCTGGAAGGCCTCCGAGAGCCTCTCGCTCGGCGTCGGCTTCAACTGGCAGACGGTCGAGGCGACGCTCTCCAACGCGATCGACTTCGGCCTGATCGGATTCCTTCAGGGCATCCCGGGCCTCGTGCCCAACGCCGCCGACGGCGCCCTGCGCCTCGAGGCCGACGACGCCACCCCGGGCTTCAACTTCGGCGCGCACTACGACGTGCAGGCCGGCACCCGGATCGGCGTCCACTACCGCTCGAAGATGGCGCACCGCCTGACCGGCCGCGCGACCTTCGCCAACGTCCCGGGCCCGCTCGCGCCGCTCTTCCCGGCGCAGGACGTGCGCGCCGACCTCACGCTCCCCGAATCGTTTTCGATCTCGTTCGTCCACGAGTTCAGCCCCTCGCTCGCCCTGCTGGGCGACTGGAGCCGCTGGAAATGGAGCCGGCTCGACCGGCTCGCGATCGACTTCGCCGATCCGCTCACGCCCGACAGCGCGCAACCCTTCGGCTGGAAGGACGCCTCCATCTACTCGCTCGGCCTGCGCTGGCGCACCGGCGACCGCCACACCTGGCGCGCGGGCCTCGCCTACAACGAGTCGCCCGTGCCCTCGCCCGAGCTCCGCACCGCCCGCGTGCCCGACAGCGACCGCGTCTGGGTGGCCTTCGGCTACGGGGTGCGCTTCAGCGGCTCGGTGCGCGGCGACTTCGGCTACGCCCGCCTCTTCTTCAAGGACGGCGCCACCGCCAACGACGACGGCCTCGGCCACACCCTCGTGGGCCTCTTCGAGCCGAAGGTCGACATCGTGAGCGCGCAGCTCACGTGGGATTTCTGAGCCCGTCCGGAACGGTCGGGACACGGGGCCACGGAGTGTCGCCTGCCGTTCGGGCAAACCACCGCCCGACCCGGTGGCTTGCAAAGCCGCCCGCGCCTTCGTCCACTTCGAGCCCGCCGCGGGTAGGCGACGCGCCATGCAGGCCATCTCGAAAAAGAAGCACCTCTACGACATCAACGACGCGCTTCGCGAGTACCTCGCCTCCATCCACCGCGAGGTCGCCCTGCCGGTCTCCTACGCCGACCTCAACCGCTTCTCGACCACCTTCCCGCTGATCGACCGCGAGGGCCGCGACACGCTCTGGGAGACGGCCTACTACGACGCGGCCTCGACGCGCGACCTCCACACCGGCCTCACCCGGATCTACGCCCAGCTCAAGGCCGACGGCGACATGTCGTCGACCCGCCACCTCTTCATCGAGCGGATCGACTACTGCGCCTTCGGCAACACCAAGCCCTTCCGCATCCGGGTGGTGAACCAATACAACGACAACGCCGACCACTTCTACGTGAAGCGGGCCGACGCCTCCCGCATCTACGGCCTCGAGCTCGAGGACCTGCTCTCGCCCAACCGCATCACCTACCTCGTCTCCGCCGCGACGCTCGTCGAAGAGCACATCACCGGCGTGCCGGGCGACCGGTTCCTCGAGGAGTTCGACCGGCGCCCGCGGCTCAACCGCGTCCGCCTCGCCAAGGAGTTCATCAAGTTCAACGAGCGCTGCTTCGTGCGCCTGCTCGGCGACATGCGCGCCTACAACT
>DAIPIQ010000222.1:0-4964 GCA_036770745.1 Opitutaceae bacterium | reverse complement strand
GCGGTGGCGGAGCCCGACTACGAGGCCGCGCTCGCCGGGCAGCCGGAGTCGCCGACAGAGGGGCCGGCGCCGGCCGGCGACGCGCTTGCGCTCATCCTCTACACCTCCGGCTCCACCGGCCGGCCCAAGGGCGTGCTCCTCTCGCACGCCAGCCAGTTGTGGAACACCCGCGTCATGGCCCGCGCGCTCGGGCTCGACGCGACGGATCGCGCGCTCGTCGCCGTGCCGCTCTTCCACAAGAACGCGCTCATCGCCGCGGTGAAACCGGGGTTGCTCGTCGGCGCCGCCCTCGTGGTCGCGCCGCGCTTCGAGGCCGTCGCCTGCCTCGAGGTGATCGCCCGCCACCGCGTGACCTACCTCACCGGCGTGCCCGCCATGTACCAGATGCTGCTGCGCGAGCGCGACGCCCTCGCCCGGCTCGACGTCTCCAGCGTGCGTTACGCGCTCTGCGGCTCGGCCCCGTCGCCGACGGGGTTGTTGGACGAGTTCTCCCGCGTCTTCGGCGCGCCCATCGCGGAGAGCTACGGGCTGACCGAGGCGACGAACCCGCTCGTCAACCTCCGCGGCGAGCCCGGGCCGCGGGGAAGTTGCGGCCGGCCTCCGCCCGGCGGCGAGGTCCGGCTCGAACCCGTCGATCCCGGCCGGCCCGAGGTCGGCGAACTCTGGCTGCGCAGCCCCGGCCTCGCCTCCGGTTACTGGCGGCAGGAATCGCTCTGGGCCGTGCGCATGCGCGACGGCTGGTTCCGCACCGGCGACCTCATGCGGCGCGATGCGGACGGGTTTCACCACTTCGTCGGCCGGTGCGACGAGGTCATCAACATCGCCGGCGAGAAGATCTATCCGAAGGAGGTCGAGGCGGTCCTGCTCGGCGACGAGGCGGTGGCGGCGGCGGTGGTCGTGCCGATGCCGCACCCGCTCAAGGGCGAGGCCCCGGCGGCGTTCGTCGTCGCCCGCCCGGGCGCGGTCGTCGATCCCGAGCGGCTGCGCGGGCGTTTCTTCACCGGCGGGGGCCCGGCCTTCGCCTACCCGCGGCGTATCGAGATCGTGGATGCACTCCCGCTCAACGGCGCGGGCAAGCCCGACCGCCTCGCCCTCGCCGCGGTCGTCGCGCGGTTCGCCGCGACCTCCGCCCTCTCTTCCCCATGAAAGCCTCCCTCCTCCTCGGCCACGGCGGCCTCGAGCGGATCCGCTTCGAACCCGACTTCCCCGACCCCGTGCCCGGGCCGGGCGAGGTCGTGGTGCGCGTCGCCGCCTGTGCGCTCAACCACCACGACGTGTTCACCCGCCGCGGCATGCCCGGCATCCGCATCGACTTCCCGCTCGTCTCCGGCTCCGACATCGCCGGCACGGTCGCCGCACTCGGCCCCGGGGTGACCGGCTGGGAGGAGGGCGCGCGGGTCTTGATCGATCCGGTGGACCACGCCGCGGGCGCCCCGAACCTCGTCGGCGAGACGCGCCCCGGCGGCCGGGCGGCGCTGGTCGCCGTGCCCGCGCGCCAGCTCGTGTCGCTGCCGGAGACGGTCGGCTTCGAGACCGCCGCCGCCCTGCCGCTCGCCTACGCGACCGCCCACCGGATGATGGTCACGCTCGGCCGGGTGACCGCGGGTGAGAAGGTGCTCGTGCTCGGGGCGAGCGGCGGCGTCGGCACCGCCTGCGTGCTGCTCGCCAAACTCGCCGGCGCACACGTGATCGCGGCCGCCGGCTCGGCGGAGAAGGAGGAGAAACTCCGCGCCCTCGGGGCCGACGAGACGGTGAACTACCGCGAGGTCGAGTTCCACCGCGCCGTCATCGCCGCCCACGGCAAACCCCGCGTCGCGGGCGGCGCCGGCGGGGTCGACGTGGTCGTGAACTTCACCGGCGGCGACACCCTCGGGCCGTCCTCGAAGTGCCTGCGCAAGGGCGGGCGCATGCTCATCTGCGGCGCCACCGCCGGCTACGACGCGGCCGTCGACCTGCGCTACGTCTGGAGCTTCGAACAACAACTGATCGGCTCCAACGGCTGGGAGCGCGCCGACCTCGAACGCCTGCTCGCGCTCTGCGCCGACGGTCGTCTCCGTCCGGCGATCGACCGGGTGCTCCCGCTCGAGGAGGCGGCCGAGGCCGAGCGGTTGCTGGAAGACCGCGCCGTCTTCGGGAAGATCCTCCTCCGGCCATGAACCTCGCCGAACTCCAGTCGCGCCTCGACGCGATTCCCCTGCACCGGCTGGTCCCGCTCCAGGCCCTCGCGGTCGAGCCCGCCGAAGGTGTCGTCACCCTCGGCTTGTCGTGGCGTCCTGAATACGACAACGGCGCGGGCGCCGCCCACGGCGGGGTGCTCGCGATGCTGGCCGACACCGCCGCCAGCTTCGCCCTCATCGCCCACCGCGGGGCCGCGGGGCCGACCGTGGACCTGCGGCTCGATTTCCTGAAGGCCGCGCGGCCGGGCGAGACCCTCGCCGCCACCGCCATGGTCCGGCGCGCCGGCCGCACGCTCGCCTTCATCGACGTGGAGGTGCGCGATTCCACCGGGGCGCTCGTCGCGCTCGGCCGCGCCAACTGCCTCGCGCCCGCCCCATGAGCCCGCACGCCGCCCGGAACGCGCCCGCGCTCGACCATCTCGTGATCGCCACGCGGGATCTCGACGGCTGCGCGCGCGGCCTGGAGGCGCTCGGCTTCGCTCCGACGCCCGAGGGCGGTCATCCCTCGCTCGGCACCCGCAACCGCACGGTGCTCTTCCCCGGACACTACCTCGAGTGGCTCCGGCTCGAAGCGCCGCCGCCGCCGGGAAGCGACGACTTCCGCGCCGTGCTCGCCGCCGGCACGGGCGTGGTCGGGTTCGCGCTTCGTCCCGACGACCGGCCCGGAGGCGCGGGCGCGCCGCTCACCGTCGAGCGTCCGGTGGCCGCTCCGGGTGGGACCGGCGTGGCGCGCTTCGAACTCGCGTTCCTCCCGCCGCCGCCGCGCCGCGCCGCGTTTCTTTTCACCTGCCACCACCTCACGCCCGAGCTGGTGTGGCGACCGGATTTCCTCCGCCACCCCAACGGCGCCGGCGGCGTCACCACCGTCCACGGCGCCTTCGCGGATCCGGACGGCGAACGCCGCGCCTACCGCGAACTTTTCGGCCTTCCGCCCGACGGCCGTGACCCGCGGCTCGGCCCGACGCGCCTCGTCTTCGGGGCGGCCGGCCCGCTCGGGGACGGATGGTTCCGCGTCGCCCTCGACGTCCCCTCGCCGTCGGCGGTGCGGCTGCGTGCGACGGCCGCGGGTTTCACGGCCGAGGCCGGCGCGGGCGACACGATCCTCCTGAAGACGCGCGACGTCCTCGGCGTCGAGCTTCTCCTCGAGTCCGCCGCGGCATGAAACTCCGTCTCCACGCCTCGCTCGCGCTGGGTTGCGTCGCCGTGGGGGCGCCAGCCGCCGACTTTTCCGCGCTCGACGCGCTCGTTCCCGCCGAGATGACGCGGTGGGACGTGCCCGGCCTCGCCATCGTCGTGGTGCGCGAAGGCGAGGTCGCGTACCTGCGCGGCTTCGGCGTGGCCGACCTTGCGACCGGCACGCCGGTCACGCCCGACACGGCCTTCCTGATCGCGTCGAACACCAAGGCCTTCACGACCACCGTGCTCGCGCAGCTCGCGGCCAGGGGCCGGCTCTCGTGGGACGCTCCGGTGCGGGAGCGTTTGCCGACGTTGCGGCTGCCCGAGCCGCTGGAGGGGCGGCTCACGTTGCGCGACGCCGTGAGCCACCGGGCGGGCCTCGGCGAATATGCCGGCGACCTCCTCTGGTGGAACGGCGAACTCGAGCCCGCGGAGCTGCTCGGGCGCCTGCGGCATCTCGAAGTCGTGGGGGAATTCCGCGGCGGCTACGCCTACTGCAACATCCTCTACGCGGTGGCGGCCGCGGCGATCGAGACCGCGACCGGCGAGACGTGGGCCGACGCGATCGCCGGTCGGGTGTTGGAACCGCTGGGCATGCGCGCCACCCATCCGACGCTGGAGACCGCGCGGGCGGCGGGCGCGGCGCTGGCCCGCGGCCATGCCGAGCGCGACGGCGTGCTCACGCCGGTCGAGCCCACCTCGATGCGCGCGCTCCCCGCGGCGGGCGCGATGGTCTCGACCGCGCGCGACTACGCGGCGTGGCTGCGCGTGCAGCTCGCCGGCGGCGCGCCCCTCCTCGCGCCCGAGGCGCACCGCGAACTGCTGCGGCCCGCGGTCATGATTCCGGTGAGCGAGAAGGATCGGGCGCGCATGCCCGAGAGGATTTTTCGCGCCGTCGGCCTCGGCTGGTTCGTCCACGATTTCCGGGGGCGGGAGCTGTTCCACCACGGCGGCGCGCTCGATGGCATGTTCTGCCAGACTTCGTTCGTTCCGGCGACGGGAACCGCCGTCACCGTCTTCACCAACAAGGACCACCACGGCCTGGCGCTCGCGCTCAACTACGCGGTCCACGACCTCGTGCTCAACGACGCTCCCGGCGACTGGTCCGAGCGCTTCCACCGTCGATCGAGCGAACGCGAGCCGCCCGCGCCACCGATCGCTGCCGGCCCGGCCTTCGCGCCCGCGGAGGTGGTCGGCGATTACGACGACCCGTTTTACGGCGCTGCTTCGATCGCGAGCGAAGACGGCGCCCTCGTGCTGCGCCTCTCCCACCATCCCGACAACCCGGCCGCCCTAGAACCGCGGCGCGGCAATCTCGCGATCGCCGCCTGGCGCGACTGGATCTGGCGGGAGTCCGTGGTGACGTTCTCCCAAGGCTTCGACGGCCGGATCGACGGTTTCTCCTTCAGCGTGCGCCCGGAGTGGATCGACACCCGCGTCCATCGCTTCGTCCGTCGCAAGGAGACCGCGCCATGAAGATCCCCGGAGCATCGCTTCTGCGTAGCGGCCGGGCATGGGCGACGGCGCGGTGCGCCGTTTCAGGGGCGGGAAACTGCGGCCACGCGGAGCGGCGGCGTCCCCGCCGCCGATTGGACGTCGCACCGGCGGCGG
>DAIPIQ010000055.1:8053-21102 GCA_036770745.1 Opitutaceae bacterium | reverse complement strand
TGCGCATCATTCAGCAGATACGTGAACGCCCCGCTGACCGCGCCGTTGGCGAACTTCCCGCCTCCGACGGCGGCGGCCGTGCCGCCGACGACCGCGGCGGCGACGACCTTGCCCACCGGGCCCCCGGGGGCGTGGCGCGTGATCGTGCCCCCCAGTGCCGAGGTGAACGCAGCCGCATAGAACCCGTGCCGGAACTCCCCGCCGGCCGCCTCCGCGACCAGTCCCTGGGACGCACCGTGCGCGAACGCCTTCTCGAACCAGTTCCAGCTTCCGTTCTTCGCGAGCGTTCCGATCCCGTGGATGATTCCGCCCGAGACCCCTCCGATCGCCGCGCCCACGAGGCCCGCCTTGAAGGCGTCGCCGATGCTGCCTCCGTTGAGCAGTGAGCCGGCGAAGCCGGAACCGAAGCCTGCCGCCGCTCCCGCCACGACGGCCTGCCCGAACGTCAGCCCGGTGCCGATGGTTCCCGCGATCATTCCGAGGGCCGTGCCGAAGCTCACCCCGGCATAGACCGCCAGCGCCGCGCCCGCCGTCACCACCGCCGCCACCACCACCGCGACGATCTTCACCACCTCGCCCAGGCTCAGGTAGCCGCTCGGGTCGGTCGCGTTGAGCGGGTTGTTGTGCACGTAGCTGTAGCGGTTGTAACCCTGGCTGTCGTCCGCCCCGTCCACGTACGGATCGGCCGAGAGGAAACGACCCAACAGCGGGTCGTAGATCCGCCCGTTCATGTGGACCAGGCCGAGGTCGTCGAGGTGTTCGTGGTCGGTGAAGCCGCGCGTCTGGCCCGCGTTCGTGCCCCAGAGCACGGGCTGCCCGCTCCCGTCGAGCCGCCCGCCCCAGGGGTCGAAGCGGAAACGCGCCAGCACCCCGCCCCGCTCGCCCGTGACCACCGTGATCGAGCCGAGCGCGTCGTGGTGGAAATACTCCGTCTTCGCCGCCCCGACCGAGAAGCTCTTGTGCACCGCCACCCGGCCCGAGGGCGTGTGGATCCAGTGCCGGTGCTCGACCGCCCCGACCGTCGGGCTGAAGCGCTCGTAGAGCCCGCCCACGTAGAGCGTCACCCCGCGCTCGCTCACCTGCCGCACCCGCTCGCGCCCCGCCCCGAAGGCGAACTCGCTGAAGCTCCCGCCCCGCTCGATCCGCCGGATCTGCCCGAAGCCCGTCCACTGGACCGAGCGCCCGTCGCCGGAGGTCATCCCGCCGTTGGCGTCGTAGGCGTAGGTGCGCGCCCCCGCCGCCGTGACCGCGTGCGGCCGCGCGCCGGCGTAGGCGTAGGCCCCGACGCCCGACTTGAAGAGGATGTTGCCGTTGGCGGCGTGGTCGGTGTCGAGGTCGGTGACGGCCGCGCCCTGGACGGTGACGAAGCCGGTGAGGCGGTTGAGGGCGTCGTGGAAGGCGGTCTCGGTGAGGCCGGTGGCCGCGTCGGCGCGGGAGCGGACGTTGGCGAGGGTGTCGTAGTCGTAGGCGAGGCGCTGGAGGCCCCAGCCGCCGCGGATGCCGCTGTCGATGTCGCGGAGGCGGCCGGTGGCGCGGCTGGCGGTGCGCTCGGTGACGACGCCGTTGCCGAGGAGGTGGCGGGCGATGGCGAGCGACGCGCCGCCGGAGGGGTCGCGCAGGGCCATCCAGTAGACGTCGTTGCGGCCGGCGTCGGCCCGGCGCACGACCTTGAGGAAGCCGAAGGCGTTGTAGTCGTGGCGGACGGCGAAGCCGGTGGGGTAGGTCGTGGTGTCGACGCGGCCGGCGGCGTCGTAGGTGAGGCCGGTCGCATGGTCGGCCCCGTCGATCCGGCGGGTGGTCGAGGTGGGGCGGCCGAGGGCGTCGTAGGTGTGGCTCTCGCGGGTGAGGAGGGCGCCGGCGGCATTGGAGGTCTCGACGCGGTGGAGGCGGCCCTTGCCGGCGCCCGGGGCGGTGTCGTGGAACCAGTCGGTGCGCTCCTCGAGGGCGCCACCGGCGGTGAGGACGAGGCGCAGGCTCGGTCGGCCGAGCGGGTCGTGCCAGTTCAAGGTCTTCTGGCCCTTGGCGTCGGTCTGGGCGACGAGTTCGCCGAAGCCGTCGTGGAGGTAGCTCCAGGAGCCCATGTCGGGATCGGCCGTGGCGGTGCGGCGGCCGCGGACGTCGTAGGTGTTCTGGAGCACGGCCCCGGCGGCGTCGGTGGCGACGAGGTTGCCGACGGCGTCGTAGGTGCGGGCGAGGGTGGCGGTCTGGACCGAGCCGGCGTCCTCGAAAACGAGCCCGGTCTCATTCTGGACGACCTCGGTGATCCAGCCCTGGCCGTTGACCGTGGTGCGGTGGACGACGCCGCGGGCGTTGGTGAGGCGCGAGACCCGGCCGTTGTAGCGGAAGGTGGAGGCGACCGCGCCGGCGGGCACGGGGTAAGCCGCGGTGGAGCCGTCGGGCAGGGTGATGGTGACGCTGGAGGGCGCGGCGACCTCGTCGTCGGGCTGGAGGGTGACGAGCGGGCGGTCGAGCACGTCGTAGACGAGGACCTCGGCGAAGGCGACGGGCTGGTGGACGGTGCGGAAGGGCACGGAGGTACGGAAGGCGCGACCCAGCGCATCGTAGGCGGTGTCGGTGGCGACCGCAAACCCGTCGCCATCGACGGCGAGTTTGCGGAGCGAGCGGCCGAACGCGTCGAAGAACTCGACGGCGGGGGCGGCGCCGGTGGAGGTCTGCTCGAGGTAGTGGAGCGCGCCGGGCGGGGCGTTGCCGCCGGCCCAGCGGCGGGCGAGCGAGGTCGTCGTGCCGTCGGCCCGGGTCTCGGTGAGCGGGCGGCCGAAGCCGTCGACCGTGGTGGAGGTCTCGAGGAGGTTGGGGCCGCGCACGCGCCGGGGCAGGCCGAAGGCGGCGTGGTGCTCGAGGATCGTCTCCTCGTGGCCGAGCGCGTTGCGGGTCCAGTGGAGGAGTCGGCCGTCGGGCCCGAACGAGGCCGTGGTGGTGCGGGAGACGTCCGCCCCGAACGCGCCGCTGTCGGGGTGGTAGCCCGCGGCGGTGACGGTGGTGGCGACCCGGTTGCCGAAGGCGTCGTGGGCGTGGGTGGTGCGCACCCAGATGAGGCGCCGGGCGGGATCGCCGGAGGTCTCGGAGTCGGGCTCGATCGTCTCGCCGGTGAGGAGCCCGTGGGCGGGATGGTAGGTGAAGGCGGAGACGCGGGTGATCGGCGGGCCGACCGGACCGGTGGAGGTGACCGAGGAGCGGGTGAGCCGGCCGAGGTGCCAGGTGGTCGCGGTGGCGGTGTTGTCGTAGGTGTTGACGGTGGTCTTGGTGTAGCCGTCGCCGAGGTCGTTGTGGAGGTAAAGGGCGTTGCCGAAGTCGTCGTAGTCGTCGGTCTGCCCGAGCGGCCCGCGCTGGGTGAGGGAGGAGGTCTGCGAGACGATCGAGCCGTCGAGGTCGCGGGTGGTGCTGGCGGTGCTCTTGGCAAAGACCATGCGGGTGACCGCGCCCGAGGCCCCGGTGAAGAGCTTCTGGTCGAGGACCGTCTCCGATTCGGAGAGGGTGACGCCGGCCCCGCCCGCGGTCCGGGTGAAGGTGGCGACGGGCGTGCCGGTGAAGGGGAACTCCTGGGCGAAGATGGTGGTGGAGACGATGTCGGTGCGGGTGTCGAGGGTGGTCATCCACTCGAAGCCGGCGCCACCGCGGAGGCGATGGGAGCGCAGGCCGCCGTAGCGGTACTGCACGGTGTAGTGGCCGCCCGTGCCATCGTCGTGGCGCACCTCCTTCACGACGTGGGCGGGGGCGATGAGGTTGGTCATGTCGGCCGGGGCGGGCCCGCCCTTCTGGTAGAGCAGCGGATTGCCGGCGGCGTCGCGGAGGGTGAGCGGGGCGTAGGTGATCGAAGCGGTGACGCCGAAACCGTTGGTCACGCTCGTGAGCACGTCGCGCCGGGTGGCGAGGTTGAGGTGGACGCCGCTGGCGAGGGTCACGCCGCTGGAGTTGGAATCGTGAAAAACCTGATCGACGAAACCGTCGGCGTCGAGGTCGACGAAATCCGTGCCGGTGGCCTTGGTGTCGGCGCCCACCAGGCCGTCGAGCGGGTACGGGGGAGTGAGATCGGGGGAGGCCCAGGCGAAACCGCCGCCGGTGCCGTGGGTGAGCAGGCGGGGGGGATACGAGCCGTTCTTCTCGTGGCGGAGGATGTCGGGCAGGCCGTCGCCGTTGAGGTCGAGCACGGCCGAGCCGGTCGCGCCGCCGAGGTGGGCGAGGACGATCGGACTGATGAAGGCGGGGGCCTCGAGCCAGCCGGCCCCGGTGTTGAGCCAGGTGCGCGGGTGGGTGCTGAAATGACCGTCGCGGTAGACGAGGTCGGCGAGGCCGTCGCCGTTCACGTCGATCACCTCGACGCCGAAGACATCGAGCGTATTGGGTTTGGTGGTCGAGTCGTGGTAGCGGTTGAGCGGCAGCGGGGGCTTGTAGGCGTTGAAGGCCGCGCTTCCGGGGGCGAGCTGGTTCCAGCCCGATCCGGTGTTGAGGTAGACCTCGACGCCCGCATGGCCCTCGGTCTGGTTCTTGACCTGGTCGGGCAGGCCGTCGCCGTTGAGGTCGAGGAAGATCGCGTGGGAGTGCTTCGAGGAGACGATCCCGGGGACGTAGGCCGGGGCGTGGGTCCAGCCGGCCCCGTTGTTGAGCCATGCACCCGTCTCGCCCGGGCCGTTGTTGAAGAGGAAATCGACCCGACCGTCGCCGTTCACGTCGAGAAAGTGGCGGGTCTTGAAGGCGTCGTTCTCGTCGTCGCGCCGGCGGATCCACGAGGGCGGCTCCCAAGCGGGGACGGGGCCGGCCCAGCCCGAGCCGGTGTTCAGGTAGGCCGCGCGCACGTAGTTCCCGTTGCGCAGGTAGCCGAAGATGAAGTCCGGCAGCCCGTCGCCGTCGAGATCGACGAAACGCCCGCCGTGGTCCCAGCCGTCGTCGAAGGAGAGCGGATGCGGGATCGGCCAGGCGTGCCCGGGCGTATCCGGAAACTGGTGTTCCCAGCCCCAGGGCCGGTTGAGCGCGATGCGCGAAACGTGCTGGCCGGCCTCGTAGGCGACCATGTGCTGGACGAAATCCGCATACCCGTCGCCGTCGAGGTCGATGAAGCCGGTGCCGCGTTGCTTGCCGTTGCGCGCGAGCGCGACCGGCGGGGTGTGCGTGCCCCCGGGCTGGGGTGCGAAGCCCTCGCTCCCCGGAGCGTAGGCGAAGCTCGTGGGCGGGAGCGCGGCGCCGTCCGCCCCCGTCTCCACGATCGAGGCGAGCAGCGAACGCGCCGAGGGGCCGGAGCTCGCGTAGCCGAGCGTGTAGGTGCGCACGACCGTCTCCCCGAGGTGGATCCGGATGTGCCGCAGCCGGTTCGGCGCGGCGAGCTTCACCCCGTGGACGTAGCCCGTCGCCGGATCGCTCCGGGCCTCGTACTCGAAACGCACCGAGGCGTAGGGCGCGACCCCGGCGGTGGCGTGACCGGTGTAATCGATCCGGGTGAGCTCATGGGCGCCCGCGGCGGCGTCCTCCGCATACACGAAATCCATGTAGTTCCCGACCGTGTCGGTGATCCGGTTCACGTGCCAGGCCAGCACCTCCGCCCGCGTGCCGGCGTCGCGGGCGGAGTCCGCGGTGGCCCCATAGTCGACGATCAACCCCGCCTTGGTCCACGCGCGGAACCATGCCGGCCCGGTGCCGGCCGCACCCTGCGCGACGAACCGGGTGAAGCCCTCGAGCTCCGTGCGGTACTCGCTCCCCGGAGCGCCGTAGGCCCCGGCAACGTTCACCAGCCGCTGCCCGTCGGCGAAGAAACGGTCCGCCGTCGAGAAGGCGACCCCGGTGATCAGCCCGTCGACCGCGAGCGACTGCCCGCCGCGGGTGATCGCGGCAACGCCCCCGAGCGACCAACCGAAACCGGCGATCCCTGCCCCGGCCTGACTGGAATAGTTCAGCGTCAACTTCGGCTCCATCCCGGCCGTGCCCGGCGTCACCCAGAGCGGGATCGAATAGCCGGCCCCGCCATCCCGACCGACCGCAAGCTCGCCGGCCGTCACCCCGACCGCCTCGCTCTTCGAAGGATCCGGCACGGGCCAGTCGCCGGGGAGCGAACCACCCTCGGAAGCCGTCCCCGCATCGGCGAAGAGCGGAGAATAGCCGAGGTTGAACTCCGCCACGTTCGTCAGCCCGTCGCCGTCGGCGTCGCCGAGCGCATCGGCCGGGTTGTGCTTGTCGAGACCGTAGGCGTCCTCGAACTGGTCGCCCATCCCGTCGCCGTCGCTATCGACGGTGTCGCTGCCCACGCCCGCCCGGAAAACCGACCCGGAATGCGCCCGGAACCCGTCGCCGAGAGTCACCCGGGCCCCCGCGAAGAACCGCACATACGAACCGCCCGCCGCCACCACGGCCCCGCCGTTGGCGATGGAGTTGCTTGCGAAGACCGCCACCGACTGACCCGAGGCGTAGGTGGTAGCCGGGAGGATGACATCCGGCTCAGCCCGCAGGGAAGCAGCCGCGAGAATCAGCCCGCCGTAAGCGAGCCAATGCCTCACCCGCTCAACGCACCCCCTGCCGCTGCTCGGGGGGGGGCTGTGACTGCGACGCGGGGTGGGGCCGGGGGCGGGCGCGAGCAACCATGGCGCATGGGCATGGCCCTAAGGCCGAAAGGCGCCAAGTAAAATCTGTAAAGGCCCTCGGGTTTTCGGAGCATACGGCGCGGGTACCTGCCTTGGGTTCCCGGGCGACATCGGACGGGACGGTTGGGCGGGATCCCGTCAACCGCCTCTGCGCCGACCCCACGCCTCTCGGCGAGAGGCGTGCCACCTCGGTCACTCGCTGGAACTCGATCCGAAAGGTCCGGGGGAGCGCACGCGGCCTCGCGTACTGGCGACGGCGTCCCGCCGTCGCCTCCGGACAGCCGGGCGGGACGCCCGGCTCGGTGAGCGGGACGCGCGCTCTTCCCGGAAAAACCCCGGTCGAGCCCGGCACGAACGCGAACCGGAACGAGCGCTCGCGGTCAGTAGCGGCGCGGCAGCCCGAGGTAGTTGAGCAGCCAGACTTCCTTCCAGACGCGGTAGCGGCCCTCGGCGGTCATCTTGCCGTGCTCCTCGCGCATGCCCTGGGGGAAGAGGAAGCCGAGCTCGGTGTTGAGCCGGTCGAGGTCGCGGTGCTGGTCGTTGAGGTCGCTGAGCGGATCGGTCTCCCACGGCACGACCGTCTGCGCGTCGGCGGCGAGCCGGGCGTGGTGTTTCGCGAGCAGGGTCTGGAGGCGGCGCGTCCACGGCCGTCGCTCGACCGACCAGTCCTCGGGATAGAAGCCGCCGAAGGGCAGGAAGAGATTGTCGGTCGTGTAGCGCATGCCGCTGGCGGTGCGCGAGCTCACCGAGAGGCAGACCGTGACGGCGTTGGGGTTGACCGGGATGAAGAGCACCTGCACGCGGGTGCGGGCCTCGGGGTCCTGGTGGACGGAGATGCGGAGCTGGATGCCGTTGCCGATGTCGGCGAGCAGCGCCTGCACGGGGGTGAAGCGGTGCTTGCGCAGCCAGTCGCGCACGCGGATCGCGCGCCGGATCACCGGCCATTCCTCGCCGGTGGTGTTGATCGAGAACTTCGGGAACAACGGCACCGCGCTCTGGCTGAGCGCGGCGATCGCGAGCCAGTTGTAGAGCGTCTCCATCAGCATCCAGAGGAGGAACGCCGTGACGGCGAGCACCCAGAACGGGCGCTCCGACCAGCCGATGAAGTGGGTGAGCCAGGCGATCGCGAGGGAGAACGAGGCCCAGCGCAGCCAGCGGTTGACGATCGCGACGACCGGCGAGGCGATCGTGCGGTTGAAGAAACTCAGGAGCAGCGCGAAGAGACCACCGGCGACGATGGCGAGGGCCGGTTCCATGGACTCGCGGGGCCGGACCGGATCAGAGCCGCACCGGCATGATCACGCAGAGGAAGTTCCCGTCGGTCTTGATCACCCCGGGGCTGACCTCGTCCTTGAGCTCGAAGTGGATCTCGTCGCGCACGAGCGCCTTGAGCGGATCCATGAGGAAGCCCGGGTTGAAGGCCACCTGGAGGTCGGGGCCGGAGTAGTCGACCGCGAGCGATTCATGGGCCTCGCCGAAGTCGGGGCTCGAGGCGGTGATCTCCAGGAGGTTGCCGCTGAGCTTGAACTTGACCGAGTTGGACTTGTCGTTCGTGACGAGCGCGGCCCGGTGCACGCACTGGAGGAAATGCTCGCGCTCGAGCTTCACCCGCTGATGTACGTCCTTCGGGATCACCTGCTGGTAGTTCGGGTAGTTGCCCTCGACGACCTTGGAGACGAGGTGGACCTGGTCGATCAGACCGCTCGCCTCGTCGGCGACCTCGATCCGGAAGGCGACGCGCCGCTCGTTGAACGAGAGCGAGACCGTGCGCTTCTCCTCCTTGGAGAGGAGCCGCGCGAGCTCGGCCACGGTCTTCGCGGGCAGGATCAGGCTGCCGCCCGCACCGGCGGCGGCTTCCATCTCGCGGTGGACGACGGCGAGCCGGCGACCGTCCGTGGCGACGAGCGAGAGGCGGCCGTCGTTGAAATGGAAATACACGCCGTTGAGGAAGTAGCGGCTCTCGTCGGCCGACTGGGCGTAGGCGACGCTGCCGAGCATCTCGACGAGGGCGGCCTGTTCGAGGGTGAAGGTGCGCTCGTCGGAGAACTCGGGCAGCGGCGGGAAGTCGTCCCGCGCGATGCCGACGATCCGGAAGTTGGAGCCCCCCGAGGCGATCTTGACGTGCTGATTCGCGCCGGCGTCGACCTGGACGTCGTGGCTCGGGAGCTCGCGGACGATGCTGGCGAGGCGGCGGACCGGGAGGGTGATCGAGCCGGCCTGGCCCACGCTGGCCTTGATCCGGCAACGGATCCCGAGATCGAGGTTGGTCGTGGTGAGGTCAAGATGGTCGCCCTCGGCCTCGATCAGGACGTTGCTCAAGACCGGCATCGTGGGCCGGGCCCCGACCACGTTGAGAACCTGGGCGAGGCCGTTGCTGAAGTGATCCCGGTTTACTTTGAACTTCATCTGCTGGCGAGGGTAGGAGGTTTCTCCGCCTACTGACAAATCCTATGGATTGAAGAAGGAGAAGGTACTGAATCAGTCGTAGCAGTAGGGTCTGTCAGCAACGCGAACAACGCGGCAAGCGGTTTGTTCGCAGCAACCTGACCTCGTTCGCGACCGCGAAGAACCCTGCGCGCAACTCCGCTCCGCAAACAACGCGCGGACAACGTGGCCGTTTCCCCGGGGTTATTCACGATGTTCGGCGGGGTTGTCCACAAGCCCCTCGGCGGGTCGCTCGCGGCGGGCGGCGAGCAGGCCGCGCAGACGCGCGCGGCGGCGCTGCACGAGGTGGAGGTGGCGGATCAGACCGAAGAGCAGGTAGCTGAGGAAGAGCAGGGCCAGGGCGTACTGCTTGAAGAAGAAGATGAAGGCCGCGAGCACGAGGATCCCGACGAACGTCCCGAAGCGCGCGCGTGTGTGCCAGCCGACCTGCTTGAAGCTCGGGTAGCGGATCGTGCTCACCATCAGGTAGGCGATCAGGACCATGAGCGGGGGCAGTGCGTAGACCCAGCGCTTGAGGTCGGTGACCTCCAGGATCACGAGGACGAGCGAGACGATCATCCCCGCCGCCGCCGGCACCGGGAGCCCGACGAAGTCCTTGGTGTTGTACTTCGCCTGGTTGGTGTAGATCAGCGGATGGGTGATGACGTTGAAGCGCGAGAGCCGCACCGCCGCGCAGAGCAGGTAGATGAAACCGATGAAGAAACCGCTGAGCTTGAAATGCTCGTTCTGGTCGGGGGAGAGGATCAGGAACACGACCAGCAGCGCCGGAGCCACGCCGAAAGAGACGATGTCGGCGATCGAATCGAACTCCTTCCCGAAGAGCGACTCCCGCCCCCCGAGGCGGGCGAGCCGTCCGTCGAGGGAATCGAAGACCACCGCGGCGATGATGAACCACACCGCCTCGATGTAGAACTCCTGAGGCGTTCCCTCGCCCCCGATCGCGGCGAACCGCGCCTGGATGCAGCGGATGATCGCCACGAAACCGCAGAAGAGGTTGCCCGCCGTCATCAGGTTCGGGAGCAGGTAGATCCGGCTCGCCTGGGCGCTGCCCAGATGGTGCGGTTCGTGGTCCGACGGGGGCGGGTCGGGGGCTTCGGGGGTCACTTCTTCAGGGTCTCGAGGTATTTCCAGAACGAGCCGTGCTGCTCCACGAGCTGCTCCTCGGTGATCGGCAGCCGCGTGCGGAAGACGAAATCCGTGAGCGTGTTGCGGTGCAGGATGTAGTGGGTGTGGAGCGCGTCGCCGGTGACTTCGAAGTAGATCCGATGCTCGCCGGAGCGCAGCCGGTAGAAGGTGCGCCGCCCGCGCTTGAACCGCCCGAGCGGCTCCCGCGGCTCGGCCAGCTCGGCGGCGGTGAGCCCGCTCAACGGCGCGAGCAGGTCGAGCTGCGCCAGCTTCTCGAGCTTGTTCAACTCCTGCATGCTCTGATCGCTGAAGGTGACTTGGTACATCGGATGCGGGAACGGTCTTCGCCTGCGTGCGGGTTCCGCCCGGAAAGCCCGGCATGAGACACGATGGCCGCCGGCATGACGAAACTTTTCATCCGCTTCGGGCGAAGTGCTCGAGGGGGCCGTCCCGCTCTCCCGACGTGCCCCCGACGTCTTCCAGCACAAGGGAGGTCCTAAATTCTCCGACGGGGTCTGCGCGGCAGGGAAATGCGGCTCGGCCAAGGCGGGGGATAGCCTCTGCGAGGGTACCCTCCGGCTCTCCAACGCCGCGGCCTGCCGGCACGGCCCTCAACGCAGACCCCGTCGGAGAATTTGGACCTCCCACAACGCAGACTGAAGCCGGCCGCGCGAAACCTTGCCCCGGGAAAACCTGGTCGCTGACGTCCGGCGTTTCGTCGTCCAGCAGGCCGGACACCCCGCCGGCCCCTGAGCGCCGCCCGCGCTCAGCGATTCAGCCACGCGATCGTGGCGTTGAGCACGGTGGCGAAGGACACCCACGCGACGTAGGGCGCCCAGAGCACCCCGGCGAGCCGGTCGGCGCGGCCGAAGCGCACGAGCAGCACCGCCAGGACCGCGAGCAGCGCCACGATGTCGAGCAGCGCCAGATCCGGTCGCCGCAGCCCGAAGAACAGCACCGACCAGAGGGCGTTGAGCGCGAGCTGCACGCCGTAGAGCCCGAGCGTCGCCCGCGCGGCCGGCGTGCCGACCCGCCCCCGCCACACCCGCCACGCGGCCACGGCCATCGCCACGTAGAGAAACGTCCAGACCGGGCCGAAGACCGCGCCCGGCGGATTCCACGAGGGCTTGCGCAGCGCGAGGTACCAATCGTCGACGCTCGTCGCGGTCGCGAAGGAGCCGATCGTCGCGGCGAGCAGCGTCGCGAGGAGGAATAGCAGAAGCGCGCCCCAACGGGCCGAGGTGGACGAGGTCATGCCGCCGGAAGGATGCACGAACCACCGCGTATGGCGACGGCTTCGCGGAGCCGGCCTCGCCGCCGCGCCCGGCAAAGCTCAGCTCCGGGATCCGCCGCGGAGGGCGGCGGCGAGCCGGTGCGTGCGTTCGGAGGCGCCGACGCTCCGCGGGTCCGGCGTATCCGCTTCGTTGCGACGCAGGGTGTTTCCGTAGGCCTTGACGTTGCCGTGCTGCTGTTCGCGGATCTCCGGGCCGCCCACCACGCCGGTGATCACGTTGTCCTCGACCGTCACGCGGGTCGTTCCGTTGTCGAGGTAGATGCCGTGGATCGTCATCAGGCCGGCGAAGGGCGACTTGACGAGGTCGTGCACGAGGTTCCCCGCGATGACCGTTCCCTCCGAGCGCGAGAGGTGGTAGATCCCGCCGCCGTCGCAGAGCTCCTCCATGACGTCGTGGACGTGGTTCGCGCGGATCGAGTTTCCGCCCTGGTTCTGGAGCGAGTCGCTCCACCCCCACCCGACCGAGATCCCGGAGTAGGGAAGGTGGCGCAGGGTGTTGCGCTCGATCACCGCGTCGCGGGCATAGCCGACGAAGATTCCCACGGCCCCCTGGTAGTCGAGGCCGGCGTGCTCGACGATGTTGTCGACGATCCGATCCCTCACCGAGTGCGTCCGTCCCGCCTCGACGACGTTGTCCGCGACGATCCCCGTGCCGGAGAGTCCGGTGAGGAGGTTGCCCTCGACCGTGCAGTCCTCCGTGTTGCGGAAGAGCGAGATCCCGTTGGCGCCGGCGTCGCGCACGATGTTTTCCGCGAGGACGATCCCGCGGGCGTTCTCCACGTGGATCGCGGCGGGCATCAGCTCGCCGTGGGACCAGCCGGCGAAGTCGACCTTCCCGTCGACTCGGTCGGGAACGAGCAGCCGTTTGCTCGTGACGGCCTGGCCGTTGATGTGCCCGTGGAGCGACGGCTCGGTCCACCCGGTGTGGGCGAACTCGATCCCGCGGATCGTGATCCGCGAGACCGTCGCGGTTTCGCTGGAGCCGCGGATCCGGAGCAGCGTCTCGAGCGCCGGCGCGACGACCTCGGCGGTGCGCAGGTCCTCGCCGGGGCGCGGCTTGTAGAAGAGGAGCCCGTTCGCGGCATCGAGGAACCACTCGCCCGGTTCGTCGAGCAGCGCGAAGGCGTTCTGGAAGTAGAAGGCGTTTCCGCGGAAGTGGTATTTCTGGCGCTCGAGATGGAACCACGCGAAGAGGTTGCGCTCGGCGATCGGGGGCAGGCGGATCCTCACGACCTCGCCGATGCGCTCCGACGCGGCCACCGGCAGGATCGCCGGGGCCCAGTTGCGGTAGAGCACGATCTCCATTCCCGCGAGATCTCCGAGCCGCGCGACGGAGCCCGCGGGACCCTCCAGCACCCGCGCGAGCTCCGGCTCGTCGAGCCGGTACCCCACGAAACCGTTCAGCGCGGAGCGCGCGAGCGTGGCACGCCGCCCGTCGACATGGAGCTGCCGGAAAGTCCGGCCCTCGACGCGGGCCGCCCAGAGTCCGTCGCCCGCCGGGTGCCAGCCCGTGATCGCGACGCCTCCATCGACCACGGCTCGCTCTCCCGGGGCCGATTCCCAAACGACGCGGCCATTCGCCGGGCCGCCGTCGCGCT
>DAIPIQ010000055.1:0-8043 GCA_036770745.1 Opitutaceae bacterium | reverse complement strand
CTCGAGCCGGTGCAGGCCGCCGCCAAGCCGCACCCGGACCTCCCGCGCGCCTCCTTCCAGCGCGCGCCGCGCCAGTTCGCGGGCCTTCGCAAGGGACCGGACCCCGCGCTCGCGTGCGAGCCCGTCGTGGTCGTCGTTTCCCCCGCGCGGGTCGACGTGGACGACGACCGACGTCGCCGCGACCGCTCCGGCGGGGAAGCACACGACGAGGGGCAGGAACAAACAGGGCAGGCGGCGAAGGAACCGAAGACTCATGGGCGACCGGGGTGAAGCGGAGGGAGAGACTACGCTCCCGCCGGGCGGTCGTCCTCTCGATTCAGGAAACACGCCTCGCAGTACGGCACGACGCGCGACTCCGCCGGGCTCGTGCGCGAACCGGCGCCTGCGGTCGCATTCCGGGAGCGCGGGCCGACCCGCGGTCGACACAGCCGCCGGTCGCCGGAGAGACTTCTCCGCGAGCCCCCCAAACATGATCCCTTTCGGCGCCCGCCCCCTGCTCCTCTCGTCCTGTCTGTTCCTCGCGCCCTCGGTTCCGGGAGCGCCGGCGCTTCCCGAAGGTCCGCGCCTGCGCGACATCGCGGGTGATCGCGTCGTCGTCTCGGGCCTCATGGGTTGGGGCGCTCACTTTCCCCTCGACGGAGGCGATCCGGGGAAGGCCGACAACCGGCTCGTCCTGGAGCGGGAGTTCAACGGCGGCACCGCCCTCTGTTACCCGAAGCACACCGGTGCGTGGGTCGCGCCCGGGGTCTTCGACCTCTCGCGCTTCAACGACTCGGTCGACTGGCTCCACGCGCGCGGCATGGCGGTCACGGCCCACCTCCTCGTCGGCCCCGCCCACTACTACCCGGACTGGTTCGTCGACGGGGATTTCACCGCGGAGGAGCTCGAGCGGATGCTGGAGGACTTCATCCGCGTCGCGATGACGGAGAACGACAACGGTCGCAAGGTCCGCATCTGGAACGTCGTCAACGAGGCCCTTCATGGCGACAGGCCGCGCGACGCGAACCACTTCTACCGCAAGACGCCTTGGGACAAGCTTGGCTGGGAGCCGGACGCCTCCGGGCTTCCCGAGTGCTGTGCGCTGGTGAAGCGGCACCCGGTCTGGATCCGCAAGGCCTTCGAATTCGCCCGGAAGTACACCGACGGCAGGCTCGAGTACCGGGACAACAACTGTGAGTTCCCCGCGTATCCACATTTCAACGCCGTCTACCAGCTCGCGGCCCATCTCCGGAACCTTGGCACGCCGCTCGATGCCGTGGGCCATCAGGCCCACCTCGACGTGCGGAACACCTACGACTGGGAGGGCTTCACCGCGGGCATCCGCCGCCTGCGCGCGCTCGGGGTCGAGGTCTACCTCACCGAGGTCGACGTCCGCTACTCGACGAACTCCGCGGAGGATCGGGCCCGCCAGCACGAACACCTCTACAACCTTGTGAAGGCGGGACTCGCCGGCGGGGCGAACATGATCAATTTCTGGGGCGTGCTCGACGGACGCCACGGCAGCAAGGCCGACGACAACTTCCACTCCAACCTCTTCGAGGACGCGCGGGCGTCCGGCGGCGGGAGCTACGATCCCAAGCCCGCCTACCACGGCGTGCAGAAGGCACTCCTCGAGGCCCGCGCGGAAGGGATCGGACCCTTCGCCCCCGGAACCCGGTGACCGAACCGACGCGACCGGTCGTCCTTGTCGGGCTCGATCCGGCCCTCCTTCCCCCGGCGATGCGAATCCGCCTCGCGCGGGCCGTCGAGGGCCGCCAGCTCGTCGTGACGCGCGACCGCGCCGAGATGGAGCCCTTGCTCCCGCGTGTCGTCATCACCGCGGGCGGCGTGCCGCCGGAGCTGCTCGAGCGCGCGCCGCGGCTGCTCTGGCATCAGCAGTTCGGCACCGGAGCGGACTGGCTCGTGGGTCGGCCCGGGCTTCGACGGAAGCCCTTCGTGCTGACCAACTGCTCGGACAACCACTGCGAGGTGCTCGCGGACCACCTCTTCGCCCTGATGCTCTCCTTCAGCCGCGGGCTCGCCGGGTTTCACGATGCGCAACGGGAGCGCACCTGGCGCCCGGTCGCGCCGGCCCACGCCACGCGGCTCATGGAGTTGCACGGGCGCACCCTCCTGCTCCTCGGCTTCGGTTCGATCGGCCGCGCCGTCGCGCGAAGGGCGAGGGCCTTCGGGATGGAAGTGCGGGCGATCCGCGCACGCTCCGCGGCACCGGAGGAAGGCGTCGCGAGGGTCGGTGGTCCCGAGGAACTCGTCGCGATGATGGCGGAGGCGGACTTCGTGGCGGTCACCCTGCCGCTCACCCCGGAGACGCGCGGCATGGTGGGAGAACAGGCCCTCCGGGCGATGAAGCCCACGGGGTGGATCGGCAACGTCGGCCGCGGCGCCGTCATCGAGGAGGACGCCCTCGTGCGTGCGTTGAGCGAGGGTTGGATCGCGGGCGCGGCGTTGGACGTGTGCACCGAAGAGCCGCTGCCGCCGACTTCGCGCCTCTGGACGCTGCCCGGACTTCGATTGACCCCGCACGTCGGTGGCTCCCACGACCGGCTTCTGGACCGCTATCTGGAGGTCGTCGCGGACAACCTCGAGCGCCACGCCGCCGGTCGCCCGTTGCGCAACCTCGTCGACAAGGAGCGCGGCTATTGACCGGCCCGCCCGATCGGGGCCCGAGGGGGCCGCTTCACCCGGCGCTCAACAGAAGAGCACCGTGCTGTTGCCCTGCACGAGCACGCGGTCCTCGAGGTGGTAGCGGAGCCCGCGGGCCAGCACGACGTTTTCGACATCCTTGCCGAGGCGCATCATGTCTTCGACCGAATCGTTGTGCCGGATGCGGACCACGTCCTGATCGATGATGGGGCCCTCATCGAGGTCCTCCGTCACGTAGTGGCTCGTCGCTCCGATCAATTTCACGCCCCGCTGCTTGGCCTGGTGGTAGGGCATGGCGCCCGAAAACGAAGGCAGGAAGCTGTGGTGGATGTTGATGATCCGGTGCGGGTGGCGCGCGCACAGCCAACCCGGCAGGACCTGCATGTAGCGGGCCAGGACGATCGTGTCCGGCCGCGCCGCGGCGATCCGCTCCGCCACGGCCTCGAAGGCCGCCTGCTTGCCGGCGGGATCCCGGGGCACGGGGATGTGGTGGAACGGCACCTTGTGCCACTCGACGAAATCACGCGCCGTCTCGTGATTGGAAATCACGCAGGGCAGGTCGAACGGCAGATCGCCCACGCGCCAGCGGTGCATGAGATAGCCGAGGCAATGGGTGAATTTGCTCACGAGGATGACGACGCGCTGCCGGCGGTCGGCGTCCACCAGCCGCCATTGCATCTCCAGCTCCGCGGCGATCGCACCGAGCGAGGCGGTCAGGCCCTCGACCACCTCCGGCCGGTCCGGCAAGTGGAAGCCGTAGCGCATCAGAAAGCGCCGGCTGCCCACCTCCTCGAACTGGTGTGATTGGGTGATGTTGGCGCCGTGGGCGGCGAGGGTCTGGCTGATCCGGGCGACGATCCCGACATGGTCGGGACAGCTCGCCACGAAGCGGAAGTTTCTTTGAGGCACGTCGGTCATGGTGAGGAGGCGCGAAGTCGGGTCGGATTCAGGAGGCGCAGGGCTGTCGCGAGGGAGCGCGCGCGGCCCCGGCCCGGTCGCGGAGGCGCTGCAGGAACTCGGCGATCCGATCCGGCGGCATTCCGAAGTTCATCACGTGGATGCCGTCGGCCCCGGCGGCGATCAGGCCCTCGGCCACGCCCCACGCCCACTCCAGCGCGTCGTGCGCAAAGTCTTCCCGTTCCGCGATCGCGTGCAGCGACGGATCGACATGGACTCCCGGGAGCCGGCAGAGCACCGCGAACATCTTGCGGCTTCCCACGAGCGGGATCGAGGGGATGACCGGCCCGGCCGCCTCGCCCCCCCGCGTGCGGACCTGCCGGAGCCACTCGACGAACGTGGGCACGTGGGTGACCGCCTGCGTCTGGCAGAATCGGGCGCCCGCCCGCCATTTGAAGACGAGCCGATCGACGCTGATGTTCATCGGCGTCGAGAAGGGATTGGCGGCGCAGCCGAGGAAGGGAACCGCGCCGAAGCGCTCGCGCCACGCCGCGAGCCGTTCGTTCGCGAAGTGAACCATCTGCGAGCTGTCCATGGGAAACCACGTGGCCTGCGCCACCTTGCGCTCGGTCCGGGGCAGCCAGTCCCCGGTGAGCAGCAGGAAGTTGCGGTGGCCGGAGTCGAGCGCGCGCTCGACCTCGTGCAGGAAATCCTCCCGGTGATGATCGCGGCCGCAAAACTGGATGATCGCCTCGACTCCGTGATCCCGCACCACGCGGGCGGTTTCGGTGGAATGCAGCGACGGCACGCCGCCGGCGTTGGTCGTCGTGTTGACCGCGTCCACCAACCCGCGGACCCGCCCCATGATCGCCTCCACGCGATCCAGCCCGGCGGTGGTGCGCGGCGAGGTGATCTCGAAGGTCACGATGAATTCGCCGCGCCGCGCCTTCCCGGCCAGCCGCGACGTGGCGGCGAGATGCCGCGTGTCGATGAACTCCCGGGGCCGGCGGGTCTCGCGGTCCTTGCCGGTGAGCAGGTTCACGTAGCTCGCGGTGTTGAGCAGCTCCTCCTTGGGCGGAAGGTGGACCCCGGGGGTCTCCCGGTCGCCCTTCTTTTGCTCGATCCTCGTCCAGACGCAGTCGATCTCCGGGATCACCTCGCACTTGCCGTCGAGCGTGCCGCCGCACGGTCCGTTGCGCAGCCCCTTGGGGCAGTTCATCGGGCAGATCATCGCGGTGTGGCTGAGGATGCACTGCCCGCAGGTCCGGCAGTCGAAGAGCGTCTCCTTCAGCCACTTTTCGGCTTCATAGATCATCGGGGGAAAGGGTTGTTGCGGGAAATCACGTGGCCGGGCGTCCGGGTCAGGCACCTTCGCGCAAATCACGCCGCTTGTCTTGGCGTGGACACGCAACGAGGCGCCCGATCGGGCAAACGAGCCGCCCCACCCCGGGAGGCGTCAGGCGCTCCCGATTCCTCTGCCGCGCGCCTCGCGCGCAGCCGTGGCGTAGGGCGCGGGCGCGACCGTCACGCGCACATCGATCTGGCGGTGCCGCTCCACCTGCGGCTTGCGCGATCCGCCGTCGGGCTCGCCCCACGTGAGCAGCAACGGCGTGCCCGGCTCGGCGTGCGTCTGATCGACCGAGGCGATCGAGAGCATCGCCGTCTCGTTGGCGCTGTAGCCCGAGAATCCCGCCCGGCCCACGCGTCGGCCGTCGGCGGTCTTCACCACGTCGCACTGCGGGAAGCCGTAGGATGCCATGGGAAACTCGAGGTGGCGGAACGGGATCCCCGGCTCGAAGAGCGAGGCCTGGATGCGGGCGATGTCCTCCTTGTTCCACACGAGCGTGACCTTGGTGCGGTGCGGCTGGTCCTTCATCCGCTCCAGCGCCTCGCGCCCCACGAAATCATGGTCGAACTTGAGGTTGCGCTGCAGGCCCATGTCCCACGGCGTCATGTAGTAGTGCTCGATGTTTTCGGCCCGGTCGCTGCCGGCGAGCTGGGCCCTGCCGGCCCAGCAGTCGGCCGGGAGCCACCGGCGGAAGGCGGCCAGTTTCTCGTCGGTATGGACGGCGGGCAACGGATACGCCATCCACCCGCCCTCGCCCTGCGCGCTGAAGTAGGCGGCGCGGCCGCCCTGTTTCAGGCCGTGGTTTTTTCCGGCCGCGAGGATCGCGTCGCGGATCCGCGGGCCGTCCTCCGCCGGACCGGAAAGCTCCACGCCCTTGTGACCGGCCATGCCGTGGCGCAGCGCCAGCACTTCGCGGCCCGCGATCCGCACCGGCTTCGTCCGGAAGAACGGGATCTCCGGCGGCGGGCCTTCCACGAGGGCGACGAGGATTTTTTCCGCGTCGGGCCCATCGAGACCGAAACGGTATTTCGTTCGACCCCGGGGATTCTCCGCGGTGTGGAGGTCGCGCTCCACGGTGACGTCGAAGCCGCCGGTCTCGGCGTTGAACCGGACCCAGTCCTGCAACTGCATGCCGCTCACCAGTTCGAAGCTCTCGGGCGCGAGGTAGTAGAGGATGCACTCGCCGATGACCTGGCCGTGGTGGTTGCACGCGACGTACTGCTTGGCCCGGCCGGGCTCGAACTTGTCGAAGGAGTTGATCCCGAGCTGCTGCAACAGGCGGAACGCATCCGGCCCTTTCAGGAACAGCTCGGGCATGTGGTGCGATTGATCGAAGAGCACGGCGGTCTCGCGCCACGCCCGCTGTTCGTCGCGCCAGTTGGAGAACTCCAGCGGCACCGGCGACCCGCCCGGCTTGACCCGGTTGTGGGGCGCGATCGTCTCGTGGTAGAAGTAGTCCACGAGGTTGGGAACGGAATCGATCAGATCCTGAAGCGTCATGAAGAGGATGAGGACAATCCGGAGCTCTCCAACGATCCGGTCGCAAGCGGGAGACTAGCGCAACGGCGCGACCCCGGCCCCTCCGTTTGGAAACGGAACGTGGCCGATCGAGCACGACACCGCACCCGAAACGCGGCCGGACCGCGCCCGACGGGTGCCATCAATCGTGGCGGCAACCTGCCGGCCCACGACCACGACCGCCCTTCGGTCTCGAGGAGGCTCGAGGCATGCCACCGGGCTCGAGGGAGGTCCTCAGTCGCAGTCGGCCCCGCTGATCCCGGCGCCGCCGCTGCCGAAGCGGAGGCGGAAGTCGCCGAGGAAGAAGCCGAAGCACTTCTCGAACTGGAACGGCGCGCCACCGCTGTCGTAGCTCATCGAGACGGAGCCGAGCTCCGCGCCGCTGAACGGCTCGACGGCCGTGCCGCTGAGCGTGCCGCTCAGGGCGCCCGGGCCCGTCGCCTTGAGGCGCAGACGGAAGTCACCGAAGACGAGGTCCTGCTCGCTGCGCACCCGCAGGCCGAGCAGGCCGTTCTTGCGCTCGAGCAGGGCGTGGTTGCGCGAGATCGCCCCCGAGGGCAGGGCGATCCCGGCGATCGCCGACGGGAGGGCGAAGCGCTGCTCGAAGTCGGAGGCGGTGTCGATCGAGAGGCCGGGGAAGACGAACGCGCCGTTCGGCCAGAAGCCGTTCACGGAGCGGAGTTGGAACCGCGGCAGGCTGAAGACGTAGGCGTGCTGGAACACGTTCACCGAGAAGGTCGCCGCACCCTCGATGGCGACGTTGCTCGTGTTGACCGGGACGATGCGGAAGGGGCCGGTGGTCGCACCGGTGGAGGGGATGAAGAGCTCGCCCTCGATCAGGCCGTTGGTGCTGACCGAAGCGCCGAAACGCTGCACCTCGCCGCCGGAGAGCCAGCCGTCGACGAGCAGGTTGGCGAGCGTGACCGTGAAGACGCCGGAGGTGTTTTGGAAGAGCGAGAACCGCGACTCGGCGTCGCCCCGCACGCGGATGAAGCCGAAGTCGGCGAGCGTCGTCGTCCCGGTCCCGAGCTGCGGCGAGGGCGTGCCGAGGCGGTAGTTGAACGCGCTGTTGTAGTAGAAGGCGGCGATGTCGGGCCGGGCGATCGCGCGCACCGTGCCGGAGACGCCGAGGCCGACGGCGGGCGAGACGGCGAAGTCCACGTTCGACGGCCCGAACTGGAGCACGCTCGGGATGATCGGCAGTTCGCCGTTCGTGGCGAACTGGCCGGCGACGAGCGGCGGGGCGAAGGGGGTCTGCGGATTCCACGCGGCGATGAACTCGAAAGTGCCCGGCGGCGCGGCCGGGCGTTCGAAGAGCTCGAGGCCGGGGTTGCTCGCCTGGAAGCGGAAGCCGAGGACGTCCTGGTCGGCCCCGCCGACGTTGAAGGGGAACGTGCCGAGGTCGAAGCGCCACGAGCCTGCGGTGACCTCGACCGTCTCGAACCCGCCGACCGCGGCGGGTGCGAGCACGCGGAAGGCGCTGGTCGCGAGCGTTCCGTTGGCCTGGGTGAGGCTGAGCAGGAGCGAGCCCTGCACGGCGGTGACGGGCGCGCCGGTGAGGTCGCGCACCTTCAGGGTGGCCTGGGAGACCTTCATCCACGGGCCCTGCGGCACGTCGGCGGGCGGGGCGACGGCGG
>DAIPIQ010000221.1:0-5045 GCA_036770745.1 Opitutaceae bacterium | reverse complement strand
CGTAATCGACGCCCTGGTAGCCGAGGTGGGAGGGGTCGTAGTTGAAGCCGAAGCGACGGTGCCCGCCCACGGCCTCGATCGCGCGCTGCGCGGAGGCGATGTCGAAGGCGATCTCGGTCGGGTGGACCTCGAGGCCGAAGTTCACGTCGTGTTTCTCGAACGTCTCGAGGATCGGGCCGAAGCGGCGGGCGAAGTCCTTGAATCCGGAATCCCAATACGCCTGCGAGGTCGGGGGGAAGGCGTAGATCGAGTGCCAGATCGACGAACCGGTGAAGCCGTTGACGACCGCGGGGAAGGCGTCTCGCCCGTCGCGCCCCGGGCGGGCGTCGAGGAGGTTGCGGCAGGCCTTCGCGGCGAGCGCCAGCTTCTTCGCGGCCCGCCGGCGCACGCCCTCGGGCGAGCCGTCGCCCCAGACGTCGGGCGGGAGGATGGCCTTGTGGCGCTCGTCGATGAGGTCGCAGACGGCCTGACCGACGAGGTGGCTGGAGATGGAGAAGGCGGTGAGGCCGTGGTCCATCAGGAGCTCCCAGCGGCCGGCGCAGTACTTCCGGCTCGAGGCGGCCTGATCGACGTCGAAGTGGTCGCCCCAACAGGCGAGTTCGAGGCCGTCGTAGCCCATCTTCTTCGCGAGGGGCGCGAGCTCGGCGAGCGGCAGGTCGGCCCACTGGCCGGTGAACAGGGTGACGGGTCTGGGCATGGTGTGGACGGGGTTGCGTTGACGGCGCGCGCCTTCGCGCGCGAGCGGGGACCGTAGTTTTCCGCTTCGACCGCAGGCAACACGATTTGCCGCGCCGGAGCTCAGGGGGTGTAATCGAAAGTGGTGGCAACCCGCAGTCGTGGGCCGGGGTTCATCCCCGGCTTTTTCGGCTCTCTCAGTCGGAAGCCGGGGATAAACCCCGGCCCACGACCACGGCATGCAAGGTCACCATGGTCGATGCGTCCGAATCGGCCGCGCAGAAGCCCGTCGGTCTCCAGCAGAACCGAAGCATGCCACAACTCTTGATCACACCCGGCTCAGGCGCGCTCCAGCGCGTCGGCCACCCGGTCGGCCCCGCGACCGTCGACCGCCGCGAAGGCCTGCGCCGGATCGGGATCGCCCGCGCGGGAATCCGTGAGCGCCCGGAACGCCGCGGCCACCGGCGGGCCGGACGGATGGTCGACGTCCACGAACGGCATGCCCCAGCGCTCGCGGACCGCGTGGGCGAACGCGCGCTGGTTGTCGGCCGCGACGATCGCGACGAACGGGAGTCGCAACAGCGCGAGCTCGTGGAGCGTGCCGCCCGCGGCCGAGACGGCGTGGCGGCAGCACCGCGCCCAACCCGCGAGGGCCGGCGCGTCGAGCCCTTCCAGCCACACGCTCGCGGCGAAGCGATCGAGCGCCGCGCGGATCGCCGGCGTGCGCACGGACGCCCGCGGATGGACCGCGATCGGGGCGAAGCGCACGGGGTCCACGTCGGCGATCGCCTCGAGCACCCGGGCCGTCCAGCCGCGGGGGTCCGTGCCTCCGAGCAGGACGAGCACGCCTTCGGCGTCGGCGGGCAGCGGGGCCTCGATCGCCTCGGGCGCGAGCAGGCCGGGGCGCAGAAGGGCGTGGCGTTCGCCGAGCAGCGCCGGCACGCCCGGGGCGTACGGGGAACGCTCCAGGCCTGGGCGCGCATTGAGGACCAGCGACGCGGCCCCGAGGCGTCGGCGGCCCTCGTCGTCGAGGACGAGCCGCCGCGTGCCGGGCAGCGCCCGGGCGAGGCGGCGCAGGACGTTGTCGTCCACGTCGTAGTGGTCGACCACCAGCCAGTCGGCGGCACGGACGGGATCGGGGATGTCCTCGCTCCAGGCCGGCGCGGCGGGGAGGAACTCCGGGAACGACCGCCGCGCCTCCGCCGGGGCGGAGGTGGGGTGGCCTTCGCTCCAGAGCGCGCACCGCCAGCCGCGCGAGCGCAGCGTCGCGGCGAGGGCCGCGCAACGCACGAGGTGGCCCCAGCCCGCGCGCGGCCCCGCCTCCAGACGGAAGACGGCGAGGCGCTCCCCGCTCATCCCGGGCGGCCGCGCGAGGCGGCGAATCCCCGAAGCGCCTCGATCACCCGATCCTGTTCGGCATCGGTGAGCTTGGGGAAGAGCGGCAGGCTCAGGCAGCCGCGGTAGAACGCCTCGGCGCCGGGGAGCGGCTCGTGCGGCGCGGCGCGCCGGTGGTGGGGATGCCGGTAGACGGGGATGTAGTGCACCTGCGTGCGAACGCCGGCCGCGAGCAGGTGCTCGTGGGCCGCGAGGCGCAGCTTCGCGGAGCGGAAATGCACGACGAAGAGATGCCACGCGTGGCCCTCCTCGAAGACGGGCGCCGCGAGGACGGAGCGGAAGACATCCTCCGCGAAGGCGTCGACGTAGCGCCGCGCGAGCGCGCGGCGACGGGCGAGGAACTCGGGCAGGCGCCGCAACTGGCTCGTCCCGAGCGCGGCCTGGAGGTCGGTCAGGCGGTAGTGGAAGCCGAGCTCGACCTGCTCGTAGAACCAGCCGCCCTCGCCGGGCGGGAGGGCGCCGGCCGGGGGCCGTTCGATGCCGTGCGTCCTCAAGGAACGGATACGCGCCGCGAGCGCGGCGTCGTTGGTGAGCACGGCCCCGCCCTCGCCGCAGCAGACGTGCTTCACGGGATGGAAGCTCAGGATCGCGGCCCGGGTGTGGGCGCACCCGCCGCTGCACGCCGCGCCGAGGCTGTGCGCGGCGTCCTCGACGAGCGTCCAGCCCCACCGGTCGCAGACCGCGCGCAGGGCGGGCAGGTCGGCGGCGCGGCCCGCGAGCGAGACGGCGATGACCACGCCCGGCGGCGCGCCCTCCGCGGCGAGGCGGCGGAGCGTGTCCTCGAGCGCGGCGGGATCGAGCAGCCCGGTGACGGGATCGACGTCGGCGAAGCGGACGCCGGCCCCGGTGTAGAGGAAGGCGTTGGCGGTGGCCGCGAAAGTGATCGGGGTGGTCACGCCGACGCGGCCGGGGCCGAGGTCGAGCGCGGCGCAGACGAGGTGGAGGGCGGCCGTGCCGCTGGAGACCGCGACCGCGTGGGCCGCGCCGGTCTCATGGGCGAGGGCGTGCTCGAAGGCCTCGACCGCCGGGCCCTGGGTGAGGAGATCCGAGCGCAGCACCGCGGCGACGGCCGCGATGTCCTCCTCGGAGATCCACTGCCGGGCGTAGGGGATCACGTCGGCGCTCAGGCGCAACCGAGGACGATTCCGGAACGCACCGCCGCGGGGCCCGCGCCGGCGGTGTAGCCGCGGCGCACCTGGCGGGTGCGGAAGACGGCCCGCTCGAGGTCGTCGAGGGCCGCTCGGGTGCGGTCCATTTCCAAGCGAAGGAAGGCGAGGTTGTCCCGCTCACGAAGTTCCAGTGCGCGCACGCGACGGGTTAAAGCAGCCGTCTCGTCGCCCGACAACACCGCGTTTGCGCGGGCCTCGCCGAGGGCCTCGGCGAGGCGGAGCTTGCGGGCCTCGAGGGTGAGCGCGTGGTCGATGTCGCCGCGGCGCAGGGCGTGCGTCTCGCGGGTGGTGAGCGCCTCGTAGGCGTCGAGGAGCACGAGGACGCGGCGCGCGGCGGTCATGGGCGGCGGCGGCTCAGGCCGAGAGGGCGACGCGGGCGCCCTGTTCGACGCCGGCGCCCTGCTCGCGGAGCATCTGCTCCCAGGCGTCGCGGATCTCGCGGAGGAGGCGGGTGACCACGGCGAGGCCGTCGGGCTCCTTGCGCAGGTTGGCCTCCATGAGCTTCACGCCCATGAAGTCGTAGACCCTCCAGAGGTTGGTGGAGAACTCGCCGCCGTCGCGGAAGTTCAGGCTGCGCTGGAGTTCGTGGAGGATGTCCTGCGCGCGGATGAGGTTGTTGTGCACCACCTCCTGGCGGGTGCGGGGGCACTCGCTCTTGAAGCCTTCCTCGGCCGCGTGGATGAAACGCAGGGCGCCGTCGAAGAGCATGAGGATGAGCCGGCCGGGGCTGGCGGTGTCGACCGAGACGGACCGGTAGGAGGCGATCTGCTTCGCGTTGAGCATTTGTTCCGGGGAGGGAGGGGGAGGTTACTCCATCGGCCGGGGGCGATCAGTCTTCAGGCAGGGGCGTGATCAAACGCGCGATGGCGTCGACGACCTTGGCGGAGGGATAGTTCGGATCGGCGAGGAGGCGGCGGCCGCGTTCGACGACCTCGGGGCGGATCTCGGGGATCGCATCGAGCGCGGAGCGGATCGCGGCGCTGTCGTCGGCGGAGAAACGATCGCCGGCGGGCGGCACGAAGGCGTCGTGGCGGGCGCCGTTGGCGTGCGGGCGGTGGCCGAGGGAGTGGAGGTGGGCGGAGCTGTCGAGCGGGTTGATGTTCATTGCTGGAAGGAAGGTTGGTTGTTGTCGGGTTTCGTTGGTTGGACCTGGGCTTCGTAACTTTTTAACAGATCGTCCGGTCGGCCGGGGGCTTTAGCAGGTTTTAACGATTTTCCGCCGATTCCCTCGGAGGCAGGGTCTCGAACATCGCGAAGGCGACGTACTTGGCGAAACGCGCCGGGCTCTGGAGGATGCCCGAGGTGTTTTCGAGCGGGTGGGCGGGGCGGCTGCGGTCGAGGTGGTAGCGCCGGGCCGCGACCGCGACGTCGGGTTGCGCGGCGTCGAAGATCGAGTCGAACGACCAGAGCACGCGACCCCCGGCGACGCCGACGAGCTTGGCCCGCACGCCGAGGGCGATCGGCTGGTAGGGGGAATAGTGGGTGAGGTCGACGAAGAGCACGGCGTCGGCCGCCTGCTCGGCCCCGAGCACCGCGAGGAAATCCCCGGGAAGCGCGGCGGAGGATTCGAAGGCGCCGCGGCCGAAGCGGGAGGCGAGGTAGGCGCGGTCGGCGCTCACGACCTCGAAGCGTTCGATCTTGCCGAGCTCGGCGGCGATCGCGGCCTCGAGCGGAGCGAGATCGGCGGGACTCCAGGCGCCCCCGTGAAGCGGAAGGATCGCGACGCGCCGCAACCCGGCTGGGATGGGACCGTCGGCGACGTGGTTGGCGGGCCGGTAGGACTTGCCGACCGGCCGGTCCCAATCG
>DAIPIQ010000054.1:0-21466 GCA_036770745.1 Opitutaceae bacterium | reverse complement strand
CGACGTTGGCGATCGGGCGGACGAGACGCACTTCCTCGGAGAGGACCTGCAACGGCGCCAGCGAGACCCGGGCGCCGAGCACGGCGAGCTCCTCCAGCCCCAGCACCTTCGCCCCGTCGAGGGGATCGACCACCGAAAGACCCTCCAACGCCACCTCGCCGGTCCACGAAAGAGCGGGTGGTCCATCGACCGGCACGTCGGCCTCCAGCACGCCGGCGGCGCGCACACCTCCGGTTGCGATCCGCAGGTCGGCATGTCGCTCGAGGAAGGGGTCGAGCGGCGCCAGCGGCAGGGCATCCGCGGTGATGGTCAGCCGGGCCGCGAGCGGAAGAGGTCGGACGACGCCCTCGACCTTCAGCGCACCAGCCTCCCCGAGGCGAGCGCTCCGGCCGCCGTGCGCGTCACCCCGACCTCGCGATCGAGATCGGTGCCCGCGCCGCGTGCGCTCGCCTCGAGCGCCGTGAGGCGGAGCTCCGCAGGACGTGCGTTGGTCAGGTCCGTCACCCGCACCTCGCCCTCGGTGAGGTGGATCTCCCCCACCCGCACGCTCGCAGCCGGGACCGCGCCCTCTGCCGGCGGAGCGGAGGGTTTCCCACCCTCGACCGGGCGGATCCAGTCGAGCAGGTCGATCGAGCCGTCGGCCCGGCGGGTCGCGCGGACGGCGAGACCGGCGATCGCGATGCGCTCGATCTCGGCCGTGCGCGCCACCACGTCGGCCCGGCTCATCGCCAGCTCGACGCTCCGGATCGAAAACGACGGCCCGTCCGCCGCCTCGGAGGCGAGGGCGAGCTCCTCGACCCGCACCACCGTGTCGGCCAGCCGCGCCTCGGTCGCCCCGCCGAGGCTCACGGCATAGTCGGTGGCGAAGCCCACGCGCCCGCCCGCGATCCGCGCCCCGTGCAGGTGTTCGAAGAACGGAGCGTGCTTGGGGATCGAAAATCCTCCGAGCTCGATCCGGCCCCGCGAGGCGAGCGGCACGAGCGAAAGCGTGCCGCGCCAGCCGAAGGTCTCGCCGGTGTCCGTCGTGCCGGTGAGGGTGTAGGGGCTCGACGCGTCGGGCCGCGTCGTCAGCCCGGTGAGTTCAAAGCTCGCCGGGCCCGCGATCGTGCGGAACGGCGAGCGCCTCGAGAGATCCGTGACGTCGATCGAGCCGCCTTCGATCCGGAGGAGGCCGACGCCCGCCCGCGGCGGTGGTTTCGCCGGCGCGGGCTCGGCCGCGGGGGCAGGTTCGCCGCCTTCGAGGAGGTCGGCGATGTTGAGCCGCCCGTCCGCATCGATCCGCAGGTGCGCGGCGGGCTCGACGAGGCGCAGCTCGCCGACGTGCCACTGCCGGCGGAAGAGCGAGCCGAGCGGATCAAGATCGAGGTACAACCGCCGCCACGACGCGAGCACGCCCGTCTCGCCGGCCGGATCCGCCACGCGCAGGCCGTCGATCGTGATCGACCAGGTGAGCGGGTTCATCCGCACGCGCTCGACCGTCACCTCGCGCTTCAGCGCCTCGCTCCCCCGCCGCTCGAGCTGGCCGCGCACGAGCGGCGGCGCGATGAAGAAACCGGCGAGCAGGTAGAGCAGAAAAGTCGCCGCGAAGGCGATCAACCAACGGCGCTTGCGCGGAGGGAGCGATTGCACGGCGACACCATAACCGCGGGCGGGGTCGCGTCCATCCGACTTGCGAACGGTCGCGTCGGGTCACGAACAGGCACGAGGCAGCCCGGCCCGAATCGCGGGCCGTCTCGGTCTCGATGAAGCCTAGGAATCTCGCGTGGCCGCAAAAAAGCGTGTCCTCGGCGAAGGTGGAACCCGACCTCCGGGCGGGTTGTTGGACTTCCCTCCGGCGACAGCCCACCCGAACCCCAAGCAGCCCGCCCGAAGGCAGGGCCCCACCGGCCGGCAGGTTTGTTCGGCTGGCGAAGAGGCTGAAGTCGCGACGCCGAGCGCCCGCCGCCCGCAGGTTACCGGACCGCGTCTTCGAGCTCTGAGAACTCCGGAAACGGCGCTCAGATCCACGGTCCACGTCTCGTCCTCCAAACCGCCGATCACGGGCACCCGTTCGCAATCGGGAAACGACATGGGCTCGTGTTCCACCAAAGAAGTCCCGTCGGATCCGATCCTTCCTCGGGTCGGGCTCTTGCGGGAGCGCGGTCGCAGGCGCAAAAAACTGAACCGTCAACATGAGGCCTTGCCTCGGAGAGGTTGACGCAGTCCATTCGATCCATGGTGCCCTTTACCCTCAGGTCGCCCGGTTCGGCCGGATAGCTCAGTTGGGCAGAAACCATGAAAGCCATAGCCATCCTCGTTTCCGTCGTCGCCTTGGTCGTCGGAGGTTGTGTTCAGCTTGCGGAAAAGAGCATCCCGCTTGGCAGCAACGGACAGCATTACCTTGTTCTCGAAGAGCTGTTGGTCTGCGGAATCAAGCGAGACCTTCGCTCCCGTGACTACGATTTTGTTGTTCTCGTTTCGCGACCAGGGATTGGTGGACCAGAGGTGGTGAAGCTGGGTGTCTTACCGGCTGGGTCCGTCATCGAAGTTGCGGGTCTGCTGAGACTTTGGAGCGGTCCGATCGGCGGTCTACAGTACCGTGTGATGATTCACAAACCGGCTTCACATTCATGGACCGGGAGGGATATCCGCATTTCGGATGCCGTCGCATTCAAGCTTTATGAGGGGCGCAATTCTTCCGGACAGCCGATCCTTAGCCGACGTTATTTCCAGGTCATCGAACCAAATCGAAACCAAGAGGGAGCCCGACAAAGCGGCACAGACAACTCCGGGGCTGCGCCCCTTCGTGTCTGACCTCAATCGTTGGGCGGCATGAGACATACAACCTCATCTTTTGCATTTCTTGCTTTCTTGTTCGGCGCAGCTTCCACATCTGCACAGAATGAACCTATGACACCGACGCTATTTGTAGTTGCATATGAACACGCGCTTGCGAGTCAGAACTGGGACATCGTCGCCCCTTTCATTCATGACAACTGTGTCGCTACGTTCACCAGCGGAACATACAGAGGGAAGAAAGAGGTGGAGGTCATCTTTCGGCGCAACTTCGCTTCAATCAAAAGCGAGCACTACTCGATCTCCAACGTCCACTGGGTGAAGCAAAGTGAAGGATTCGCTGTGTTCACGTTCGACTACCAATGGTCTGGTGTGATTGGCGGGAAGAGTGCGTCTGGAGGAGGTCGCGGCACATCGGTCATCGTCGACAGCGGCTCGGGTTGGCTGTTGATTTCGGAACATCTTGGCCCACCAGCGCCCAAGCAATCATAGTTCCTCTTTGGCGAGAGCGACACAGAAGCCCAACCAGGCGCGAACCCCGATGACGCGAGATTGAATTCGGGAAGTCCTCGTCAATCTAAACGCCACCAGCGGGGCTCCTGAGCTCCGACGTCCGACAGAAGAATTCACGTGATCGCCACCTTGTTCATAATCGGTTCGATCCTGGGCGTCGTCGGGGGCTTCCTTGTGTTTCGTTCCGGTCGTCGCATGGAACACGAAGGCAGGAAGGTCGGTTTCGACTTCTACTCCCGCGAGGCTGCGCTGATGTGGTTCTTTCCCGAAAGGATCCCGGCCTCCCTGCGTCCCTTCGTCAGGCAGGCTCGGTGGGCGGCCATCGTTTTTCTCTGGCCCGCATGCGCGCTCATGATCGTGGCTTTGTTCCTGAGTTAGGCCCGGATCGCGGGCGCAGGTGCTTCGGGATTGGCGCGGACGGCGCGGCGCGTTTGCTCCGGCGGATGGCTGAACCACTCCCGTCGCGCGTCGTCGCGGGCATCGCGTTTGTCGGGCGCGCGGGCGGGCAGGTGAAGGTGCTCGGCGGTTTCAAGAAAGGACGCCACACGCCGCCCGATGCGGCCAACGCCACGACCAACGCCTTCCTCGGGAAGATCTGCGGCGCGGAGCTGGGCGAAGAGGCCGAGCGGCTCTTCCAGGCCGTGCGCACCGGGCTCGGCTACAAGCGCAAGGACGTCGCGCTGAGCGTGACCGGGCCCCTCGCGGTGCTGACCGCGCGCGACTTCGAGGTGGAGATCCTCTACGCGCTGGAGGAGCGCGACGCGGCGCGCTACGCGGTGACGACCACGCTGCGCGACCTCGCCGATCCGACGCTGGCGGGGCGCGGGGAGTTTGCGCGGATCTTCGCGGGCCGGTTCACCGAGATCGCGTTCGCGCTGCGGGAGGGCGTGCGCGTCGAGACCGTGATCGACGCGATCGAGGCGCTCGAGGGCGAGGGCGGGCTCGGCGTCGGCTACCCGTCGGATTGCAGCGAATGCACGATCCGCGTGGAAGGCGTCGAAGCAGAGGTGCGCTGCACGGGCGCGGCGCTGGAGGTGCGTTTCCCGCGAGGCGCGGGGCCGGCGGAGCTGATCGAGGCCTTCGGGGAGGTGCGCGAGGCGTTCCGGATCAGCAAGGGGCTGAGCGGACTGATCGCGTGACGGCGAAGCGAAGACGGTGTCAGGCGCCGGGCGCCGTCGCGGGTGACCCGATCGGGTCGGTGCGAGCTCCGTCGGTCGCCGGCATTCCCGTCGGCGAAATTTGGACCGCCCTTCGATCCGAGGGGAGCACGGACGGGCTCGTGCCTTTCGGCGAAAGGCACGCCACCTCGATCCCGTCGGAGCATGCAGAACGTTCCGGCGATCGACCCGCCCGCCGGCGGGCGAAAGTCCCACAACCCGCCTGGAGGTCGGGTTCCACCTCGCCGAGCAGAGGCCGCCGGCGACCGGCCCGCGGACATATTCTGTTTCCCATCGGGGGCACGCCGCCTTTAGGTCGCAGGCCTCTCCCATGCGCCAAGTCCTCTTCATCTGCACCGGCAACTACTACCGGAGCCGGTTCGCCGAGGCGGTCTTCAACCATGCCGCCGCCGCGCGCGGTCTGCCGTGGCGGGCGTTCTCCCGCGGCCTCGCCACCCACCTCGTGGACGGCGCCGGCGACCTCTCGATCTACACCCGCTTCGCCCTCGCCGCCCGTGGCATCCCGCTCCACCACACCGGGAACAAGCCCGTCTCCCTCACCGCCACCGATCTCGAGCGCGCCTCGGTGACGATCGCGCTCAAGGAGGCCGAACACCGCGCCATGATGGAGGCGAAGTTTCCCGCGTGGGCCGACCGGATCGAGTACTGGCATTTCCACGACCTCGACGCCTCGACGCCCGACGTGACGATCCCGGCGATCGAGCGCGCCGCGCTCGCCACGCTGGAGACGGTCTCCGCCCCCGGGGCCGTCCAGCCGGCGCATCCGTTCGAGACATGAAGGTCGAAGTCTTCGCCCTGTGCGACGCGGCGGTCGACTACGGGGGCAAACTCAGCCTGCTCGGGGCCTTCGACGGGATCTTCGCCCTGCGCACGCCGGTGATCCACCCGCAGTGCGCGATCGCCCTGCGGGTGCGGGTGACGCGCGCCGACGAGGGTCGCCATCTCATGGAGCTCGGTTTCATCGACGCCGACGGGCACAACGTCATGCCGGGCCTCCAGGGAAACTTCGAGGTGCGGATGCCGCCGGACCGCGAGTCGCTCGCGATCAACATGGTGCTCAACATCCAGCAGTTGAAGTTCGACCGCTTCGACGACTATGCCGTCGACCTGCGGATCGACGGGCGTCCCGAGGCCTCGCTCCCGCTCGTGGTCGTGCAACGACCCGGGCCGCCGGGCGCGAGTTGAGGCGGTCCCCGTCCTCCTTTCCCGAATGACAGCGCTTCTCCCCTGGCTTTCCGTCGTCGCCGGCCTCGTTCTTCTCTACTTCGGGGGTGAATGGCTGGTGAAGGGCTCCGCCCGGCTCGCCCTGAGGCTCGGGCTCACGCCGTTGGTGGTGGGGCTCACGGTGGTGGCGTTCGGGACGAGCAGCCCGGAACTGTTCGTCAGCCTGCAGGCGGTGCTCGCCGGCCGGGGGGACATCGCGATCGGCAATGTCGTCGGCTCGAACATCGGCAACATCGGTCTGATCCTCGCGATCTGCGCGCTCGTCTTCCCCCTGCGCGTGGCGATGCAGATCCTGCGCGTCGACATGCCCGTGCTGCTCGTCGTCAGCCTCGCGCTCTGCCTCGTGCTCCTCGACGGCGCGGTGGCGCGGTGGGAGGCGGCCCTGCTCCTCGCCGGCCTCGTGGCCTACCTCGTCTTCGTGATCCGGCTCGCGCGGCGGGAGGGGCAGCCGGAGGTGCGGGCGGAGTTCGAAGAATCGATGCCCGAACCCGGCGGCAGCCTCGCGCTGGATCTCGCGACCGTGGTCGCGGGTCTGGTGCTGCTGGGGTTCGGCGCGCGCTTCCTCGTCGACGGGGCGACGGAGATCGCACGGGCGGTCGGGATGAGCGAGGTCGTGATCGGGCTCACGATCGTCGCGGTCGGGACGAGCCTGCCGGAGCTCTCCGCCTCGCTCGTCGCGGCGTTGCGCAAGGAGGGCGACATCGCCGTCGGCAACATCGTCGGTTCGAATCTCTTCAACATCCTCGGGATCGTGGGCATGGCCGGGCTGGTGCAGCCCTTCGCCGCGGCCGGGATCGCGCCGCTCGACCTGATCGTGATGATCGGCTTCGCGCTCGTGCTCCTGCCGCTGATGAAGACCGGCTTCACCATCCAGCGCTGGGAGGGCGCGTTGCTGCTCGCGGGCTACGTCGGCTACCTCGCCTGGTTGTTGCTGCGGCCCGCGGCGGCCTGATCGCAAGAAGCGGGTGGTTGCGACCCGGCCGCGGTGCTACGCTCGCGCCCATGCCTCCGCGCTTTCCCGACAACGCTTCGCAGGACTACGCGCGGGTGGCCGCGGCGATCGAATTCCTGGAGGCGAACGCCGGCGCGCAGCCGGCGCTCGAGGCCGTCGCCGCGCACCTCGGCCTGAGCGCGCCGCACGCCCAGCGGGTGTTCCAACGCTGGGCCGGGATCAGCCCGAAACGCCTGCTCCAGCTCCTCACCCTCGACCATGCGCGGGAGCTGCTCGCGCGCGGCACGCCCGTGCTGGAGACCGCGCTCGAGGCCGGCCTCTCCGGCCCGGGCCGGCTGCACGAACTCTTCGTCACCCTCGAGGCGATGAGTCCGGGCGAATACCGCCTGGGCGGCGCGGGGCTGGCGATCCGCGCCGGCTTCGCGGCCTCGCCCTTCGGCCGGGTGTTTCTCGCCGCGACGGCGCGCGGGGTGTGCGGGCTCGGCTTCTGCGATCCGGAGGACGACGCCGCGGTCGAGGCCGACCTGCGCCGGCGCTGGCCGCTCGCGGCGTGGACGCGGGACGACGTCGCGAGCGCCGCGCTCGCGCGGAGGATCTTCGCCGGGGAAGGCGCGCGCGGGCCGCTCGCGGTGCTCGTGCGCGGGACGAACTTCCAAGTGCAGGTGTGGCGCGCGCTCCTCGCGATCCCCGAGGGCGCGGCCACCAGCTACGCGGCGGTCGCCGCGCGGGCGGGGCGGCCCGCCGCGGTGCGGGCCGCGGCGGGTGCGGTGGGCGACAACCCCGTGGCGTGGCTCATCCCGTGCCACCGCGTGCTCCGCACCGGGGGCGCGCCCGGCGGCTACCGCTGGGGCCTCGCGCGCAAGCGCGCGATGCTCGCGTGGGAGGCGGCACGGCACGCGCCGCCGCCGTGATCACCAGCGTTTGCGGATGTCGAGGTAGTAGGAGCGCCCGCGCGGATTGGCCGTGCCCACGGCGAAACCGCGGGACTCGTCGATCAGCGGGGGATCCTCGTCGAGCACGTTGTTGCAGCCGAGGCGGAGGGTGAGGTCGCTGAACAGGCCGCGGTCCTTGCCGACCTCGAAGCCGACGTAGGTGTTGAACGTCAGCCACGAGTCCACGATCAGGAGGTTGTTTCCCGAGACGTAGGGCAGCGGCAGGAGGGCGGCCCGGACGGCGGAGCCGCTGATCAGGGCCGAGGTGTCCTCGTAGGTGCCGATGTAGTTGGCGAAGACGCCCGCGGTCCACGACTCGCGGCGCCAGGCGAGGCCGGCGTTCCATTTCCAGAGGGGTTTTCCGTTGCGCCACCGCTCGTTCTGGTAGGGATCGACGGGGAGGATCTGCTCCTCCCAGGTCTTGGTGTAGGCGCCCTCGCCGGAGAGGGTGAACCGGCCGAGGGCGTTGCGCGGCACGCGGTAGCGGACCGAGAAATCCCAGCCTTCGAGGCGACGGCCCGAGATGTTGAAGTAGTCGTCGAAGCCGCGGAGGAAATCGCCCACCGGGCCGCGCTGATCGGCGACGGGGCGGCTGGCGTTGTAGGTGGCGAAGAGCGCCTCGTCGGCCGCGGTGATCGGGCGACGGACGACGAGCGGGCTCCCGGCGTAGGTGGTCGCGGTCTGGAGGACGACGTTGGCGATCGGGGTGCCGGCGGCGAGCTGGCGCTGCGTCTCCGCGTCGAGGAGGTCCCGATCCTGACGGAGGATCTCGGAAAGCCCGAAGATGTTGAAGGCGTCGCGCTGCTCGAGTTTCCACCAGTCGGCGGAGAGCGAAAGGCCGTCGACCCACGGCACGTCGACGACGATCCCGGCGGTGCGGGTCTCGGCGAGCTCGGGGGTGAGGTTCTCGTTGCCGGAGCGGAAGGCGATGCGGTTGCGCGCCCCGTCGGTGGTGAGGTTGGTGACCTGGAAGCGGTAGGGGTCGCTGACGTTGGTGACGCTGCGCACGAGCGTGCCGGGGAAGAGCTGGGCGAGGTTGGGGGCGCGGAACGACTCGTTGTAGGAACCGCGCAGGAGGACCTGGCGGACCGGGTACCAGCTCAGGCCGATCTTGGGCTTGGTCGTGTCGCCGAAGTCGGAGTAGTCCTCGAAGCGGCCGGCGAGCTGGAGCTCGAGCCGGCGGAGGAGCGGGATCCCCTGCTCGGGGCCGGTGATCGGGACGTGGAGCTCGGCGAAGGCGGCCCACATCGTGCGATCGGTGTCGACGTTGAAGTTGGGGCTCAGGGCGATGAAGTCGTTGTCGGGTTTGCCCTCGTCGACCTGGCCCGGGAGGAACGGGTTGGGGTCGTCGAGCGGGTTCTCGCCGTGGTAGGGCGGGCGGAAGTCGATGTAGCTCTCGCGGCGGAACTCGAGGCCGACGGCGGCCTTGACCGGGCCGGCGGGAAGGGAGAAGAGGTCGCCGTTGGCCCGGAAGTCCCAGGAGTTGAGGGCGGTCTCGCCATCACGGAGGAAGTCGTCGCGGAGGAAGTCGAGGACGCTCTCGGGGTTGGCGTAGGGCTGGTCGATCGTGATGATGCCGCCGACGTTGCGGAAGGTGTAGCCGAGCACGTTGTAGGCGTCGGGGCCGGAGCGGGCGAGGGCCTCGCGCATGCGGCTTTCGCGGAGGGCGTTGCGCTCGCGGTCGCGGGTGGTGCTCTTGCTCAGGAGCGCGGCCGACTCCCACTCCCACGTGCCGGCGAAGCGGCCGCGGAGGCCGCCGACGAGGCGCAGCATGTCGGTGTCGACCTCGATGATGCGCGGGCCGGTCGCGTCGTTGGAGTGGTTGACGATGAGGATGTCGGCCGGGTCGCCGAGGATGCGGGGCGTGCCGTCGGCGTTGGGCGCGCCGGTGGGGTGGTAGAAGCGCTCGCCGAAGGGGTTGTAGAAATTGGTCCGCGGGATGTAGAGGTTGTTGTCGGAGGCGTCGGTGATCGCGGTGGGCTCGCGCCGGGTCTCGGAGAACGAGTCGTAGTAGACGACGTCGGCGAAGGCCGAGAGGGCGTCGTTGATCGTGTGGTCGAAGGAGACGTAGAGGCTCTTCCGGTCGGTATACGGATAGTGGGTACGATACTCGTTGAGGTTCTGGTAGTAGTCGCTCTCGACCGTGCCGAGATCACGGGTCGGGGTGGTGCTTCTGAAACCCACGCCGCCGGCCTCGCGGGGCACGAAGAAGAAGAGGCCCGCGGTGCTCATCGTGGCCGTCGTGCTCGGCGGGTTGGGCTGGGTGGTGACGATGCCGCGGTTGCCCGTCGGGCGCGCGCCGGTGAAGGAGTTGTCGGGATTGATCACGCCGCGGCGGAAGTTGCCGAAGCGGCTGGAGGTCGAGCTGTTGTCGAAATCGTTGTCGGGATTGGTCCTGCTCGGGACGACGCCCTCGACGACGACGCCGTTCCAGGGCGGGGGGGCGAGCCGGCGCATGTCGGCGTCGGCCGAGAACTCCCGCTTCCGGGTGGGCAGGCGCTCGCGGTTGTAGAACTCGGCGATCACGCCGAGGCGGGTGTCGCCGCCGTTGAAGCGCTCGCCCATCGAGAAGATGGCGCGGTACTCCCGCAGGTCGTTGTGCTCGCTGTCGCCGATGCGCAGCCGGAGCTGTTTGCCGACGATGTCGCGCTCGAGGATGGTGTTGACCACGCCGGCGGCGGCATCGGACCCGTAGACGGCGGAGGCGCCGTCGCGAAGGATCTCGAGGCGATCGATCGCGGCGGAGGGGATGACGTTGACGTTGACCGAGAGCGAGGGCGTGCCGCCGTCGTTCTGGCTGATCGAGTGGGGGGGCAGGCGGCGGCCGTTGAGGAGGATGAGGGTGTTGCCCGAGCCGAGGCTGCGCAGGGCGATCGAGTTGACATCGCCGCGCGCGTCCGCCCCGAGGGAGCTGCTCTCGTTGATCGTCGTCTCCCCGGCCTGGGGGAGGAGCTCGAAGAGGTCGGCCGCGGTGTTGGTCGCGCGGAGGTCGAGCTCGATCGTGTCGAGCACCGAGACGGGGAGGATCGACTCCTGCTCGGTGCGGCGGATGTTCGTGCCGGTGACGGTGAACTCCTGGAGCTCGACCGCCTCGTCCTCGGGAAGGGAGGCGGTCGTCTGGGCGGGCAGCGTGGCGGTCGAGACGGTCGCCGTGAGGACGGCGACGAGGACCCGGAGGCGACTCCGGGAAACGGGAGCGGTCGTGGGAGGGAGCATGGTTGGTTGGGTTGGAGGTCGACGCGGAAGTCGGAGGCCCACGCCGTCGATCCGTGACCTAGCCTGAAGCGATGCACGCTGCAAGCCGCCGGATGAGGCCGGCTCGTTCCTTGGTTGCCATCGCCCGAGGCCCGCCCGAAACAGGACTCCATGCGTCCCTGTCCCTGCGGTTCCGAACGAGAGTTCGATCAATGCTGCGGCCCGATCCTCTCGGGCGCGCAGGTCGCGCCCACGGCGGAGGCCGTCATGCGTTCGCGCTACACCGCCTACGTCGAGCGCGCCTTCGAACACCTGGAGCGCACCCTCACGGAGGAACAGCGCGCGGACTTCTCCGTGGAAGACACCCGCAAGTGGGCCGAGTCCTCGGAGTGGCTCGGCTTCACCATCCTCGGCAAGCAGGGCGGCGAGGCTGGGGATGACGAGGGAGTCGTCGAGTTCTCCGCCCGCTTCCGGGCCGAGGGGCGGGAGCACGAGCACGTGGAGGCGGCGCGGTTCGTGAAGCGCGACGGCGCGTGGCACTACGCCGGGCAGGTCGAGACCCGGGGCCGGACGGTGCGCCGCGAGGCCCCGAAGGTCGGGCGCAACGACCCCTGCCCCTGCGGCAGCGGCCGCAAGTTCAAGCGCTGCTGCGGCGTGGCGGCGTAGCCCGCCGCCCGCCTACTTCGCCTGGGCGGCCTGCGCCTCGGAGCCGAGGACGATCGGCAGCTTCACCTTGCTCGCGACCGGTTTGCCGTCGCGGATCTGCGGGAGGAACTGCCAGTAGCGGATCGCCGTGAGCGCGGCCTGATCGAACTCCGTGCCCGACGACTCGGCGATCGAGGGATCCTTCACCTGCCCCTCCGCATCGACGGTGAAGCCCAGCACGACCCGGAGCTGCTTCGTCGACCCCTCGGGCGGCCGGAACGCCGGGCTCGCGCGCAACAGCGGCGTGACCTCGGCGGTCGCCTTCGTCAGCCGGCCGTCGGCCCCGGTCTGGTAGAACGTGCCGTCGATGTAGGCGAAGCGGGCCAGCGGCGAATTCGTCGGGAAATCCCCGCTCCCGAACTCGGAGACGAACGGCACCGGAAAGACCACCCGGATCGCGACCGGCCGCCCGTCGACCCGCGCCGGGATGAACCGCCACTCGCGGGCCGCCGCGATCGCGTATTCACGAAACTGCGACGCCGTCGCGTGGAGCACCTTCACTTCGGAGACCACGCCCTTCTCGTCGATCGCCAGCTCGAGGTCGACCCGGCCCTCGATGCCCTCCATCCGCTGCGAGAGCGGGTAGAACGGCGGGAAATACACGATGATCTCGGCGGGGCTGGCCGCCGCCCGGCCGTCGGTCGGGGTCGCTCGGCCCGCGGCCGGGGGCGTCGCCGCGGGCGCGCCCGCGGGGGCGGCGGGGGTCTCCGCGCCCGGGATGTTGAAGCGGATCCCGGAGGCCTCCTCCGCGGGAGCGGGGGCCTCCGCCACCACCGCCGCCGGGGCCGGGGCGGGGGTCTCGGCGGGCGCGGGATCCTTCTTCGCGCAGCCGATCAAAAGGAGTGGGACGAGGACGGTCGGAAACGGACGGAACATGGGAGGAGACGACGAGGAAAAACCAGGATCCCGGCGGGTCGGGAGCGAGCCGTCACCATTCCCACCGGTCGGAAAAAAGCCAGACCCAAAGCCCCTTGAAGGGAGGTCCGCGCGCAATCCGAAGCGGAGGCGCCCGGCGGCCGTGGGTCGGGGTTCACCCCCGGCTTCCGCGGCGTCTCGCGCTCGAAAGTCGGGGATGAACCCCGACCCACGACGAGGCACGCCAGACATCCGCCTTTGATTCAGGACCTCCCTCGACCACCGGCCGTCCGCTGCCGTACCGCCTCGAAGAGCGTGACGATCGCGGCCATCGCGACGTTGAGCGAATCGGCCTGCCCGGCCATCGGGATCCGGACCCGCTCGTCGCACCCCTCCAGCCACTCCCGGCCGAGCCCGAACTGCTCGGACCCCATCACGAGCGCGAGTGGTCCGGTGAGGTCGGCCTCGTGGTGGAGCGTCGTCGCCGCCGGGGTCGTCGCGACCGTGCGGATGCCCCGCTCGCGCAGGAACGCCCGCACCTCGCCCGTCGCCCCGAGCGCGACCGGCAGGGCGAAAAGCACGCCGGTGGACGACCGCACGACGTTGGGGTTGAAGAGATCGGTGACCGGATCGCACACGATCACCGCGTCGACCCCGGCGGCATCGGCCCCGCGGAGGATCGTGCCGAGGTTGCCCGGCTTCTCGATCGCCTCGACCACGAGCAGGAACGGCGTCGCGGAGAGCCGCAGCTCGGCGGGGGTGCGTCTCCATTGTTCCACGACGCCGAGCAGGCCCTCGGGCCGCTCGCGGTAGGCGGCCTTGGCGAGCGCCTCGCGGCCGAGCTCGACCAGCTCCGCCCCGGCCGCCGCGGCCCGCGCGAGGAGCGCGTCCTCGTTCTCTCCGAGGAACCAGTCCCGGCAGAAGAACACCTCGCGCGGCCGCACCCCGCGCTCCAGCGCGCGGTCGAGCGCGCGGTAGCCCTCGACGACGAACACGCCCTGCTCGTCGCGGGGCCCGCGGTCGCGAAGCTTCACGAGGTTCTTCACCCGCGGGTTCTGCAGGCTCGTGATCTTCTCCCCGGCCACGCCCGGCACCGAAGACCCCGGCCCCTCCCCGCGCAACTCCCAAGGGAGGTCCCCCAAGCGCCGCGCTTTGTCTTGGACGCGGCGCGCCCGCCCGGTTCGATGGCGCGCGACGTGGCCAGGCAACGACACCGCACCCGGGAGGAACCATTCGCACGCGGCGCCGAGCTCGAGCTCGAGATCACGACGCTCACCAACATGGGCCAGGGGCTCGCCCGCGTGCCGCTCGCCACCGCCCCCGGGGACGACGCCACCGCGCCGGACGACGCGGACGACGCTCCGGCGGTCGCGCCGGGGACCGGCTGGGTCGTGCTCACGCCCTTCGCCCTCCCCGGCGAACGGGTCCGGGTGCGCGTCTGGCGCAACCAGCGCAACTTCTCCGACGCCGACCTCCTCGAGGTGCTGCGCCCCGCGCCGGAGCGGACGACCCCGCCCTGCCCCCTCTTCACCCGCTGCGGCGGCTGCCAGTATCAGAACTTCGACTACACGGCCCAGCTCGAGTGGAAACGACGGCAGGTCGCGGAACTCCTCCGCCACATGGCGCGGATCGAACATCCGGTGAATCCCGTCGTCCCCTCGCCCCGGACCTACGGCTACCGCTCGAAGATCACCCCGCACTTCGGCCGGCCCGCGCCCGGATCCCCGCCGGCGATCGGATTCCTCCGTGCGGGAAACCGGCACGCGATCCTCGACGTCGAGCGCTGCCCGCTCGCGACCGACGCGATCAACGCCCGCCTCGCGGTCGAACGCGCGGCCATCCGCGCCCGCGCCGCGGCCGGCGGCTACCGCACCGGCGCGACCCTCCTCCTGCGCGACTCGGCCGACGCCGTCGTGACGGACCCGGCGGCGGTCATCCGCGAACGCGTCGAGGGCCTGGAGCTGCGCTTCCCGGCGGGCGAGTTCTTCCAGAACAACCCGTTCGTCCTCGAGGCGTTCACCCGGCACGTGCGCGAACGCGCGGCGGGCGACGGCGCGCGCTTCCTCGTCGACGCCTACTGCGGGAGCGGCCTCTTCTGCCTCACCGCCGCGCGGGCCTTCGAGCGGGCGATCGGGATCGAGATCAGCGAGCCCTCGATCCGCTGGGCCCGCGAGAACGCGGCGGCCAACGGGCTCGACAACTGCACGTTCGTCGCGGGCGACGCCGCCGCGATCTTCGCGCGGGTCGGGTTCGATCCGGCCGCGACCGCGGTCGTGATCGACCCGCCGCGCAAGGGTTCGGACCCGGCGTTCCTCGACCAGCTCGCGGCCTTCGGTCCGCGCACGATCGTCTACGTCTCGTGCAATCCCGCCACCCAGATGCGCGACCTCGCCCGGTTGCTCCAGGCCGGCTACGCGATCCGCGAGGTGCAGCCGTTCGACCTCTTCCCGCAGACCCGGCACCTCGAGTGCGTGCTCACCCTGGGCCGCCGGGCGGGCGGATCCGGTTTGTAGCCGCCGACGTCTCCGCCCACCTCCTTGCCTTGGCGCCCACACCGCCCCCGGATCCTCCGGTCGGGGGTCAGGCCTGCGCGGGAAGCTCCGGCTCCGGAGCGGTCGCGCGCCGCGACCGGCTCCAGCGTCGCAGCAGCCCCCGCCGCGGCGCCGCCACCCAGGCCACGAGAAAGATCCCGCCCGCGACCACGACCATGCAGGCGGCGATCGAGGCGTTGAGCCAGAGCGCGAGGTGCAGGCCGCCGAACGCGCAGAGCAACGCCTGGAGCGGCGCCAGCGCGAGGATCACGCCCAGCCGGTCGGAGAGGAGCGACCCGGTCACCCCGGGAAAGATGAGCATCGCGATCACGAGGATCGCGCCCACCGCCTCGAACGCGCTCACCACGCAGAGCGAGAGCGCCGCCATCAGGCCGTAGTGGACGATCCGCGGGTTGATCCCGAGCGACGCGGCCAGCCCGGCGTCGAAGGAGGAGAGCAGCAGCTCCTTGTAGAAGACCACGAGCAGCAGGCCCACCACCAGCGCCACCACGCCCATCCGCACGACCTCGGGCGGGCCGAGCGCGAGCCCGGCGATCCGCACGGGCTCGCGAAGCGGCAGGAACGCGATCTCGCCGTAGAGCACGCAGTCCGCGTCGAGGTCGACGTGGTCGGCGAAGAGCGTGAGCAGGATCACCCCGAAGGCGAAGAGCGTGGAGAAGACGATCCCGAGCGCGGCGTCGATCTTCACCCGCGAGTTGCGGTGGATGAGGTCGATCAGCAACGAGGTGGCGAGCCCCGCGAGGAGCGCGCCCACGAACATCGGGAGCGTCGCCCGCGAGGAGGCGAACAGGAAGGCGAGCACGATGCCGGGCAGGATGCTGTGGCTGATCGCATCGCCCACCAGGGCCATCCGCCGCCAGACGAGGAACGTCCCCACCCAGCCGCAGGCGGTGATGACGAGGAACCCCATCGCGACGATCGGCGCGAAACTCTCCGGATGCCGCGCCCACGGCTCCACGAAGACGCGGTCCCACGAGAAGGCGGGGAGGATCTCCAGCAGGTTCACGGCGCGGGTTGCTTGAAACCCGTCGCGACGGAGCGCTCGGGATGGAGGCTGAGCGAACGCTGCAGATCGGTCAGGCTCGGGATGAGCCGGCCGTGCGGATCGCGTTCGGGGAAGTCGAGGAGGCGCTCGAGCCGGCGCACGATGTCCTCGCCGAGGACGTGCTCGATCACCTCGGCGTCGTCATGCACGTGGTCGGCGGGGATCTGCGCGCTGTGCGTGAGGTAGAGCTCCCAGAGCCGGTGGTTGCGCACGACCGCGCAGGCGCGCAGCCAGCCCTCGGGCAGGAGGTAGACGCGGCCGTTCCCGGGCTCGAGCCGGCCGAGCGCCCGCCGCTCCAAGGCGCGCACCCGGGCCCGGGCGACGCCGACCGGGTCGCGCAACCGCGCGGCGAGCTCCTCCAACGCGACGCCTTCGCGGGAGAACGCCGCCGCCTCGCGCACCTGGTAGATCGCCTTGAGGGTGTTCTCGTCGCGCACGCGGGCCCGCCGGCTGCGCCGCCGCAGGAAGCGCGGCACGACCCCGTGGCGCGGCCCGAAAAGAAACGCGCCGAGGAAGACCGTGCTCGCCCCCATCACCATGAACGGGCCGGTCGGATAGTTGCTCCCGAGAAACGAGAGCAGCGCGCCCGTCAGGCCCGCGAGCACGCCGAAGCCGCTCGCGAGCGCGAGCATCCGGCCCATCCGGTCGGTCAACAGGTAGGCCGCCGCCGCCGGGGTGATGAGGATCGCCGAGACCAGCACCGCCCCCACCGCCTGGAGGGCCGTGACGACGGCGAAGGCGAGCAGGACCATGAGGAGGTGCTGCAGCCACCGCACCGGCAGCCCCAGCGATCGCGCGAAGGCTGGATCGAAACTCGTCACGACGAGTTCCTTGTGCAGGACGGTGACGACCACGAGCGACGCCGCGGCGACACCGCCCATCATCCACAGATCGCCCGGCGCGAGCGCGGCCGCCTGGCCGAAGAGGAACTTGTCGAGCCCGCCTTTGTTCGCCCCCGGCAGGCCCTGGATCATGGTGATGAGCACGATCCCCAGACCGTAGAAGCCGGCGAGGACGAGCCCGAGCGCACTGTCCTCCTTGATGTGCGTGGTCTCCTTGATCCAGGAAACGCCCAGCGTGCCGAGCAGCCCCGCTCCGACGGCGCCGAGCGCCATCGCGACGGGGTCCTTGGTCATGTTCCACAAGAAACCCAGCGCGACGCCCGGGAGCACGGCGTGCGCGAGCGTGTCGCCCGCGAGCGCGAGTTTGCGCACGACGAGGAAGCTCCCGAGCAGGCCGCAGGAGATGCCGAGAAAGACCGAGCCGAGCACCGCCGCGCGCACCGCCGGGTCGCCGAGCGAGAGGAAGCGCAGCAACTGATCCCACGTCCCGAGCTCGGTAAAGCCCCCGATCTTCGCCGCGTGGACGGGAGAAGCCGCGAGCAATGCGAGAAAGGGGACGAAAAGCGCGCGCCGGCGGTCGTGGCCGCGAGCGTCCCGCTTGCGGTCCGTCGATTGCGGGAGTCCCGCCCGTTCCGGGGGCGGCCTCCAGCCGCTCGTGAACGAACGCCCGGAGCGGCACGCGGGACGCCCGCCGCCACGAGGAGGGCCGCTCTCGACCCGCTTCATCGCCCCTTCAGCCGCACGGCCTCGGCGACTTCGGAGAGGATCGTCAGCCTCCCGCCGTAGGTCTTCTGCAACAGCTCGTGCGTGAACACCTCCTCGGTCGGACCGAAGGCGACGACGCGCATGTTCAGGAGCAGCAGCATGTCGAAGTAGCGCTTCGCGGTCGGCAGGTCGTGGTGGACGACCATGAGCGTCTTGCCTCGATCGCGCAGCTCGTGGAGGACCTCGATGATCGCCGCTTCGGTCGCGGCGTCCACCCCCGCGAACGGCTCGTCCATGAAGTACAGGTCGCTGTCCTGCGCGAGCGCGCGGGCGAGGAAGACCCGCTGTTGCTGCCCGCCCGAGAGGTTGGAGATCTGCCGGTCGGCGAAGGCCAGCATCTTGACCCGCTCCAGGCAGTGCCGCGCCACCTCGCGATCCGCCCGGCCCGGCCGGCGGAAGAGCCCGACCCGCCCGTAGCGGCCCATCAGGACCACGTCCATCACGCTCACGGGGAAATCCCAGTCGACCGACTCGCGCTGCGGCATGTAGCCGACCCGCCGCAGGGCCTGCGCGTAGGGCTCGCCGAAAAACTTCACCCAGCCGCCCGTCAACGGCACCAGCCCGAGCACGGCCTTGATCAACGTCGACTTGCCCGCGCCGTTGGGACCGATGATCCCGACGAGCCTTCCCGCCGGCACGGCGACGTCGACTCCGTAGAGCACGGGCCGCTTGTGGTAGGCGACGGTCAGGTCGTGGGTCTCGAGCGCGATCGGAGCGGGGACGACGGAGCTCACGGTGCGGACAACGCCTCCGCGATCATCCGGACGTTGTGGCGGAACATCCCCGCCCACGTCCCCACATCGCACGGGATCCCGCCGCAATCCCGCACATCGCCCGGCTCGCCGAGGGCGTCGGAAAAAAGCTCGCCGCCGATGCGCACGCCCGCGTCGCGGCTCACCCGCCGGATCGTCGCCGGCGAGACGCTGCTCTCCACGAAGATCGCCGGCACCCGTTCCTTCCGGATGAAGTCGATCATCGCCACGACATCGGCGAGCCCCGCCTCGGTCACGGTCGAGATGCCCTGGATGGCGATGACCCGGAAATCGTAGGCCCGGCCGAAGTAGGCGAACGCATCGTGGCTCGTCACCAGCACCCGCCGCTGGGCGGGCACGGCGGCGAGGGTCGCCCCGGCCCACGCGTGCGCCTCGAGGATCCCGTGCCGCGCCGCCTCCCCGCGCGCGGCGTATTCCGCGGCCCCGCCGGGATCGACCGCGCTCAACCCCTCCACCACGATCGCCACGCCCTCGGCCCACAACGGCGGATCGAACCACACGTGCGGGTCCTCCATGCCCTCCGAGCCCCCGGGCAGGAGCAGCCGCTCCTCCGGAAGCGCCTCGGCCACCGCGTAGACTTTCCCGCCCTGCCGCGCCACCCGCGTGAAGACATCCCCCATCCGCCCCTCGAGGTGCAGCCCGTTGTAGAAGATCACGTCCGCCTTTTGCAGCCGCACGACGTCGCCGGCGGTCGCCTTGTAGAGGTGCGGATCCACCCCCGGGCCCATCAACGCCTCGACCCGCACCCGCGGGCCGCCCACCTGCCGCACGAGATCGGCGACGATCGAGGTCGTCGCCACGGCCCGCACCCACGGCTCCTCCGCGGCCGAACCCACCGGCACGAACCCCGTGACCACGAGCAGGACGAAACCAGACCATCCGCGCATGCAAAGAGGGTTGGACCGACTATTTTGATTCGTCAAAATCATTCTTTTGTCTGGTCGAAAGCCGCGGCCCGGACCAGCCTCGGCGACGACGCGCGTCGCGGCATGGCCACCAGCACCGTCGAGAACTACGTGAAGGAGCTCCTCCACCTGCAGCAGGGCGGGGAGCCCGGCGGCTTGGTCGCGATGGGCGAGCTCGCCGCCGCGCTCCAAGTCGTGCCGGGCACGGCCACGAGCATGATCAAGACCCTCGCCGACGCCGGCCTCGTCGACTACGAACCGCGCGCCGGGGTGCGGCTCACCAGCCGCGGCGAACGCCTCGCCCTCCACGTGCTGCGGCGCCACCGGCTGGTGGAGTTGTTCCTCGTCCGCGTGGTCGGGATGGACTGGTCGGAGATCCACGACGAGGCCGAGCGGCTCGAGCACGTGGTCTCCGACCGGCTGCTCGCGCGCATCGACGCCCTGCTCGGGCATCCGAAGGTCGATCCCCACGGCGACGCCATCCCCGACGCGCGCGGCTCGCTCGCCCGCCGCCGCCTCGTTGCCCTCGACGCCCTGCGGCCGGGGCGCGACGCCGTCGTCGCCCGCATCGCCGACCAGGCCGACGGGTTTCTCCAGTTCATCGACCAACAGGAGCTGCGGCCCGGCCGCGGCCTGCGGATCCTCGCGCTCGACCCGCAGGCCGGCCTCGTCCGCGTCCGCCTCGACACCGGTCGCGAGCTCGCGCTCGGCCTCGCCGCGGCGGCGAAGATCGAGGTGGAGCCGTGAGCCCGGGACTGCGGAAATTGGGGTTGAAAGCCCCCCGGCGCGCGGGTTGGCTCCGGCCGTCGTCCCCGAGCCCCGCCTCCTCATGAAAACTCGCCCGATCGTCCTAGCCCTCGCCTCCGCCGCCGTCCTGCTCGGCCTCTCGGGTTGCACCTCGACCGGCTCCGCGGGCGGGAAGTCCCACACCGTCGTCCTCGGCGGACTCTTCGAGATGCACGAAGGCGCCTACGATGCGCAACCGCCGGCGACGTTCGCCGTCAACGGCGACAAGCCGGCCCCGGGCGCCGCGCTCTCCGGCACGAAGGTTTCGATCCTGTGGGGCCTGGTCAGCTACCGCGACCAGTAGGTCCGGGATCCCCGCCGGCCGCCGGCGGGGTCTGCAACGTCGCGCGCTTCCTTCCGGCGATCGCGGCCCGCCAACCCGACGCCCTCGCGCTCCGGCTGCCCCGCGGTCGCACCCGCGACGGCGGCATCCGCTACCTCGACCTCTCGTTCGCCCGCCTCGAGGCGGAGACCAACGCCTGGGCCGCGCGCCTCGCCGCCGCGGGCGTGACCCGCGGCACGCGCGTGCTCCTGCTCGTCACCCCGGGCCTCTCGCTCATCGCGCTCTGCTTCGCGCTCTTCAAGACCGGCGCGGCGCCCGTCGTGATCGACCCGGGGATGGGGCTGAAACGCTTCCTCGCCTGCGTCGCCCACTCCCGCCCGCAGGCCCTGGTCGCCATCCCGAAAGGCATCTGGCTCGCCCGCCTCTTCCGGCGCGGCTTCGCCGGCGTCGACGCGCGCCTGACGGTGCGCCCGCACCAGCCGCTCACCCGGGCCGACGCCCCGCCGCCCGCGCCGATCGCGCCCGCCGCGACCCGGCCCGACGAGCTCGCCGCCATCCTCTTCACTTCGGGCTCCACCGGCCCGGCCAAGGGCGTCCGCTACGAACACGGGATGTTCGAGGCCCAGGTGCGGGCGATCCGCGACGCCTACGTGATCGAGCCCGGCGAGGTCGACCTGCCGATGCTCCCGATTTTCGCCCTCTTCAACCCCGCCCTCGGAATGACGACCGTCGTGCCCGAGATGAACCCCGGGCGGCCCGCGGCGGTCGATCCCGCGGCGATCGTCCGCGCGATCCGGCAGTGCGGCGTGACCAACAGCTTCGGCTCGCCCGTGCTCTGGCGGAAGATCGGCGACCACTGCCTCCGCCACGGCCTCACCCTGCCCTCCCTCAAGCGCATCCTCATGGCCGGGGCCCCCGCCCCGCCCTCGCTGCTCGCGGATTTCCGGAAGATCCTCCCGCACGGCACGGTTCACGTGCCCTACGGAGCGACCGAGGCGCTGCCCGTCACCTCGATCACCGACCGCGAGGTGCTGGAGTCCACCGCCGCGGAGACGCTCCGCGGGGCCGGGACCTGCGTCGGGGCCCCGCTCGCCGGGGTCGACGTGCGCCTCCTGCGCCCGACCGGGGAGATCGTCGCGACGTGGGACGACGCCCTGGCGGCGCCGGCGGGCTCGATCGGCGAGAT
>DAIPIQ010000053.1:18463-21528 GCA_036770745.1 Opitutaceae bacterium | reverse complement strand
CCCCACGGCATGATCTTCGTCACCGGCCCCACCGGCAGCGGCAAGACCACCACCCTCTACACCGCCCTCAACTCCGTGAACCGGCTCGAGCGCGCCGTCTTCACCCTCGAGGATCCGATCGAGTACCGCCTGCCGCACATCCGGCAGACCCAGGTGAACGAGAAGATCGGCCTCACCTTCGGGGCCGGCCTGCGCACGCTCCTGCGCCAGGATCCCGACGTGGTCCTCGTCGGCGAGACGCGCGATCGCGAGACCGCCCAGCTCGCCGTGCGCGCCGCCCTCACCGGACACCTCGTCTTCAGCTCGCTCCACACGAACGACTCGTTCAGCGCGATCCCGCGGTTGATCGACCTCGGGGTGGAACCGTTCCTCCTCCCGGCGACGCTCCAGCTCATCGTCGCCCAGCGGCTCGTCCGAAGGCTCTGCCCGACCTGCCGGGAACCGGTCGTCGACCCGGCCGCCGTGCTCGCGGCCTTCGGCCTGCCCGCGCCCGACGGCCCGGCCCCGCTCCGCCTCTGGAAGGCGACCGGCTGCCCCGAATGCCGCCAACAGGGCTACCGCGGGCGTATCGCGATTTTCGAGACGCTGGTCGTCGACCCGGATTTCCACCCGCTCCTCCACGACGGGAACGTCGAGCGCCTCCGCGCCCTCGCCCGGGAGAAGGGCGTCCCCCTGCTCCTCGACGACGGCGTCCGCCGCGCCTTCGCCGGCGACACCTCGATCGAGGAGGTCTTCCGGGTGGCGACCGCCGCCTGAGCGTCCTCATGAGCCTCTTCCATTACCGCGCCTACAACGCCGCCGGCGAGACCGTCCAGGGAGCCGTCGAGGCCGACAGTCTCGGGGCCTTGGAGAACCGGCTCCGCACCGCCGGAGTCTGGCTGCTGGACGCGCGCGACGCCGGGACGGCGGATCTCCCCGCGGTCGGCGCCCGGCGCGCGGGAGGGGTGAAACGCGCCGACGTGATCACGTTCTTCATCCAGATGTCGCTCCTCATGCGCGCGGGCATCACGCTGCCGCGCGCGCTCGAACGGATGGCGGAGGACTTCGAGGGCACGCGCCTCGGCACGGTCGTCACCGGGCTCTCGGAGCAGATCCAGATCGGCGTGCCGCTCCACCGCGCGATGCAGGCCCACCCCCGCGTCTTCTCCAACCAGGTCGTCGCGATGATCCAGGCCGGCGAGGCGGGTGGTCGCATCCCCGAGGTGTTCGAGAGCCTGACCCGCTACTACGAGTGGCTCGACCAGCTCGTCGGCGACATCCGCCAGGCGTTGATCTACCCGTTGATCGTCACCGGCGCCGCGCTCGCCCTCGTGCTTCTGCTCTTCACGTTCGTGGTGCCGCGCTTCGTCACCCTCCTCACCGACCTCTCGCTCGAGGTGCCCATGCTCACCCGCGTGGTCATGGCGATCAGCGGAATGCTCGTCGGCGGATGGCCGGTGATCCTCGGGCTTGCGGTGGGACTCCCGCTCGCGCTGCGTTTCGCGCTCCGCGTGCCGGAGTTCCGCGCCCGCTTCGATCGGGCGCTGATGCGGCTCCCGGTGTTCGGACCGCTCGTCGCGATGTTCGCCCTCTCGCGGCTCACGCAGAACCTCGGCATGCTCTACCGCTCCGGGGTTACGATCCTCAAGGGCCTCGAGATCTGCCGCGCCCTCGTCGGCAACCGCGCGATCGAGAACGCCGTCGACGACGTCCGCAAGGCCGTGCTGGAAGGCACGCCGATGAGCAAGGCCATGGCCGGCCGCGACGTGTTTCCCAACACGCTCGTCACGATGATCTCCACCGGCGAGTCGTCGGGAAACCTCGACCTCGCCCTCGAGAGCGTCGCCCAGTACTACAACACGCTCATCCCCCGGCGGATCAAGACGGTCTTCGCCATCTTCAATCCCGCGGTGATGCTCACCCTGATCGCGGTGGTCGGCGCGGTCGCGCTCTCCGTGATCCTCCCGATCCTCCAACTCTGGCAGGTGCGATGACGACCGGCCGGCCTCAGACCCACGATCCCCGCGGAGCCTTCACGCTCATCGAGCTGATCGGCGTGCTCGCGATCATCACCGTGCTCGCCGGCGTGGTCGCGCCCAACGCGATCAAGGCCCTCGACCGCGCCGCCGTCCGCGCCGAGGCCGCGACGCTCGACCGGCTCGGCGAACAGGTCGTGCTCCACCTCCGCGACCACGGCGCGCCGCCCTCGGTCGGCGCCTGGTCGACCGCCCTCGCCGCCTACGCCGACCTCGCCCCCGCCGAGGTCCTTCGCAACCGCCGCGGGATCGATCGCGTCTACGTCGCCGACCCCGCGACGGTTCCCGCCGAGCGCGTGCTCGTGCTCTCCAGCATGCGGGCCGGGCTCGGGCTCCCGGGCTCGGGCAGCCTCAACTCGGTGCAGCGTTTTGACGACGTCTGGCGGACCGCCGACGGCGCGATCCCGCCCACCTCCACCTGGAGCGGCTGGAATGCATGGAACGCCGTGCCGGGCGCCGGCGAGTTCCTCCTCGTCGAACGCGTGAACCTGCGACCCGTCTACCGCACGGACCTCCGGCCGTTCGCCGTCACGCTCAACAACCGCAGCGGTATCCCCGGTTCGGGTACGACCGCCGCGACGGTCAGCTACTCGATCGTCTTCGCCAACGGCTCCGCCTCCGCCGCCACCAACGTGGCCGCCGGGGCGACCGTCGTGATCCCGGCCCTCCGGTCGGGCGAGCGCGTCAACCTCTTCCGCGCCTCCGGCGGGGCCGCGCTCGACTACGTGTTCGTGGTCGGCGCCTCCGGCCGGACGTTCGACTTCAACGGAGCCAACTGGATCCCCCAATGAGCGTCGCAAACCCGCCCCTCGAATCCGAGACCGCGGCCCCGCCGCCGGTCGCCGGCTCGCGCCGCGCGACCTCGCTCGGCATCGCCTGGCTCCACGGGTCGCTCCACTTCTGCGCGTTCCGCCGGCAGCAGCTCGTCGGTTCCTGTTGCTTGCGCCGGCCGGTGCGTACGTTCGAGGAGTTCGCCGCCGCCCTCCGCGACGGACTCGCCGCGACCGGCTTCCGCGGCTCCGAGGTCTTCGTGGTGCTGGAGAACGAGGA
>DAIPIQ010000053.1:0-18453 GCA_036770745.1 Opitutaceae bacterium | reverse complement strand
CGGGGCAATCCTGGAACCGGCGCGGGCGTTGCTGGAGAACGAGGAGTTCTCCCACCAGGTCGAGCCCACCCCCGCGTTCTCCGAACGCGCGACGCGCGCCTACCTCGCCGCGAAGGTCCGTCGCGAACAGGGCGACGACGGAGAACCGCTCTGGGTCGCGCAGCGGGCCGCGGCCGTGCGCAACGAATCGTCGTGGTTGATCCACCGGCTTTCCCGCGCCTTCTACTACCGGCTCAACGAGGTCCTCGTCGCCCATCGGCTCGAGCTCACGCGGATCGTGCCGTTGATCGTGCCGCTCCAGCTCGAGCTCGAGCGACTGGCGCCCGATCCGGCGACGCCGCTTCTCCTCGCGGTCGAGGCGGGCGATGCGACGGCCGTGATCGCCGGCAGGTCCCGCGGCGAGATCCTTTTCTCGCGCACGACCCACGCCTCGTTCCGCGGCGATCCCTCGCGGGTCGCGGTCGAGATCAACCGCTCGTTGCTGTATGCGAAGCAGCAGTACGGAGCGGTCGTCGAGCACGCGTTCCTCCTCGGCGCCTCGGCCGGGGCCGCGCGCTCCGAGGTCGAGGCGAGGTGCGGGCCCGGCAAACGGATCGTCGCGCGCGAGGCCTCCGCCGAGGACTGGTTGCGTCTCGTCGCGGCCGTCCCCGCCGGGCATCCGGTCAACCTCGTCGCGGACCATCGGCGGCGCACGGTCCGCAACCGGCTGGTCCGCGCCGCCGTCATCGGCCTGTGCTGGGCGGGTCTCGGCCTCGCCGGGGTGAACGCATGGTCGTCGCGCCTGGAGTGGCGCGAGGAGCTCGCGGGCCTCGAGGCGCTGGCCCGCTCCGAGGAGTCGCTGCTCGCCGAACGCGAGGAGGTGCTCGCCCGCAACGCCGCCGCGGAGCGCGATCGCGCGCTGGTCGCGGCGATCGTCGACGCCGCGCCCCCGCCCGTGCCCGGTCGTTTCGTCGCCTACCTCTCCGGCCTCGTCCCGGAGGAGATGCGGCTCACCGAAGCCGTGGTCCGCCTCGAGCCCGACGGCGGCTGGTCGATGCGGATCGAGGGCGTGCTGGAGGCCGATGAGGAGACGCTCCAGCTCACCGTCGACGCCCTCCGGCGACGGCTGGCCCGCGGACCGTTCGCGGTGCGGGTCGCGGCGACGGTCCAGCCCGCCGGTGTCGTCATGATCGGCGGCGGATCGAGCCGGCAGCGCTTCAACCTGGAGGGACGACTCTTTGAAAAGTGAACTCGCCAGACGCTTTCGCGCGGCCTGGCACGCGTTGACCGAGATCCCCGGCTGGCCCGACGCTCCGAGGTCGGCCCGCCTTCGCCGCTTCCTTCCGATCCTCCTCCCGTGTCTCGGGCTGCTCGCCCTCGCGGGCTGGTGGTTCTTGGCCGAGGCTCCGGCGAGGCGGGGCCTTCGCCTCGCCCACGAGCCGTTGCTCGAGCTGGAGCGCGAGGTCTCCGGATTACGGATACGCCTGTCGGACCAGGAGGCCGCGGAGGGCGCCGGGCGGGCGCGGGAGGCCGCGGACCGTCTCCTGGCGGATCCCGGCGAGGCCCCACGTCGCCTCGGGGAGATCCGCGAGCGTTTCGCCGCGCTCGGTTGGGACGCCACCTTCCAGACCTTCGAGGCCGAACCGGGGAACGAACCGGAGGCCGGCCCCGCCGCGTTCGGTTCGTTGACCGTGCTCGGCCGCCTCGCACCGACGGCCGGGGGCGACGCGGCGTTCCGCGGCCTGATCGCGGCGACCGAGCACGTGTTCGCCGCCGGGAAGCGCATCGACCTCACCCGCCTCGCCATCCGCGCCGATGATCAGGGAAGGCAGTCCGTCGAGATGAACCTCCGGATCGCCCACCGTCTCCCCGATGAAGAAGCTCCTCAATAACCCGTGGTTCGCGGGTGCCCTGGTCGTCGGCGCGCTGGTCGCGATCGGCGACGCGGCCCGCTCCGGTTCTCGATCCGTCGTCGGCCCGGCGACCGATGCCATGGCGGAGGAGGCGGTGTCCGAGTCCGAGGCGGAGTCGCCCGGCCGGGCGGCCGCGCTCTCGCCGCGGGACGTGACCCTCGCCTTCAAGATCGCTCCGGACCTGCGCAATCCCTTCGTCCGCGCCGCCGCACCGGTCGAGGCGGCCGAGACCGTCGAGGAAGTGGCGCCGCCCTCGGGCGAGCGCGTGCTCCTCTCCGGCATCTGGAGTCAGGACGAGCGCACGTTCGTCCTGCTCAACGGGCGCGTCGCCGGCGTCGGCGATCGGATCGGTGGTTTCGACGTCGTTTCCGCCGGACCGGACGGCGTCTGGCTCGATCACGCCCGGGGCCGCGACTTCCTCCCGCTCGGCGCCTCGCTCGTCGTCGCGCCTTCCGAAACGGCGCCCCCGAACGTCTCCCTCCCATGAATACACCAACCCCGACTCGGCGGCTCCTCCTCGCCGCCGTCTCCCTCGCCCTCCTGGTCCGGATCCCGCCTCCGGATCTCGCGGCCTCCGTCGCCGTCGGCGAGCCGGCCGTCGCCGCGCAGCCCGCGCCCCCGGCGCGCTTCGGCTTCCGCGCCGAGAACGTGCCGATCAAGCAGGCGCTCGCCCTCTTCGCCAAGGCCAACGGGTTGAACATCGTCCCCGACCTCGACGTGGTCGGCGACGTCACGGTCGAGTTCGAGGACCTGCCACTCGATCTCGCCATGCAGGCCCTGCTCGAGGCCAACGGGTACTACTTCGTCCGCGAGGGCGCGCTGCTCCGCGTGCGCGGCCGGCAGACGCGGCTCTTCCACATCGACTACATCCACGCGACGCGTTCCGGGCAGGGCTCGAGCGCCGTGCAGATCAGCTCGGGCGGCGGCTCCGCGGGCGGCGCGGGCGGCGCGGCCTCCGCCGGCGCGAGCGCGGGGAGCGAGGGTTCGACCATGACGGTGACGAACAACTCGACGATCAACTTCTGGGGCGACCTCTCCGAGCAGATCAAGTCGATGCTTTCCGAGACGGGCTCCGTCACGATCAACAGTCTCGCGGGGACGGTCCTCGTCAGCGACTCCTACCGCACGCTCCAGAACGTGGCGGCGTTCCTCGAATCGGTGACGGAGAGCATCGTGCGCCAGATCGATCTGGAGGTGCAGATCTACGAGGTGGCGATGAGCAAGGGCTTCCAGCTCGGGATCGACTGGAGCCGGCTCGGGGCCGGGCTCGACACGCAGTTCGCCACCGGCCTGATCGTGCGCAATCCCGCCTTCGGGCCGGCGGTGCTGGAGTCCGGGTTGACCGTGAACCAGGTCTTCCAGAAGGGCATCGACGGCGTGCTGGAGGCGCTCTCGCAGCAGGGCCGGCTGAAGGTCGTCTCGAAGCCGCGCCTGCGCACCCTCAACAACCAGCCCGCGGTCGTGCGCGTCGGGCAGGATCTCCCGGTCTTTCTGCGCCAATCGATCGCCTCGACCGGCGACAACCCGGTCATCACCGAGAACATCACGATCCAGACGATCACCGTCGGCACGGTGCTCTCGATCACTCCGCAGGTCTCGGCCGACGGTCGCATCACCCTCGATCTTTCGCCCGCGGTCAGCCGCCTCGTCCGGATGGAGTCCTCGGGTGGCGGACCCGACGCCACGACCGCCCCGGTGATCGACATCCGGCAGGCCTCCTCGATCGTCCGGGTGCGCGATGGCGACACGGTGGTGATGGGCGGCCTCGTTCAGGACGGCGAATCAACCACCGTGCGGAAGGTGCCGCTGCTCGGCGACATCCCGCTCCTCGGGCGGGCCTTTTCGGGTGAAGTGCGCTCGAGCGAACGCACCGAACTCGTCTTCTTCCTCACCCCGCGGATCGTGAACGACCGCGATCCCTCCAACCAGTCCGCCCCGCGCGCTCCCGACCCATGATCGCCGAGACCTTCCGCGTCCTCCTCGTCGAGGACGAGCCGATCGCCGCCAAGGTGACCGAGCACATGCTGCGCAAGCGCGGCGGCGGTCGGTTCACCGTCACCCTCCGCGGCGACCTTGCTTCGACCGTCGAGGCGCTCGGCGCGCAGGATTTCGACATCATCCTCTCCGATCTGAACCTGCCCGACAGCGCGGGCCTCGACACGCTCGCGCGGATCGCCGGCGTCGCGCCCGACACGCCGGTCGTGGTGTTGACCGCCTCCAACGACGACGAGATCGGCATCCGGGCGATGCACCTCGGCGCGCAGGACTTCCTCGTCAAGGGCGACTTCAACGAGGCTTCGCTCCAACGCTCGATCGTCCTGAGCGTGGAGCGCCACCGACTCCGGCAGACGATCCGCCGCCTCGCGGTCGTCGACGAGCTCACCGGCCTCTACAACCGCCGCGGCTTCAATTCGCTCCAGGGCGAGCTGCACGCGCGCGGGATGGCGACCGCCGCGGACGGGTTCGTCTGTTTCTTCGACCTCGATCGCTTCAAGCAGGTCAACGACGTGCACGGCCACAAGGCCGGCGACGAGGCGCTGGTCGAGTTCGGCAACGCCCTGCGCAACGTCTTCCGCAAGGACGCGCTGCTCGCGCGCTTCGGGGGCGACGAGTTCGTCGCGCTCGGCCTCGAGCCGCGCAAGGGCCACGTCGAGGAGACGTTGCGCGCTTTGGAGAACCTGCTCGTCGCCCGCAACGCCCGCGACGGCGCGAAGTTCCGGCTGGAGAGCAGTGCGGGGTGCGTGGGTTTCGGTCGCGACCTGCCCGGGACGATCGACGAGCTGCTCTCCGCCGCCGACAACGCCCTTTACGAGAACAAGCAGCGCCGCCGCCGGCTCCGCGCCCTGGAAGGCGACGCCGAATGGAGGGCGAGCGCATGAGCGCCGCCCCGCGTCACGATCCGGGGGTCGAGCTCGCCCGCCGCCTCCGGCTCGCCTGCGAGGCGCACCAGGTCGAGCTCGGCGCGCACCTTTCCAACGTCGCCCGCCACACCCGCCGGCTCGGACGGGCGATCGGCCTCTCCGCGGAGCGCCTGCACGAGCTCCGCTGGGCCGCGCCGCTGCACGACCTGGGGAAGATCGCGATCTCGCGCGAACTCCTCCAGCGCCCGGGTTCGCTCTCGCCCGCCGAGATGGAGGAGGTGAAACGCCACACCGTCGTCGGCCACCACATCCTCGCGGACAGCGCGTGGCCCGTCATCCGGTGCGCCGCGCGCATCGCCCGCAGCCACCACGAGTGTTGGGACGGCTCGGGTTACCCCGACGGGCTCGCCGGCGAGGAGATCCCGTTGGAGGCGCGCCTCTGTGCGATCGCCGACGTCTTCGACGCCCTTCGCTCTCCCCGCTCCTACAAGGGCGCCTGGTCGCTCGCGGCGACGGTCGCCGAGATCCGCCGGCTCTCCGGCACGAAGTTCGATCCGCGCCTCGTCGACGCCTTCCTCGACCAGCTCCCGAAACCCCGGCGGCACGCGGCCTGACTCCGACCGCACCGCGCCTGCGCGCGGTCGTGAAAAACGAAACCGGGGCGCGCACGCGGCACGCCCCGGTCTCGGAAACATCAACGGGAAAATCGGTCGCCTCAGGAAGCCGCGGCCATCAGCTCGGGCTCCAACGGTCGCCAGGCCCTCGGGGTGATCTCGCGGCCCTCGCACCACCATTTGGCACCGGTCCAGACCGCGCGCCGCACCGAATCGTCGCCGAGGCGGACTTCGAGGGGCTGGAGGCGTTCGGGGGGGAAGAGGAGGGACAACCAGGATGAGGAAGAAAGCGTGTTGTTCATGGCGAGGACAGCATGCCAGAAACCGTGGCCGCCCGGTAGCGGTGGATGCCCCAATTCCCCGTCGGGGCGCCCCCGAGGCGCCCGCCCGGCCGCCCCGATGGCGCCCGCGTGGGATGCCCGGGCATCGAGAACGGCGCCCGGCGGGTCGAAACCGGCGGATCGTCGGGCGGTCGGCCCGCCGAGGCCTGCTTCATCGCCGAGGTGACGCTTCCGCAGAACCTCGGCGCCGCAGGCGGAGGGCCTCGTCGGCACGCTCTCGGGACGACGGCGTATCTGGGGAACGGATGCAAGCCCCTCCACGCCTCTTTTCGGCGAAGATCAAGGTCCTTGCCAATCCTCGACAACGAGCCCCGGCAGGCGCCCGAACTCGTTCCGGTTGTGCGTTACCAACACCGCATCGAGAGCCAGCGCGTGACCGGCCAGCAGGACATCGTAGGGACCGATCGGTTGCGCGTTCGGCCTCAGCCTCGCCAGAAACGCGCGTACCGCTCCGGTTTGGCGAGCCGCGAGGTCGTCGAAGGGATCGACATCGGGAAAGACGCCGCGCAAGGCCCGGATCCGGTCACGGAAGGCGGGGACATGGCTCGCCTTTGCGGCTCCATATTCGAGCTCCATGAGAACGATCGCGGAGAGCCGGCACCGGGGGAGCGCTGCCTCCAGCCGATCGCACAAGAGGGCGTCGCCGGTGCGGCCGCGGAGGTAGCGGGAGAAGACGTTCGTGTCGGGGAGGTAGATCACCCGGAGGGATCCGGGAAATCCGGGCACGATCCGCGCAGGGCCCTCAACGCCGCCAACCGGAGAGCGGCCGCCTTCGGATCGATCGCGATGAATCCGGTCGACGTCGGAGTGACCTCGAAACTCTTCGTCTTCACCTTGAGTGCGCTGGGCAGTCGCAATGCCTTGGACTTGCCGGCCTTGAAGACTTTGGCGGTTATCGAAGTCATGCAGGGACGGTAGGCCTGCTTCGCGGGAGCGGCAATCTCCGATCCGCGCGGAGGCTGTGCCGGGGTGTGATCGGAAGTGGTGGCAGGGTTCGGTTCTGCCGAATACCGACGGCCGTCTCCGCGGCCGGGTCGGATGTTTCGACCGCAGTCACCCGGCCCACGACGGCAGGTTGCCGCGACTATTGATTCCACCCACCGTGCCGGGGCCCGGTGCGTTCGTGGACCGGCCCGGCCGCCCCCGCGCTCAGCGCACCCGCAGGTTGGCGCTGAGCTGGAAGACGGCGAGGATGATGCCGAAGGCGATCATCGCGACGAAGAGGAAGGCGACCATCAGCACCGCGATCGAGAGGGCGCCGACGAAGAAGTTGAGCTGGCGCGACTGGCGGCGGCGGTAGTAGCGGGCGACCTCGTGGAGGCCGGGGACGAGGTTGCCGGTGTTGTCGCCGATCACGAGGATGTCGCTCACGAGGTCGGGGAAATGGCCGGTCGCGCGCAGGGCGGCGGAGATGTGCATGCCCTCGGCGATCTTGAGGCGGGCCTCGTTGAAGGCGCGGCGGATCGTGGTGTTGAGGATCGTGCGTTCGGTCAGGGTGAGCGCGGTCAGCGTCGTGATGCCGTTCTCCAGGAGCAGGGCGAGCGTCTGGGCGAGCCGCAGGAGGTCGGCGTCGCGGAGGAACGCCCCGAGGCCCGGGACGCCGAGGACGCGCCGGTCGAAGGCCTCGCGCCCGGCGGGCGTCCGCCGCCAGGCCCAGAGGGCGACGCCGCCGAGGATCGCCCCGAGGAGCAGGACCGGGCCCCAGGTGACCATGAACTCCGAGGCCCCGATCAGAAGGCGGGTGGCGAGCGGGAGCTTGCCGCCGAGGCCCGTCAGGAGGGTCTGGATACGCGGGAGGAGGAAGTAGAGGAAGATGAGGACGACGCCGAGCGCGACCCCGACGATGAAGACGGGGTAGGCCATCGCGCCGACCAGCTTGCCCTTGAGTTCCTCGCGCTCCTCGAGGTCGGTGATGAGGCGGCGGAGGATGTCCGCGAGGTTGCCGGTGGCCTCGCCGGCCTCGACGAGGCTGACCGAGGCCTCGTCGAAGACCTCGGGGTGGGCGCGCAACGCCCCCGAGAGCGAGCGGCCCTGGCTGATGTCGTCCCAGACGGCGGAGGCGAGCGCCTTGGCGCGCCCGCCGCTCAACCGCCGGCTGAGCATCCGCACGGCGTCGCCGGTCTGCACCCCCGCCCCGAGGAGGTCTCCGAGCGAACGGAGGAACGGCAGCCGGTCGCGCCGGGAGAAGCGGGCGGATGGCGCGCCGCCGCGCAGAAGCAAGGTGAGGCCGCGGCGCGGGGTGGTGGTGGCCGCGTCCGCGCCTGTGGCGGGCGCGGCGGCGCCCTCGACGAGGCGGACGGGCACGAGGCCGCGGGAGGAGAGCTCGCGGAGGGCGGCCTTGCGGGTCCCGGCCTCGAGCCGCCCGGCGACGTTCGCGCCGCCGGAGTCCCTCGCGGTGTAGGAGAAGGTCGGCATGCGCGGGCGCGGACTCAGGAGCCCTCGTTCATCGAGAGCACGCGCACGACCTCCTCGAGGGAGGTGGCGCCGGCGCGCACCTGTTTCCAGCCGGACTGGCCGAGGGTGAGCATGCCGTGCTCGAGCGCGACCTTGCGGATGGCGCGGGCCGACTCGCGGCGGACGATCAGGTCGTGGAGGTGTTCGCCGACGCGGAGGATCTCGAAGACGCCGACCCGCCCGCGGTAGCCGAGCCCGCGGCACTGTTCGCAACCGGTCGGGGCGTGGACGTGGGTGACATCCGGATACAGCGCGGGATCGACCTCGAGCACGGCGAGCGATTCCTCGAGGCGGGCGCGGGAGATCGGCTCGAGCCGGCGGCAGGCCGGGCAGAGGCGGCGGACGAGGCGCTGGGCGATCACCAGCTCGACGCCCGAGGCGATGAGGAAGGGCTCGATCCCCATGTCGACGAGGCGGGTGACGGCCCCGGGGGCGTCGTTGGTGTGGATCGTGGAGAAGACGAGGTGGCCGGTGAGGGAGGCGCGGATCGCGATGTCGGCGGTGTTCCGGTCGCGGATCTCGCCGACCATGATCACGTCGGGGTCCTGGCGGAGGATGTGGCGCAGGCCCTCGGCGAACCCGAGGCCGATCTCGGGCCGCACCTGCATCTGGTTCACCCCGGGCACCTCGTATTCGATCGGGTCCTCGATCGTGATGATGCGGCGCTCGGTGCTGTTGATCTCGCGGATGAAGGCGGTGAGCGAGGTCGACTTGCCGGAGCCGGTGGGGCCGGTGACGAGCACGATGCCGTGGGGCAGGCCGAGCACGCGGTTGATCTCCGCGCGCTCCTCGGCCCCGAGCCCGAGCTGCTCCATCGAGAGCGGCTGGGATTTCTTGTTGAGGAGGCGGAGGCTGACGCTCTCGCCGTACAGCGTGGGGATCGTGGAGAGGCGGATGTCGAGCGTGTTGGGGCCGAGCCGGTGGTTGATGCGCCCGTCCTGAGGCAGGCGCCGCTCGGAGATGTTGAGCTTCGCCATGATCTTGAGGCGCGAGGTGATCGCGTCCTGGAAGCGGCGGAGGTTTTCGGGCATCGGCACGGGCACGAGCAGGCCGTCGATCCGGTAGCGGATGCGCAGCGTCTCCTCCTGCGGCTCGAAATGGATGTCGGTCGCGCCGTCCGCGATCGCCTGGCCGATGACCTGGTTGACGAAGCGGATGACGGCGGCGTTCTCGTCCTCCTCCTCGCCCTCGGCCTCCGCGCTCTCGGTCTCCCCGGTGGAGGCGTCGAGGCTCTCCGCGCCGACGCCGAGGTTTTGCGTAAGGAACTTCGTGATCTTGTCGGCGGGCGCGAGGCTCCAGCGCACGTCGCAGCCGCAGGTCGCGAAGAGCCACTCGTCCATCCCGGGCTCGATCTCCCAGGAGGTGGCGAGGTCGAGCGGGCCGTCCGCGGCGGGATCGTCGGGTGCGGGGGCGAGGGGGACGCAGTGGTACTCGTGGACGAGGCGCACCGGGAGGGTGGAAAGGCGCGCGAGGTCGAAGCGCTCCGGTGCGACGACGGGCAGGCCGGTGGCCGCGGCAAGGCGGGCGAGCACCTCGTCGGGCGGTCGGGCGAGGGCTTCCGCCGCCGCCTCGAGGCGGCGGGCGCGCGGGGCGTCGTCGATCGCGGTGCGCTGCTCGGGCGTGAGCGGCGCGAGCAGCGACTCGAGGGGGGAGGAGACCGTCGGCGCGCTCATGGCGTCGGCGACTGGCCCTCGAGCATGTCGCGGCGCAGGGCGCGCCGGCGGCGGATCTCCTCGGCGACGCGCTGCATTCGCTGGCGGACCTCCTCGTCGGACATCTGGGCGTTCACACCGGGGACGGGGGGAGGAGGCGGTCCACCGGCCTCGCCGGGTGGTGGCGGTACGGGCATGGGCGGGGCGGCGAGGGCGACGATCGTGGCCTTGCGCATCGGGATCGTGCGGGAGCGACCGCCGGACTCGACCACCACCACGTCGTCGGGGCCCTCGAGCCGGTAGTCGGCGACGCGGAAGCCGTTGAGCGTCTGGCCGACCTCGACGAGGAGGGATTTCCCGTCGGCGGTGTTGAAGAGCGTGACGATCGTGGTGTCGGCGACGGAGAGCACGCCGCGGAACTCGAGCGCATCGAGCGGCCCCGAGCTCGGGGCCGGGGCTGCGGGCGCGGCCGCGCTGGGCGGGAGGAAGGGGGACTGGGCGACGCAGGCCCCGACGACGACCAGGCCGGCGACGGCCAGCGCGAAGAGGCGCGCGGGCCGGCGGAGCGGTCTCTGGTGGCTGGTTGGCATGCGACCTCGAAGTGAACTCAACGACGTCGCCGCGGTCCAGCGTCGCCGGTGGTTTCCGGAGCGTCCGCGCCGAGACGTTCGCCGGTCAACTCCTCGAGCCGCTTCCGGTCGTCCTCGCTGGGGTTGAGGCGGCGGAGGTTCTTGCGGGCGTCGCCGTCGGCGTCGGCCGTCGTGCGGAGCACGGTGGGTTTGAGGAAGAGCATCAGCTCGGTCTTCGTCGTCGTGTTGCGGGTGTTGGAGAAGAGCTCGCCGAGCACCGGGATCTCGCCGAGGAGGAACATGCGGCTCTTGCGTTTGCTCACGAAGTTGCGCTGGAGGCCGCCGAGGACGACCAGTTGCCCGTCGGCGACGCTCACGAAGGAGGTGGCCTGGCGGCGGCTGATGATCGGTTGGTCGTTTTCGCCGATGCGCACCGAGCCCGCGATGTCGTCCACCTTCTGGTCGATCTCGAGCTGGATGATGTCGTTGGGCCCGATGGTTGGCGTGACCGTCAGGTCGATGCCGATGTCCTGGAACTGGAAGGAATTGAACTGCGAGCCGCCGGTGTTGATCCCGCTCTGGGTGGAAGTGATGATCGGCCGGGCTTCGCCGACGATGATCGTGGCCTCCTGATTGTGCATCGTCACGAGCGTGGGCACGGAGAGGAGGTTGATGTTCGAGCGGGTGCGGGCGGCCCCGACCACGGCGTCGAGGGTGATGTCCGTGAGGGCGCCGCCCTGAAGGATGCCGGTGATCGTGCCGGAGGGAAGCCCCCCGGGCAGATTGATCGTCGTGGCGCCCGTGCTCTCGGCGTATTCGATGTCGAAGGCGTCGATTCCGCGGGTGAGACCGTCGTCGAGCGTGACTTCGGCGATCACCACCTCGATGCGCACCTGGGCGAGCAGGATGTCGAGCTTGTCGATGATCTGGCCGACGAGGGCGAGGTCGTTGTTCGTTCCGGAGACGACGATCGAGTTGCTGCGTTCGTCGGCGATCACGGTCATGAGGGAACTGAACTGGCTGTCCTGAGCGACCGAGGCGGCGGCCAGGGCCATCGCCTGGACCTGCGGGGTCTGCTGGTTCTGCTGCGCATTCTGGATGCGTTGGCGGAGGGTGGCCTGTTCGACGCCGGGTTGTTCGACGAGGTTGGGAAACGTCGCGCCGCGCTGGGCGCGGCCGGCGTTGCCTCCGGAGCCGCCGGAACCCTGGGACTGGCTGACCCCGGAGACGAACTGGCTGATCAGACCGGCGAGATCGACGGCCTTCGCGTGCTTCATGTAGTAGACCTCGATCGCCGTGGGGGCCTCGGCGGGGACGTCGAGTTTCTCGATCATGTTGTCGAAGAACGCGAGGTTGGCGGGGTCGGCGATCACGATGAGCTGGTTGGTGCGGTCGTCGGCGGTGATCGAGGTGTTGCTGTTGAACACGACCTGGAGGGGGACGCCGCCGGCGGCGCCGGCCTGCGGGGCCTGGGGTTGGGGCTGTTGCAACGGCCCGGGGCCGGGTGCGGCGATCGTGCGCCCGCCGGTCGAGCCGGTGGAGGAGCGCGCGCTCTCGATCATCGACTTGATCTGCGCGGCCAGCTCGCTGGCCTTGGCGTAGTTGATCTGGTAGAACTTCGTCTCGATGTTCACCCGCCGGTCGACCTCGGAGACCACGTACTCGAGGCGCTGGAGGTTCGCGACCGTATCGGTGACGATGACGGCGTTGGAGTTCTGGAAGGGGACGATCGTGCCGAAGCCGCTGAGGAAGGGCTGGACCTGGGTCTGGAACGAGGCCGAATCCAGGAACTGGAGACGGAAGAGCTTGCTCACGACCTTGCCGCTCGGGGGCTGGTCGCGGAGCGTGCCGACGACGAGCTCGGGGGCCTCGGTGCGGATGCCGGCGATGGGCACGACCTTGATGAACTTCTCGCCGAAGGGGACGACGCCGATGCCGTTGATCGAGAGAAGGCTCTCGATCGCGAGGATCGCCTCGGCGCGGGTGAGGGGCTGGCGGGCGTTGAGGGTGAGCTGGGGGGAGGGGAGGGCCTGCGGGCGGATGACGATGCGGCCGGTGAGCGTCTCGAGCGTCTGGAGGACGCTGTCGAGCGCGGTATCCGAAAAAGCGAGACGGCCGACGATGTCGTCGGGATTGGCGGCGGGCGCGAGGCCGACGGGCGTGTTCGGGTCCTGGGCGGCGGCGGGCCCGGCGGCGGTGGCGAGGGCGAGCGCGAGCAGGGGCTGGTGGAGGCGGCGGAGAAGGCGCATGGGCTTTTTCAGCGGTTGAATTCGACCGCGACGAGACGCAGGCGGGCGTCGAGCAGGGCCGGGTTGCGCCGGTCGGCGGCGAGCGTGATCTGTTCGACGTTCACGGTGGGGAGCGAGGCGGCGAGCTCGTCGTAGAACGACTGGAGCTTCGCGTAGTCGCCCTTGTCGACGGAGAGGGAGAGGGTGTGGAAGTCGAGGCGGTCGCGGCGCTGGGTCTGCGGCGGCTCGATGCGGAAGGTGAAGGCGTACTTGCGCACGAGCGCGTCGACGAGCGCGAGCACTTCACTGCGCGAAGGCAGGGCGCTCTGGTCGAGGCGGGCGATCGCCTCCTCGTAGCGGGCTTCGAAGGCGGCGCGGTTTTCGATCCAGAGGTCCTGGGCCTTCGCCTCCTCGCGGGCGCCGCCGAGCGCGACGGACCAGGCGCGCCCGCGGGTGAGGAACGACGAGCACCAGATCGCGGCAAGCACGGCGAGGAAGGCGACGGCGAGGACCTTCTCGCGGCGGGTGCGGGCGAGGAAGACGGGGCGGAAGCGTTCGGGCAGGTTCATCCGCCACCTCCTGCCGCGGCTACGTCCGCGCCGGTGGGGCGGGCGAAGACCTCGGGCTTGAAGACCACGACCACGGAGAACGTCGTGCCGTCCTCGCGGGGGCGGACGTTGCGCACCTCGACCGTCTGCACTTCGGGGAGCGTGCGGAGGGCGGCCTCGTAGGCGTTGACGTCGGCGACGTTCTGGGTGTTGGCGTCGATCACGAGATTCGTCCGGCCTTCGGCGGTGGTGCGGGTGAAGTAGACCGAGGGCGGTTTGGGCGCCCAGACCGAGGCGAGCATCGCGAAGGGTTGGAGCCCGCTCCGGCCGAAATCGGTGAGGCGGTTGGCGACGGTGTCCTTGTCCTCGAGGGTGGCGGCGAGCGGGGCGCGGGAGCGGATCTTGCCGGCGAGCCAGGCGGAGTAGCCGCGGCCGGCCCCGAGGAGGATCTCGCCGACGAGGAGGAGGGCGAGGGTGGCGGCGGCCCCGAGGAGGCAGCGCCAGAGGACCACGTCGAAGCCGAGGCGGCGGCGTTGCCGGGCGACGAAGCCGGCCTCGCGCACGTCCATCCGCCAGCATTCGTCGGTGGGGAGGAGGACCTCGACGGGCGACCCCCCGCCGGCCTCGCGGACGAGGGTGAACCCGAGCCCCGCGGAGCGCTGTTGCGGCGCGGGATCGAAACGAAACGCCGCGACCGCGCCCTCGCCGGCCCCGACGAGGCCGGCGACCGTCTCGCGCACCCGCGCGATCTCCTCCTCGGTCGCCTCGGGGGCGAGCGGCCGGCTGGCGAGCCGGGTGGGGAGTTCACGCCCGCCTTCGAAGCGGAGCGCGGTGACGCCGTGGGGGCCGCGGAGGAGGACGACCGTGGGGTCGTTGAAACGCAGTTTGAGCGCCGGGGCGAATTCCGGGAGGACGAAGAGCGCGTCGTCCCAACCCTCGGTCGCGAGGCTGCGGGCCTGGGCGGCGTAGACGAGGACGGCGGAGCCGTCGGGGGCGCGCACGTGGCCGTGGTTGAGCTGGTCGGGAGGGAAGGGCGCGAACTCCTCGAGGCGCAGCTCGACGAAGCCCGCCACCTCGTCGACGGGCATGCCGGCGGGAAGGTCGTAGCGCCGCGCCACGAAGCGGGCCCCGGGGGCGAGCCGCACGGCGGGCGCGGAGGGCGCGGAGGACGGAGTTGCGGAAAACAGTTTCACGAAGAGGCGCGTTCAGCCGCGTTGCGAAGAGCTCGGGAAGGGCGCGGATGGGTCGGCCGGAGCACTCTCGTCCGTCGGGGCGGCGATCGAGGCGTTGTGGCCGACGTCCTCGGTCAGCTCAAGGAAAAGGAAGGGATAGGGGATCGACGCGGCGGAAGACGCCGCGGTCGAAGCGCCGGTTGCGGGGGTCTGCTGTTGGAGCTCGTGGTTGGAGACGTTGCGGCGCGACCCGCCTCCCTGGGTGGGCTCGACCACGGCCTCGAGCGAGTAGCGTGCGTCGGCCTGGGTGACCGTGATGCGCACCCGCAGGGCGAGCGTCTCGACGCCGAGGCGGGCGCCTTCGGGCAGCTCGCCGAAGACCCCCGCGATCTCCTCGGGCCGGGCGAAGTGGCGGTCGTCGGCCGTGCCGGGGATGCCGTCGGCCCCGGCGCGGTAGGCGGCGAGCGCCGCGGTCTGGGGCTCGCCGAAGCCGGCGTAGGCGCGCAGGGCGAGGGCGGAGACGCTGTTGGCGTTGAGGGTGCCGTCGGCGTGGACGGAGACCGTGTCGGCGAACGTGCGGAACGCCTCGTTGGGCCGGCCGGACTCGTCGAAGAAGAGGGTGCGGAAACCCTCGACCACGGCGAGCTCGTCGAGGTGGCGCACGGGCTGGTTGCTCGCGCCGTGGGGCCACTCGGCGGCGGCGTAGAGGTCGCTCTCGGCCCCGTCGATCCGCGGCTCGTCGTCCTCGTCGATCCAGTCGAGCAGGCAGTTGGTGAGCTTGAGGCTGTCGACGGTGTTGAAGCCCATCTCGGTGAAGAGCAGGTAGAGCGTGCCCTCGTCGAGGGAGTTGAGGGGGAGTTTGCCGCTTTCATCGACGAATCCCACGTCGATCTTGAGGGATTCACCCGGGTCGAAACCCGCCACGGCGAGGGGATCCCCCCAGCCCTGGGCTGGAGAGGTCAACCCACCCTCGATCGCGGCCACGTCGGCCAGCACGGCGAGGGTGGCCTCGAGCGCGGAAAACGCCGTGATGCGCAGCCGGTCGCGCTCCACGTAGTGTCCCTCGGCGGCGATCTCGGTCAGGCCCTTTTCGGTGAACTGGACCAGCACGGTGGAGAGCACGACGATGATCACGAGGATCATCAGGAGCACGGCCCCGCGCCGCGGAGAAGCGCGGCGGGGCGCGGTGGAGGCGGGTGGTCGCGGGCGGGGCATGGCTCAGAACACCGGGACGCTCGCCGAGGCGCCCGGGAGGATGAGGTTCACGAGGCGGGTCTCGCCCTCGTACTCGAAGGTGAGGCGCACGCGCTGCGGGACGAGCTCCACCCGGTTCGCGTCGAACCGGGGCCGGTCGGACTGCTCCCACGAGGAGTTCGCGCCGGCCTCGTCGAAGTAGAAGTAGTCGATCCGCGTGACGAAGGGCGACACCCGCAGCTCGCGCGGCGGCGCGTCGCCGAAATCGACCTCCAGCCGCGATTGCCACTGGAGAAACAATCCCTCGCGCGGATCGACCCGCAGGGCGCAGACCACGAAGGGCAGCGGCTCCCCGGGCCAGGCGAAGATCCCGGGGCTTTGCGCGAGCTGGAAGGTCAGCAGCCGCGTCGCGCCCGGGGTCGGGCCGCGCGGGGCCTGCCAGACGATCGCCTGCTCTTCCGTCCGCGGCTGGCCGGCCTGCACGCCGGAGGTCGCCTCGGCGGGGGGCGGCTCGGCCCGGGCGAGCACCTGCTCGAGGAAACGCGAGACCCCGCGCACGTGTTGGTCGAAGAGCCGGGCCTCGGAGCCGTTGCCCCAGAGTTCCCCCATCGAGAGGGCGAAGGTGACCGCGGTGGTGACGAGCGTGGCCCCGATCACGATCGCGACCAGCATCTCGGGCAGCGAGAAGCCGGCGCGGGCGGACGACGGTAGCGGGGTCGGTGGCTTCATCGGGGACGGTTCAGCTTGAGATCCTCGATCCGCTTGCGGGATTCCGCGCGAAGTGCGTCGCGCTCGGTCGGGTCGGACCAGCCCGGGCGGAGGAGGTGGAGGGTCTGCTGGAGGGTGCGGGCCGGGACGCCTCCTCCGTCGCCCTCGAGCCGGATCTCCAGCACCACCCGGAAGAGGTCGGCCACCGCCGTGGGGGCGACCGTCGCCCGCCACTCCGCCATCCCGTGTGTGGCGGTGGGGACCTCGCCACCCTCCTCGACCGCCTCGAGCTCCGCCGCGAGGAGCAGTTGGGAGCGCACGAAACCGAGCTCCTGCTCGAGCGACTGGTCGGCCCGGACGCGCTCGAGGCTGTTGAGGATGTTGACGTAGGCCGCGGCGAGCACGACCACCGCGACCGCGAAGAGCGCGACCGCCATCACGACCTCGAGCAGTGTGAAGGCGCGGCGCGCCACCCGGGTTGCGGCCACGTCGATCCGAACGGTCCGGGGAGCGTGCGCTCTCCGGAAGCGGAGAACCGCGGGTTCAGCCTTCATCGGCGGCGAGAAGCGCGGCTCCCGTCCACGGGTCGATGTCGATCGTCCGCTCCACCGATCCGACCCTCAGGCTGAAGACGAAGGGCGTGCAGGTGCCGTCGGGGAAGAAGCGCACCTCGGGGATGTCGCGCAGCTCGACGAGCCGGCCGCCGACGAGGGAGAACTGACTCGCCTCGAGCCGCTTCTGGAGGGCGAGTTCGAGCCGCGTCTCGGCGGGCCACTGCGAGCGGTCGATGGCGAAGCGCGCCGCGCCGCCCCCGGCCCCGGTCTCGACGAGGAACGCCGCCTCCTTCGCGTCGATGCGCAGGTAGTTGACCTCCCGCCCGACGAGGGCGCGGGTCCGCGCTTCGCGCGCGGCCTGCCAGAACGCGGACTCGACGGCGTCGGTCTCGCTCTGTCGGAGCATCGCGTCGAAGCTCACGACGAAGAGCGTCGCGAAGAGTCCGATGAGCGCGAGCACGAGCAGGACCTCGACGAGGGTGAAGGCGCGCCGCGCCGGGCGCAGCGCCCGGCAACGGATCGAGACCGGCGGTCGTGGGTCGGGGTTGATCCCCGGCTTCCGACCGGGAGATCCGGCCAGCCGGCGATCAACCCCGACCCACGGCGACGGCGCGCTCGACACAGGGCATCGACATGCCCCGGCCGGTCGGCGATACGCGGGTGTGCGGCGGATCCCAAGCATGCCGTCGCCCCCGGTCGCCGCCTACCAGTTGCCGATGTCGTCGGCCGACTCGACGCCGTCGGGCCCGAACGAGAAGAGGTCGTACTTGCCGGTGTTGCGCGTGCCCGGGAACCGGTACTGGTAGGGCCGCTGCCACGGGTCGAGGGGGACCCTGTTGCCCGAGGTGTCGAGGTAGGGTCCGTTCCAGCGGTCGCCGCCGCCCTCGGGCGAGGTGAGGAGCGCCTGCAGGCCCTCGGCCGTGCTGGGGTAGGAGCCCATGTCGATGCGGTAGCTGGTAAGCGGGGCCTTCATCGAGTCGTTCACGAAGATGCGGGCGAGCGTCTCCTGGTTCTGGCCGAAGATCTTGTCCACGTTGGTGATCGCCACGCCGGCGAGCAGCGCGATGAGGGCGATCACGATCAGCATCTCGAAGAGCGTGAACGCGGCGCGGCGGGCGCGGGGGGATTCGGCGAAGTGCATGGGCGGGAACTTGGATCCGGGGTCGAGGGTGGTCAAGGGAGGCGGGGCGGTCAGGCGACGTGGACCCGGGCCGGGCGGCCGAGGCAGGCGTGGATATGGCGCCAGAGGATGTCGCCCATCGTGGGCAGCCCGCGGAACTCGCGATCCCCGTGGTAGCCGGCGAGCTCCTCGCCGAGCTGGGCGATCTTGGCGGGCGTGGAGAGGGGATCGAGGCTCATGCAGCGCATCAGCGCCTCCATCTCCGGGCGCGAGGAGGTGAGCCGCCGCGCCATGAGCGTGCGCTCCTCGTGCTGGTACTGGCGCATGGTCTCGTTGTTGAGGAGGCTCGTGCAGAGCTTCACCACCGGGAGGTTGTCCTTGTAGAACTGCGGCAGGTAGATGTTCTTCCGGCCCTCGTAGCTCTGCTGGTCGAAGTCGATCGACCGCACCCGGTACTGCTCGTCCTCGAAGTCGGGGGTCACGGCGACGACGTAGTTGTAGGCGCGCATGTCGCCGAGCAGGCGCACGAAGCAGCGCTCGTTGAAC
>DAIPIQ010000220.1:0-5078 GCA_036770745.1 Opitutaceae bacterium | reverse complement strand
CGCGGGGCGTATTGGCGCAGGCTCTTGAAGTCGCCGGTGTCGGCCACGACGATCGTGTGTTGTTTGAGTTGCTCGAGGGTGTTCATGGAAAGGGAAACGAAGTGTTGCGCGGTCCGCCGGGAGGGGCAAACGGCGAATGCCCCGCGGCGGCCTCAGCCCCTCGCCCGCAACCACGCGAGCGCGCCCTCGCGGGAGTCGAAGGCGCCTTCGAGCTGGGCTTCGAAGGCCGCGGCGAGGAGCCGGCCGAATGCGGGACCCGGGGCCAGGCCGGCGTCGATGAGGTCGCGGCCGCGGAGCAGCGGGGCCGGCGGGCGGCGCTCGACGCCGAGCTCCCGCGCGACGGCCGCGAGGCGGTCGATCCGAAGCCGGGTCGCCTCGGAGAGCCGGGGGGGGCGTCCGCGGTGGTCGGCCTCCAGGACGACGAGCAGGTCCGCGATCGAGGCGGGCGCCAGCCGGGTGGTGAGCCGGCGCACCGTGGCGCGCGAGGGCCCTTCCTCCGGCCAGCTCTGATGGGCGTGGTGGTTCTCGACCAGGCGGGCGACCGGAAGCCGGAGGCGGGGAGGGGCGCCGATCCGCGCGAGAAACGCCTCGGCGATCGGGCCGCCGGCCTGATCGTGGCCCGGGCTGGTCCACCGCGAAACCCCTTCCCGGTCCGCCCGCACCGTGCGGACCGCCTTTCCCAGATCGTGCGCGAGCACCGCGAAGAACAAGAGCGCGCGCCGGTCCGCTTCGGCGGTCGTCCACGCCGGCAGTTCGACCAGCGCATCGAGGCAGTACCCGACGTGCGCGAACACGTCGCCCTCCGGATGCCACTCCGGATCCTGGGGAAGGCCGGCGAGGGCGGCGAGTTCGGGGAAATGCGCCAGCCACCCGGAATCGCGCAGCGCCGCCAGGCCGTGCGACGGAGCCCGTGCCAGGGTTGCGAGCTTCTCCCACTCCCCCCACACCCGTTCGACGGGCAGCTCGCCGAAGGCCGCCAGCATGCCGCGACAGAGCGCGGCCGTCTCCGCGGCGAGGGTGAGCCCGAAGCGGGCGGCGAACTGCATCCCGCGCAAGACCCGCAACGGATCCTCGACGAACGCCGCACTCGTGTGCCGCAGGATCCCCCGGCGCAGGTCCCCGGCGCCTCCGTGCGGATCGATCAGCTCGTCGCGAAAGGGATCCCGCAGCATCGCGTTGATCGTGAAATCGCGCCGGGCCGAGGCCTCGACCGGAGACAGCTCGTGTACCGGCGTCACCCGGAAGCCGCGATGACCGGCCCCGGTCTTCGATTCGATCCGCGGCAGCGAGATGTCGACCGTCAGTTCGTCGAGCCGCAGTTTGATGACCCCGAAACTCCGGCCCACCACGTCCGTCGGGCCGAAGGGCGCGGTCGCCGCGAGCACTTCGGCCCATCCCGCTCCGTAGACCTCGACGTCGAAATCGGTCGTCTCCAGGCCGAGCAACCCATCGCGCACACAACCGCCGACGAGCAGCGGCCGGCCCGCCCGGGCGAGCGCCCGGAGCACCTCGGGGAGCCGGCCCGGCGGGCTCATTCGCGGGGCGCGGTCCTTCGGAACGCGCCGAGCGCGAGCGCGACCCAGCCCGCGATCAGGCAGAGGCCGCCGAGCGGGGTGATCGGGCCGAGCCAGCCCGGAAGCCCCAGCGAGAGCCCGTAGAGGGATCCCGAGAACAGGAGCACTCCCGCTCCCCAAAGCGGTGCGCTTGCGCCCACGGCGCGGCGGCTCGCGGCGGCCGCATCACAGCGGCGCCACACGCCCACCACGCAGATCGCGATCGCGTGCAGCAGGTGGTAGAGGACGGCGGTCTCCCAGACCCCGACACGACCGCGCTCGGCGAGGACCTCCCGCAGCCCGTGCGCCCCGAAAGCGCCCAGAGCCACGGCCGCCCCCGCCAGAATGGAACCAAAGGTGATGGCGTTCATTTTGTTCAAATCGATGGCACAGTTCCCGCTGACGATGGTCTCCTTGTGGGCGTGAGGCTTGGAGCCAAGCCGTCCTCCGAGCAATTGGCTTGCTTGGAGACGGGGGCAACTCTTTGCATCTCAAGCTCCTTCGGTCTGACAGCCGGAGAAACACACCAAACCTACTAGGAAATCCAATCATGAAGAAAGCCTTGGTTCTCGGACTCGCCGCCATCATCACCGGCGGTGTCGCTCGTGCGGACTTTTCCGTCTCGACCGACATCACCTTCGCCACGGATTACATTTTCCGCGGCATCAAGCTGTCGGACAACACGCTCCACCCGTCGATCGAGTTTGCGAAAGACGACTTCTACGCCGGCTACTGGGGCGCGTTTCCCATCAACAACATCGCCTCGAAGGGCTTCATCGATGAGTACGATTTCTACGCCGGCTGGTCGACGGAGATCTCCGAGGGCACCTCGGTCGACGTCGGGCTGACCTACTACTACTACCCGCAGGCCAAGTCGACGACCGAGGCCTACGTCGGTCTCACCAGCGACTTCAACGGGATCACCCCGGGCGTCTACCTCTACTACGACTTCACGCTCGAAGTGCTCACCGTCCAGGCGAACGTCGGCTACAGCGTCCCGATGGAGTCGATCGGCTCGACCCTCGATCTCAGCGCCACCTTCGGTTACGTCGAGCCCGACGCCGGCGACTCCTACAGCTACTACGGCGTGAGCGCGGTCGTTCCGTTCAAGCTCAACGAGAACGCCACCATCACCGCCGGCGTGCACTACGCCAGCAACAGCCTCGACGGGGCCGACGACAACCACCTCTACGGCACCCTCGGTCTCACGATCGGCTTCTGATCGCATTCCGCGGTCGGACCGTTTCTCCGATTCAAAAACCCGCGTCGTTCGCGACGCGGGTTTTTTCGTGGCCGTCGGGAAACGCGAAACTTCTGACGTTGACACTCCACCGGAGGCTCCTTCTTCCTCACCCTCTTTTCCTCAGATGAAAACCTTTCTTGCAAAGAAGGAGGACGTCCAACCCAAGTGGTTCGTCGTCGACGCCTCGGGCCAGGTGCTGGGCCGCCTCGCCGTCCGCATCGCCAACGCCCTCCGCGGCCGCACCAAGCCGGGCTACACGCCGCACGTGGACACGGGCGACTACGTCGTGGTGATCAACGCCGAGAAGGTCGTGCTCACCGGCAAGAAGGAGGAGCAGAACGAGTACATGTTCTTCAACGGCTACGTCGGCCGCGAGCGCTACCGCAGCCTCGAGGAGATGCGCGCCCGCCATCCCGAGTTCATCCTCGAGCACGCCGTCAAGGGCATGCTCCCGAAGAACCGGCTCGCCCGCCGCATGTTCACCAAGCTCAAGGTCTACGCCGGCGCCGGGCATCCCCATGCCGCGCAGAATCCGCAGCCCCTTTGATTCCTGATCCCCGCCTCAGATGAGCGCCACTGACTCCGCCACCGTCTTCATCGGAACCGGCCGTCGCAAGACGTCCACCGCCCGCGTCCGGATCAAGGAGGGCTCGGGCAACGTGGAGGTGAACGGCAAGCCGGCCGAGACCTACTTCACCCACGACAATTTCTCCCGCGTGGCGCTGCGCCCGCTCGTCACCGCCGAGGTGCGCGAGAAGGTCGACGTGACGGCCACCGTCACCGGCGGCGGCAACAGCGGCCAGGCGGGAGCGGTCTCGCACGGCATCGCGCGCGCCCTGCTCAAGCTCAACGCCGAGCTGCGCCCCGCGTTGAAGAAGGCCGGCCTGCTCACGCGTGATCCGCGCGAGAAGGAGCGCAAGAAGTCCGGCCAGCCCGGCGCGCGCAAACGCTTCCAGTTCTCGAAGCGTTGATCGAGGCCGGGATCACGGACGAAGCGCGGAGCCTCCGTGGCCTCCCTGCAACCTCCGTGACCTCCGGTCAGCTCCGGTAGTCCGCGTTCTCGCTTACGTATTCGTGGGTGAGGTCGCCGCCGAGCACCGTCTCCGCGGCGGATCCCGCGCCAAGGTCGACCTCGATCTCGACGAAACGCCCGTGCGGCGGGAAATCCACGGGTGGCGCGAAGACCCCGTCGACCGGAGGCGCGCTCGCGTAGAGCTCGGCGGAGCGGAGGTGTTCGGCGAGACGGCGTTCCTTCCCGGGGTCGAGACGGAAGATGCCGGCGGCGAAGATCTCGATCCCTCCCATGCGCAGGGCGAGGCGCGAGAGGTCGAGCGGGGCCGGGGCCGCGCCCGCGTACTTGCCGATGGCCTGGACGAGCCGGCCGACGTTGGGATCGTTGCCGGCGACGGCGCACTTGAAGAGGGGCGCGTTGGCGATCGTCTTCCCGAGCGCGCGTGCGACCGCCGGCGAAGGGGCCCCGCGCACGACGATCCGCATCACGTGGCGCACGCCCTCGCCGTTGCGCACGACGTCCCCGGCGAGGGCGCGGCACACCTCGAGAAGCGCGTCCTCGAACGCCGCCGGGTCGGGACACGGCGCCGCCTTCGACGAAAGCAGCGCGACCGTGTCGGAGGTGCTGGTGTCGCTGTCGATGCTGATGCAGTTGAACGTCGCCTCGACCGCCCGGCCGAGCGCGGCCCGCAGCGTCGCGCGCGGCACGTCGAGGTCCGTGAGGAGGTAGACGAGCATCGTCGCGAGGTTCGGCTCGATCATGCCCGCGCCCTTGGCGATGCCGACGATCGAGCCGCCGCCGACCTCGGCGCGACGGAGCTTCGGGTAGAGGTCGGTCGTGACGATCCCCTCGGCCGCGGGCAGGAGCGAATCGCCCGTGCGCGCCGCGACGACGGCCGGCAGCGCGGCCGAGATCGCCTCGACGGGCAACGACCAGCCGATCACCCCGGTCGAGCTCGGGAACACCTGTTCGGGCGCGAGACCGAGCAGGCGCGCCGTCTCCGCGCAGACGCGTTCGGAGGCGGCCTCGCCGTCGGGGGCGCAGACGTTCGAGATCTTGTTGTTCACGATCACCGCGCCGAGCGTCGCGCCCGCGAGGCGCCGGCGCCCGATCACCACCGGGGCGCCGGGCAGCGCGTTGCGCGTGAACATCGCCGCGAACGCGTCCGTCGGGCGGTCGAGCGTGATCAGGGTGAGCGTCATCCTCGCCGGTTTGCCCACCTCGCGGGGGGTGAAGTCGAAACGGGTCACGCCCGTCTTGAAGCCGCGCG
>DAIPIQ010000052.1:12738-21719 GCA_036770745.1 Opitutaceae bacterium | reverse complement strand
CCGATGCCCGCTGGTCCCACCTCCAGGCCAGCGCCAAGCAGCCCACCATCGGCAAAATCGTCGATGCCGCCATGGTCGCCATCGAGCGGGATAACGCCCGCCTCAAAGGCGTCCTCCCCAAGGACTATGCGCGTCCGGGGTTGGACAAACATCGTCTGGGTGAATTGATCGACTTGATCGGCGGCATCGATCTCGTGGAACGCGCACCCTCAACCCCAGCCCTTCTCCCAGTGGGAGAAGGGAGCGAACATTATCGGGGCGGCTATCCATCGTACCCGGCACGAGCACCGCTCTCCGGCGTGGAAGACACCGTGCGACTGTCCAACACCGCCGCCGAAGGCGACGGCTCACGACTGGCGAGCACGCACACGATCGCGCGCAGATCGTGCGCCATGGTCTCGAAGCAGCGGGCGTTCCACCAGCGTCTGGTCTGCTGGTAGACCGTCGACCAAGGCGGAAAGTCGTGCGGCAAGTAGCGCCACTGGCAGCCGGTTCGTACCACGTAGCGCATCGCGTTGAACAACTCGCGCAGAGGGTACTCTCGCTGCGGTGCGTCCTCGCGCATCAATGCCAGGTAGGGCGCGCAGAACGCCCATTCGTCGTCGGTCACGTCACTCGGATAGCGTCGTCTCTTCGGGTCCATCCCGAGCGTAATGCGAAAACAGCGATAAAAGTACAAGCGTAAATCGCTTTATTATAGCATTTTAGGTCACTTCGAGTGCATAACAGGCTCTAGGCGCATGAAAATCCTCGCCACCATCACCGATGAAGCACTGCTCAAACTGATCGGCGAGCGGCTGGCCCGGCTGCGCCTGGCCAAGAATCTGACGCAGCAGCAGCTCGCGGAGCAGGCAGGGCTGGGCTAGCGAACGGTCCAGCGGTTGGAACTGGCGGCTGCGGCGACGCAGTAGTCGGGCTTTGTCCGGGTCTGCCGGGTGCTCGGCCTGATGCAGCATTTCGAAACGCTCATCCCGGAGCCGGCGGCGAGTCCGATGGCGCAACTGAAGGTGCAGGGCCGGAAACGCCGGCGGGCCACCGGAAAGAAGGCGACAGGGGGAACGGCGAAGGAATGGAAGCGGGGTGAGCCGGCATGATCGCGGAGGTGCGGCTCTGGGGCCGGACCATCGGAGCGGTGTCGCTCGACGAGGGGTGCGACGCTGGCCGGAGTTCGCGGCCGAGGCCGGGCTCGCCGGGGAGTGGGGCCAGAGGATCCGGCAAGCCCATCGGCTGGAGTTTCCCCACCGTTGACCACTCTCCTCGTCCGATGTCCGACTCCGCGCAATCCGCGCATTCCGCGGTTCACTCCGGAAAACAACCGCGGAGTGCGCGGAATCAGAGCGCAAGATTGATCAAGGGTGGTGGCCCATCCGCCGTCGGGGGCCGGTCAGGTGGAGGACGCGGGGCGATGCCGGACGCCCGGTGGAGCGGTGGCATCCTTGCCGCCGGTTGGACATCCCACCGGCGGTTGGAAAACCGCCGCTTCTTCGGGCCGGTCCCGTCGCTTCCTGAAAGGCGATCAGGCCGGCGTCCCCTCGGAGCCCTGATCCCGCGCCTTGCGTCCGGCGTCGACGAAGATCCGGATCTCGGCGTCGCGGCGGCCGAGGATCTCGGAGGCGCGCTTGAGGGCGCGGCGGGTCGAGACGGTGGGGTTGGCGACCTCCTCGGAGAAGAAGTTGCGCGGGCCGAGCCTGGCCAGCAGGCCGGAGTTGAGGAAGGCACGGCGCACCTTGGCGTCGGCCCCCGAGACGACGAGATCGCGGCCGTCCTGCCGGAGGAAGTCGAGCAGCTCCTCGATCGCGAGCACGCTCGTCGCGTCGAGGTTGTGGGCGTTCTTCAGCCGGAGGATGATCACGCGGATGCTCGGGTCGGCGGTCACCTGGCGGGTCTGGTCGATGAAGATCTCGGTCGAGCCGAAGAAGAGGTCGCCCTCGGCGTGGAGGATCGAGATGCCGGGCACGCCGCGTCGTTCGGGGCCGGCGGTGGCGGCGAGCTGGCCCTGGTCGTTGAAGCCGTACTCGACCAGCTCGGGCACGCCGGCCTTGCGGAGGAAGAGCACGATCGAGGTGAGCGCCCCGATGTAGATCGCCGCGTCGAGGGTGAGAAGCAGGGCGGCGCCGAAGGTCGCGCAGAACGTGATCGCATCGGAGCCGGTCGTGCGGAGGGCGGCGCGGAGGTGGTGGCGGTTGAAGAGCGACCAGGCGATCGTGATGACGACCACCGCCAGGGCGGCGCGCGGGATCCGGTCGATGAGGAAGCCGAGCGTGAAGAGCATCAGCGCGACGAGCAGCCCGCTGAGGATCGGCGCGGCGACGGTGCGGGCTCCGCTGGCCGCGGCGAGGGCGGAGCGCGTGAGCGAGCCCGAGGTGTCCATCCCGCCGAAGACGGAGCTGACGAGGTTCGTCGCGCCCGCGGCGTAGATCTCCTGATCGACGCGGAGGCGCTCGCCGGCGCGGGAGGCGAGGTTCTTGCCGACCGAGGCGCCCTCGAGCACGGCGACGAACGCCACCGCCATGGCGGGCAGGGCGAGTTTGCCGACGAGGGCGGCGTCGGGCACGAGGTTGAAGAGCCGCACCTCGCCGAGCGAGAAGCCGGCGAGGAAGGTGAGCGGGACGCCGGCCCGCTCCAACGCGAACGCCACCAGGCCCATGAAGACGAGCGTGACCGCCACGTGCGGGAGGCGCGGGAGGAAGCGGCGGACGAGCAGGTTGGTGGCGAGCGTGCCGGCGGCGATGGCGAGCTCGGGCCAGCGCGTCTGCCCGAGGCCGCGGAGCGTGCCGGCGAGCACGCCGAAGAACGTCGACTCGCCCGGCACGCGGAAGCCGAGGGCGTTCTGGAGCTGGTTCGCCGCGATGAGCGCGGCGGCCGCGGTGACGTAGGCGGTGATCACCGTGCGCGACACGTAGTTGAGGAGCAACGACAGCCGGGCGATCGAGCCGACGATCTGGAAAAGCCCGACGAGGGCGACGAAGAGCGGGAGCGCGATCATCCGCCGCTCCTCCGGGACGCCGGCGGTGGCGAGGCCGCCGAAGATGAGGATCGCGGTGGCGTTGGTCGGGCCGAGCACGATGAAGCGGGCCCCGCTGAAGAACGGGCCGACCATGCCGCCGATCGCGGCGGCGAACACGCCGAACTGCGCGGGCACGCCGGCGACGAGCGCGTAGGCGATGCCCTGGGGGAAGGCGAGGAGCGCGACGTTGGCCCCGGCGCGGAGGTCGGCCGCGGCGTGGCGGCGCGAAATCAGGGAGGCGAGGCGGCGGCCGGGCAGCGGATCGATGTCGATCGAGAGCCGGAAGTCCCGCAGCCGCCGGGCGAAGAGGCGACCGAGGGCCCGCCAGCGCCGGGAGCGCGTCCTGGTGGAGCCTGGGGAGTCGCCCTCTTGCATGCCGTGCGAGCACGTTGGGCGGTCGCGCGCGCGAGCCAATGGAAAAGGCGGCGGCGCGGTTGCTCGTGGAGGCAGGCGGGACGCCCGCCTCCACGAGGGTGCGGGGCCGGAGGCGGGCGGGACGTCCGCCCTCCCGGGCCGGGGATCAGAAGCGGACCGTGGCGGTGAGCGTGGTGCGCCGGGGTTCGAGGGAGAAGAAGTTCGCGTAGACCGTCTGTCCCTGGAAGATGGTGGTGTCGAGGAAGACGGGCTGGTCCTCGTTGAAGAGGTTGCTCACGTTGAGCTGCACGTCCCACCGAAGGTCGCGCCACTGGAAGGAGTAGCCGGCCACCGCGGAGACGAGCGAGTAGCCGGGGCGGTAGACGTAGTCGTAGGGTCGGCCGGCGACGTTGCCGACGATCGTGCGACCGATGAAGTTCGCCCCGCCACCGAGGCGGACGTTCTTGAGCCGGCCGGTATGGAAGGTGTAATTGGCGAAGATGTTGGCGGTGTAGTCCTGGAGGCCGTTGATCCGCCGACCCTCGTTGGCGTTCTCGATGCGGGTGGTGAGGGTGTTGATGTCGGCCTGGATCTGGGTGCGGAACGGGTTGTTCACGTCGTCGGCGCCGGCCTGCCAGGTGGCGAGGTTGGCGGCGTAGTAGGCGCGCAACTGCGGCAGGGTGTCGCGCTGCTCGTTGTCGGGCAGCGAGTAGTTGAAGCGGATGCGGAGCGATTTCCCGAAGTTGGAAACCAGGTCGGCCTCCCAGCCGGTGCCGCCGGCGGTGGAACTGTCGCGGTAGTTGGTGCCGGGGATCTGGCGATCGGAGAGGTTGAGGTTGTTCCAGAGGCGATTGATCTCGTTGAGGGAGAAGTCGGAGTTCCGGCCCCGCTCGAAGGTCTCGTAGTAACCGACGGAGCCGACGAGCCGGTTCTCCGCGAGGGAGAAGCGCAGGCCGCCGGACTTGCCGACGGTCGTGGTCGGCTGGACGATCGTGCCGTCGAGGTAGACCGTGCCGGAACCGGCGGGGTTGAAGCTATCGGCGTAGTTGGCGTAGAGCCCGATCGAGCGGATGGGGAACACCACCGCGCCGATGTTGTAGGTCGTCACGTCGACGTCGGTGGTGCCGACGAGGTAGCCGGCGGGGTCGGGCATGCCGTTGGGAAGACGGGTGCCGATGGAGGTGTCGCGGCGCTTGTAGTTGTCGCGCCGCACGCCGCCGATCACCGAGATGCGGTCCTCCCAGTAGCTGCCGACGCTGGCGAACTGGAGCGTGTCGAGCTCCTGGGTCTCGAAGCGGTCCTGGATCGGCACCGTGCCGACCTCGATGCCGTTGCCGCTCACGGGGGCCTCGAGCGGGACGGCGGGGTCGTTGAGGTAACGGCGGACGAAGATCGTGTTGGCGTTGTTGAAGAGGCTGGGGATGGCCGGGTTGTTGCTCCGGGCGTAGCGGAACATGTCCCAGTCGAAGAGCTCCTCGCGGTGCGAGGCGATGACGTTGAAGCGCTGGGAGAAGTTCTTCACGGGCAGCACGTAGACCGCGGCGAGGCGGTAGTCGGTGTGGCGGTTGTCCTGGTTGGTCGTCTGCATCAGCGTGGATTCGCTGTAGAGCTGGCCGACCTTGGGGTTGGGCGAGCCGTCGGGGAGGACGGCGTTCACATCGACCGTGTACCTGTTGAAGTTGGCGACGATGCGGGGGTGCGGCGAGTGGACCCGCTGGGCCGCGAGCTCGAAGGTGAAGTCGCCGAGCTGCTGGGTGAAGTAGGCCCCGAGCACGCGGTAGTTGGACTCGTGGAAGACGTTGGGCGGCTGGATGCTGAAGTTGCGCGGGACGGAGGGGAAGTTGTTGATCGGGCGCCCGTCGGGAAGGATCGAGAGGGACGAGCCGTTGGAGGCCCCGAGGTTGCGGAAGTTCTGGATGCCCAGGGTCGGGAAGGCGGCGCCGACGACCAGCCGGTCGGTGGTGAAGCGGGAGATGCCGGAACCGGCGGGCGGGTTGCCGGTGAGCGGGGCGGTGAGGAAGGTTCCGTTCCAGTTCGAGGCGTTGTCGGTGACGAAGCGTCGCGCGAAGTTCTTCGCCGAACGCATCCACTCGAACTCGGTGCGGAGCTCGCCGCCCTTCCAGGGCCGCCAGGCGGCCGCGAGGTGGAGGGCGCGGCGGTCGTCGAAGAACGTATCCACCCAGTTGCGACCGTCGCCGTGGAGCAGGTTCACGCGCACGGCGAGGTTCTTCCCGAAGGCACGGTTCACATCGAGCGCACTGCGGCGACCGCCCTCGCTGTCGACGCGGATCTGGAGCGAGCCTTCGTTGCGATCGAAGCGCGCGCGCTTGGTGATGGTGTTGAGGACGCCCGCGACCACGCCGTCGCCGAAGAGGAGCGAGTTCGGCCCGCGCGCGCTCTCCAGGCGGTCGGCGATGTAGCCGTCCACCCCGTTGTTGTAGCGGAAGTAATTGCGGGAGGGATAGCCGCCATTGACGTTGCCGAGGCCGCGGAAGCTGACGTCGTTGCCGAAGTCGACGTTGGGGTTGGGAATGACGGTCGCGCCCGTGAGCCAGATGCTCGCCTCCTGATAGGTGTCGACGGCGATGTCGTTGAGGAACTCCCGGGTCAGGACCGAGACGTCGGAGGGCGTCGTGAGCAGGTTGGTGCTGATGCGGCCGCCGACGAGCGAGTTGCTCGCGATGTAGCCGCTGTCCTGTTCGGTGTTCACCTCGAAGGGCGAGAGCAAGATGGTCTCGGCCTCTTCGGCGGGACCGGTGGACGGGGCCGGCGTCTGGCCGACGGCGGCGGTGGTGAGGGCGAGGGCGGCGAGGAGCCGCGAGGCGGTTGGCTTGGAGTTCATGTTCGTGGTGGGAGAGGGTTCCTGGGCGGCCGGGGCGGGCGCCGGGCCCGCCGACTTGGCACGGGAGACGATGATCGCGCCGCTGCGGGCGTCCCGGGTCGCGACGAGGCGGGTGCCCGCGAGGAGTCGCTGGACGGCTTCGAGCGGCTCGAAGTCGCCGCGCAGCGGGTTGGTGCGGACGCGGGCGGTCGTCGTGCGGGAGAAGAGCACCTCGAGGCCCGACTGGGCCGCGAAAAGGCGGAGCGAACGTTCGGCCTGATCCGCCGGGAGATCGAAGGTGCGGAGCGCCGGCTCCGCGCGCCCCGTGAGCGCGCAGGCAAGAGCCAGGGGCACGCACAGACGGAGGAGGGAGGAGGTTCGCAGGGGCATCGGAGCACGCGGCCGGTCGGAAGCCGACGTCGACCCCAGCCACGGGTGAGGTCCGAGGATCCCTTACCGGAAAAGAAAATAAACAACCGGCGCCCCGCCTTTCGCGGACCGCGAGGGGAAGAGCACCCGTCCCCGATGATCGGAGCGGCGGCTTCCCAGCCGCCGGAGGGACGTCGCAGACGGCGGTTGGGAAACCGCCGCTCCGGCAAGTCCGCCGGAAAGCCTCAGCGAGCGGCCCGCGCGAGGAGCAGCTCGCGTTCGCCGCGAGGCGTCGCCTCGATCCCGTGCTCGACGAGCAGCAGGTGCAGGAGGGCGCTCGTGTTGTCGGCGCGGACGACCCCGCTCACCCGCAACGCCCCGAGTCCGGTCTCGGCGAGCACGAGCCGGGTCGCCCCGTGCTCATTGAAAAGGGCGAGCGTCTCGTCGAGCGAGGCGTCGTCGAGCTGGAGCCGGGGGACGCGCCAGGCGTGGCGCCGCGCCAGTTCCTCGGGGGAGAACGGAACGACCGCCGGCGGCGGCGCGGCGGGGGCCAGATCGGCGCCCGTCACCCGGACGCGCGAACCGGCGTCGAGCCAGGCGAGCGTCGCGGGGGTCGGGGCATCGGGCGCGGCCCGGTCGACGGCGACCCGGCCCTCCGTCACCAGCACGTCGACCGCGGCGGCGGCCGCTTCGACCGAGAAGGCCGTGCCGACCGCGCGCACCTCGACCTCGCCCACGACCACGATGAACGGTCGCGCCGCATCGTGCGCGACCTCGAAGTGCGCCTCGCCCCGGAGCAACACCACGCGCCGGGCGCCCGCGTCGAACTCCACCCGCACCAGCGCGTCGCCGTTGCGCTCGAGCCGCGAACCGTCGGCAAGCGTCTCGCCCGCGGGCCGGACGAGCGCGGCCGCGCTCGCGACCGGTCCTGCGACGGGCGTTTCCACCGGCCGGAGGAACGCGACCGCGGCGACGAGGGCGAGTGCTCCCGCCACACCACAGACAAGCGTCTTCCGCCGCGCGTTTCGCCGACGCACGTGCCGGGCCACGGCCGCGGCGACGGTTGCGCCGGCGTCCGCACGAGCGGGCCAGTCGAGCGCGTCCTCGGGAGCGAGCGGAGGGGTCTGCCTGCGGTCGTCCATGGCGGTCAGGAGCGGCCCGCGGAATCCAGGCCGCGGCGCCGCAGGTGGTGGGCGCAGCGGCGCACGCCGCGGGCGACCTGCACCTCGACGGTGCGTTCGGAAAGTCCGAGCCGGGCCGCGACCTCGCGCTGGGAGAGCCCGTGGAGCTTGCGCAACACCACGATCTCGCGACACCGCGCGGGGAGGTGGGCGATGGCTTCGGCGACGAGCTCGACCTTCTCCGAGTCGCCGAGGGCGTCGAGGGGCGACGGCCCCTCCTCCGCCACGGGCAGGGCGGCCGGATCGCCGATCGCGAGCAGCGGCGAGGCGCGGTCGTGCCGCAACACGTCGATCGCGCGCCGGCGGGCGATCTTGAAAAGGAACGGTCGCGCGCTCTCGATCCGGCGCCCGGCCCACGCGATCCAGATCCGCACCAGCGAGTCCTGCACGACGTCGTCGACGTCGCGCACGCCGGGGAACGACCGCCGCACGTAGGCGTGCAGGTCGCCGATGTGGGGTCGGACTTCCTCGGCGAACCAACGGGCCTGGTCGAGCTGGGGCGGCATCGGGCGGTTTCGCGAACGAAGACGACCCCTCGCGCGAACTCAAGCCGGGAGATCGTGGCCGGCCCGCGCGCGGGGTGTAATCGAAAGTGATGGCAACCAGCAGTCGTGGGCCGGGGTTGATCCCCGGCTTTTTCGGCTCTCTCGGTCGGAAGCCGGGGATCAACCCCGGCCCACGACCACGGCATGCAAGGTCACCGTGGTCGATGCGTCCGAATCGGCCGCGCAGAAGCCCGTCGGTCTTCAGCGGAACCGAGGCATGCCACCACTTTTGAGTCCATCCGCCCGCGCGCCCGCCGCCAGCGCGGCGAAACCACACTCCAGCGCCGCGAGGATGTCCTCGGGCGGCTCCAGCCCGACCGACATGCGCAACAGGTCCGCCGGAAGGTCCGCGCGCGCGAGGGTCGCACGGCCCGCCTCGGAGGTCACGAGGTCGTAGTGGGCGAGGTAGACGAACGGGCAGAGCAGCGTCGTGGTCATGCCGAAGCTCGGGCCCTTGGGGAGCGGCACCGCGTCGAAGAAGGCGGCGACAGCGCCGTCCACCTGAAAGGAGAAAACCGGCCCGATCCGGTCGGGCGCGCGGGCGAGGCGCAGGTGGTTCTCCCGCGTCTCGGGTTGCAGGCTCCAGTGGAGGCGGCGCACGCCGGTCGGCCGGGCCGCGAGGTGGTCGATCACGACGCGGGCGTTGGCGTTGAGCCGCGGGAGCAGCTCCGCGTAGCCGCCGATCTCCGCCGCGAGGCGGCGCA